>NZ_CP058334.1:1927009-2248177 GCF_013391085.1 Natronomonas halophila | reverse complement strand
CGAGGGGGACTTCCTCGTCGCCGACGACCCCCGAACGACCGACGCCCTGAAAGGCGCCGTGCTGGCTGCCTACCACTACCTCGAAACCGGCGAGGCGTTCTGCGAGGACTCCGATTGCCGGCTGTATAACGCCCACCGACAGCCGGAACTGCTCGCGGCGCAATTGCAGGGTTCGCCGTTCTGTGAAGCCCACGCCGCCCGGTACGGGTAAGCCGTTCGCGGACCAAAACGCCCATCCTCCTCGGCGACCAACTTCGACCAATGACACGTCGGTACACGCCGACCCGCCGACGCTTCCTGAAGGCCGCCGTTGCAGTCGGCGGCACCGCGGGACTTTCGGCCTGCCTCGATATAACCGACGAGCCGGTCCCCGAGGGCGTCGACGACCCCTCGACCCTCCCCGCCCGCCAGCACGCGTGGCGGGATGCGATGGCCACCGACGAGCACGGCAACCCAGTCCTGCCGCAGCACCACGCCTTCCTCTATATCGACCTCGACGAGTCGGGCGAACCGAGCGACGAGACGCGAGCGGCCGTCGACGAGGCGCTTTCGGTCCTCGACCGGGCCTACGAGCGCTCGTCGGCCGGCCTGCTCTACTCCATCGGCTACTCGCCGGCCTACTTCCAGCGCTACGGGGCCGCCCCCGAGGGCGTCGACCTCCCCGAACCGCGCGCGCTCTCGGATTTCGAAAGCCCCGATTTCGACACGCAGGACGCTCTCCTGCAGGTGGCCTCCGACCGCGCGGACGTCGTGCTGGAGGCCGAAGAAGCCCTCTTCGGCGACGGCGAGACGGCCAACGGCATCGACGCGGTTGCCTTCCCCGGAACGGTCGCCGAGCGGCGAACGGGCTTTATCGGCAAAGGGATGCCCGCCGAACGCGCCGACGAAGTCGACGGCATTCCCGAGGACGCCGACGTGCCGGAGGCCGCCAAACTGTTCATGGGCTTCGACGCCGGCTTCCGGGGCAACCAGGCCACCGAGGAGTACGTCACCATCGAGGACGGCCCCTTCGCCGGCGGGACGACGAAGCACGTCAGCCACCTCCAGCAGCGCCTCGGCCGCTGGTACGGCGACAACGACCACGACAGCATGGTCAAGAAACTGTTCAGCACCCGTCTGGTCGGCGACGTCGAGGGCGTCGGCGACAACCTCGGCGACAACAGCGGCGTCGTTCCCGAGGACATCGAGAGCCTCGTCGGGGAAGCCAACGACCACGGCGCCATCGGCCACGCTCAGAAGATGGCCGCGGCCAACCGCGACGACGAGGGCAACATCCGGACGGTCCGCCGCCACGTCGAATCCACCGACGAGGGCGTCGCCAGCCTCCATTTCCCGAGCCTCCAGCAGGGCATCTCCACCTTCGAGGAGGTCCGCGAGGCGATGAACGCCGCCGACGTCGTCGCCGAAACGCCGGCCATCCGCCAACGGGTCAACAACGGCATCCTCCGCTACATCTTCGTCAAACACCGCGGGAACTTCCTCGTCCCCTCGCGGGAGCAGCGCGCGCTCCCGCGACCGGATGGCAGCGTCTAAGCGTCCAAGCGTCTACTCCGGCAGCGAGGTCTCAAGTCCCGCGGCCCGCCGAATCCGAACGCCCAGCGGTGCCGTCATCGCCCCCAACAGCGCATGAACCGGCACCAGCAGGAGCGCGATGAGCAGCGTCCGGAACCCGAGCAGGAGTACGCCGAAATCGCCGCTGACGACCGATTGGACGACACCGACCACGAGGAAGGCCAGAAAGCCCGCCGCGGCGCCGTAGCCGCCGGCCAGAGCGCCCGCACCGAGGTGGCCCGGGGAAGCCGACAGCAGGCCGGCGACCAGCCCCCCGGCGAGGCCGGCCAGCAGGACGAGGGGCGCGAAGCCGTCGGCAAGGAAGAAATCGGCGACGGCGGCGCCGACGAAGACGAAACAGGTCGCCGCCGCACCGGCGAGTACGCGTCGGTCCATACCACCCGGTAGCGCGCTCGGCCGAAAACGTTAGCGAACGCGGCCGGACAGCAGGTCGACGAACCCGAGCGCGAACGTCTCGTGGCGTCGCTCGACCGTCCGGTCAGCGAGGACGCTCTGTGCCGCGCTTACTCGCTCCGAGAGAACGGTGTCGACACCTCTGAACGGCGCTCGGAGTACGTCCCAAGCGTCCGTCCCGGGCGCTCCGACAGCGGTGAAGGCCCTGAAAAGCGGGTTCAGCGGCCGACCCAGCAACTCGTCGGTCGCCGTGGCTTCGAGCAATGCGATGCGGCCACCGGTTCCCACGACGTCACACCAGTCGCCGACGACGGCCGCCGGGTCCTCGAACATCCCGCAGACGAAACTGCCGACGATAGCGTCAATGTTGGTCCCATCGCCGCCACCGAACGGCGGCCGCGTCGCGTCGGCCCGCAGCACCTCGACGTTGTCGTATTCCACAGCGCGTCTCCGCGCCCGGTCGAGCAGTTCGGGCGTGATATCGAGGCCGATAACGTGGCCCTCGGGGCCGACCCGTTCACGGAGATACGGGAGGTTCGCGCCGGTTCCACAGCCCATCTCGACGATGGTGTCGCCGGGCGAGGCGACGGCCGCGGCGGCCGCGCGACGCCAGCGGCCGACACCGGGTGCGGTCGCGATGCGGTCGTAGCAGTCGGCCCAGCGGCCGTAGAACTCGGCGATAGCCATCAGACGATATCGCGGACGGTCCCGACGACCGCCGAGGCGTCGGCACCGAGGATGTAGCAGACGGGTTCGATACCGAACCCGCCGGTCTGATAGAGGACGTCGGGGTTCGACTCGTCGGCCAGCGCGTCGGCAATCGCCGTCCCGACGTCCGCCTCGGCGTCGAACTCGACGGTCTCGTAGCCCGCCGCCTCGAGTTTCCCGATGATGTCCTCGTCGTAGCGGACGTTCAGTGCCGCGCGGGCGTCGTGGCCGCCGCTCCGGGCCGCCAGCAGAACCGAGGCGACGTGTTCGGAGACACCGAACTCGGGGTCGCTGGGAACCGTCGCCCGCCCTTTGATATCGAGGATTCGGCCGGGAACGGCGGCGACGTCGTCGATGCCCTTCGCGTCCGGCAACGCCTCGACGAGATTCGAACCGACCGCCGGGATGAGCGCCGCGAAGCCGCTGATGGTTTCGAGGGTCCGGACGCCGCGGCGGACCGACGACCGGACGCGTTCGGCCGTCCGCAGTTCGCTTTCGGGGTCGTGGATATCAAGCGCGCCCTCGTAGTCGGCAAGCGGCGGGAAGGCCTCCTCGTGGAGGCGAGCGAGCACGTCGCCGCGCTCCAGTTTCCGGATGAGTACCTCGGTCTCGACGAGCGCCTGCACGCGTGTCATGTCGCCGGAGGTGAGGCCGTCGGCCAGTCGGTCGACCAACTCGACGACCCGGTCGTCCTCGGCGAGGACGTCGTTGGTCTCGACCTCGCCGTGGGCGTACTTCGAGACGGCGCTCTGGCTGATTCCGAGCAGTTCGGCGACCTCGCTTTGGGTGCGGTCCCGGTCGCGCAACTCCCCTGCGAGCATCGCCCGAAACGTCGGGAGGAACTCCTCGACGACGACCTCTTCGATGAACTTCATCGGTCCAGTTGCTCGCCGCCGAACTCCTCATCCGACTGGATGCGGGAGGCCTGCGGCCCGGCCTGTCCCTGATATTTCGACCCGCGCTCGGCGCCGTAGGGCCGTTCGGCGGGGTTTTTCAGTTCGGTGAAGGTCAACTGCGAGATGCGCATGTCGGGCGTCAGCGCGACCGGCGCGGTCCCGAGGTTCGACAACTCGAGCGTGATCTGACCCTCGTAGCCGGGGTCACAGAGGCCCGCCGTCGCGTGGACGACGACCGCGAGCCGGCCGAGCGACGACCGGCCCTCGACGTGGGCGATGAGGTCCGCCGGGATTTCGACGCGTTCCTTGGTCGTCCCGAGGACGAAATCGCCGGGATGGAGGATGAAGTCCTCGCCTTCCTCGACGTAGGTCTCGTCGACGTACTCGTCGACCTCCTGTTCGCTGTTGGGGTGGATACAGGGGATGTTGGTGCGCTGGAACTCCAGGAACTCCCGGCCGAGTCGGAGGTCGATGCTGGCGGGCTGAATCTGCAACTCGGGGTCGTCGAGAGGTTCGACGACGAGGTCGCCGTCCGTCAGGCGACGGCGGATGTCCGCATCGGAGAGTATCATGCCCTGAGAGGGGGGCTTCAGGGGCTTAAAGGTCCACGATGCGAGTTAACCGAAGAACACCATGAGAAGCGAGATGGCGACGGCGGCGGCCGCGGCCAGCGTCGCGCTGTCGCTTGGGAGGTTGTAGGCACCGATCAGCCCCTCCTTCCAGACGTAGCCTTTCCAGAGCGTCACGAGAACCCAGACGAGCAACACAAGCGGGTCGCCGCCGCCTGATGCTGTTTCGATTTGTCGCTGTGCCACTTGGGGGTCCGAAAACGACACCGATGCGAACAGCATGTAGGCCCGCGCGAAGCCGATAACGGTCGCGGGGATTTCGAGGAGGGCCGCGAGGCCGACGATACCGAACGTCCGGCCGTAGGTCGCCGCCTCGGCATCGCCACGGACGAGAAGGTGGACGACGCCGGCGATGATGGCCCAACTGATAAGCATGATAATCGGAAGGAGGACGACGACGGTGCCGAACACCCGCTGGAACGCGTCGCGCCCCTCGGGCGGGAGGTCCGCGAGCGCGAGTTGCATCACCGCCCACAGGCCGACGGCGGTGACGACTGCCACCAGCAGGATAGCACCGATAGCGGGCCAGACGAGCGTTTGCGGGTGGCGCGATTCGAAGAAGTCTCTCGGGGACACGAGCAGGTCCCGGAGGGCGTGGAGGGCCATCGCGCCTGGCTTGCCCGCCAAGCGGTATAAACCTCCAGTATCGTCGAGCGACGGCACGGTAACCGCCCGGTTTTTGTCCGTCACCCGCCCAGTCCGTAGTATGAAACAGGCCATCGTCGCCCGCACCGACGTTGGGATGGGGAAAGGTAAACTCGCCGCACAGGTCGCACACGCCTCGCTGCAGGCCTACGAGGACGCCGATTCCAGTACCCAATCGTCGTGGAAATCCGGCGGTCAGAAGAAAATCGTCCTGAAAGGCAAAAGCGAATCGCAGTTACAGGAACTCGCCGACAAGGCCCGGCGTGAAGGACTGCCCTACGCGCTGGTTCGTGACGCCGGCCACACGCAACTGGAACCCGGCACCGTCACCGCGCTCGCGGTCGGACCCGGCCCGGAGAACGTCGTCGACAAGGTAACGGGCGACCTCAGCCTCTTTTAGATTCGGAACGTTTGCGTGCCTGTCTGCATGCCTTTTCGGGGCGGCCATCACGGACACCGCAAGGACGTGTGAGCGAGGTATCGGAGAACTCGAACCGACCTTTGTAACCAATTATAGCTTACATCCAAGGTTTCGTACTACACCCCGAATACGTAGAATAGTAGCCCAAAATACGCTTTTACCCATGTATAATTTCGATTACCGCCTACGGAAGAGTAACCCTCTTTGGTTACATGAGGGACGGAAAGTATAATTGGGATGGGCCCATCGGTGTTCCCATGCCGATACAACGGCGACAGTTCATCGCGGCGGTGGGCGCGGGGACGCTCACGAGCGTGGCGGGGTGTGGACAGGCCATCGGCGGCAACGGCGCCGGCGGCAACCAACCGGACGTAGCCGGCGAGACGCTGACGCTTACGACGACGACGAGCACCTACGACACGGGGCTGCTCGACGAGATTCATCCCGACTTCGAGGAGATGTACGGCGTGACCGTTGACGCCGTCGCACAGGGGACCGGCGCGGCCCTCGAATCGGCCCGCAACGGCGATTCGGACGTGGTGATGGTCCACGCCCGCGGCCTCGAAGACGAGTTCATGCGCAACGGCTACGGCATCAACCGCCGGGACCTGATGTTCAACGACTTCGTCATCGTCGGCCCCGAAAGCGACCCGGCGGGCGTTCAGGGGATGAGTTCGGCGACCGAGGCGCTCGACGCCATCGCCGACACGGAAGCGCCGTTCGTCTCCCGTGGTGACAACTCCGGGACCCACGCCAAGGAACGCAACCTCTGGGCGGCGGCGGGAACCGAACCCGGCGGCGACTGGTATCAGGAGACCGGCAGCGGGATGGGCGAGGCGCTGAACATCGCCAACCAGCAGGGCGCCTACACTCTCTCGGACCGCGGGACCTTCATCTCCCAGCGCTCCGAAATCGACCTCACCATCCTCGTACAGGGCCCCATCGAGGACGGCCCGGAAATCCTCGCGAACCCCTACGGCATCATGGCGGTCAACCCCGGCGTCCACGACAACGCCAACTACGACCTCGCGATGGCCTACATCGGCTGGATTACCAGCCCCGGCGCACAGGAGGCCATTTCGAACTACCAGATGAACGGCGAACAGCTGTTCTTCCCCGAGGCCGTCTCCGAGGACCCGAACTTCCAACAGTACGTTCCGGAAGGTTGGAGTAGCGACTCCTCCGACGAGTGACCGTGCCGCTCGATTCGGCGCTACAGCTACTGCCGGCCTTCCTCGACCTCCCGTTTCGGGAGGGCTACGTCGCGAGCATCATCTACGTCTCGCTGTACGTGAGCCTCATCGCCGTGACGCTGAGTACGCTGTTCAGCATCCCAGTCGCCATCGTGATGGGCTTTACCGACTTCCCCGGCAAGCAGTTCGTGAAGTCGGTCATCAACACAGGGATGGGCTTTCCCAGCGTCGTCGTCGGCCTCGTGGTCCTGTTTGCGGTCTCCAATCAGGGACCGCTCGGGTCGCTGAACCTGATTTTCACCAAAGAGGCGATGATCATGTCGCAGTTCGTCCTCGCGACGCCGCCGATTACGGCCATCAGTCTCGCAGCTATCACGAGCGTGAACGAGAACGTCCGCGATGCCGCCCACGTCCTCGGCGGCACGCGACTCGACGTGGCGCTCGTCGTCATCAAGGAGGCGCGGTACGGCATCGCGACGGCCATCCTGGCCGGGTTCGGCCGCGCCATCAGCGAGGTCGGGTCCGTCCTCATCGTCGGCGGCAACATCACGAGCGCCGATGGCGTCTCGAAGACCCGGACGCTGACGACCGCCATCCAACTCGAAGCCCGGCAGGGCCAGTACGAGACCGCGATGGTGCTCGGCGCGATTTTGGTCGTCCTCGTGTTGACCATCAACGCCATCGTCGTCCGCTTCGGCGACCAGGGGGTCCAGCGCTGATGCTCCGTGCGACCGACGTTACACAGGCCTACGGCGACGAAGCCGTCTTCCGAAACGTCTCTATCGACATCGAACCCGGCGAGGTCGTCGCCGTCATCGGCCCCTCGGGCGTCGGCAAGACGACGCTGCTCCGGATGCTCGCGCTGTCGCTCGAACCGGACGACGGGGCCGTCACCTTCGACGGAACGGACGTGTGGACCGCCGACGAAACCGAGCGGCTGTCGCTGCGCCGCCGTATCGGGATGGTCTTTCAGGAGGCCAGCCTCTTCGATGGGTCGGTCGCCCGCAACGTCGAATACGGGCTTCGCATCCGCAGGTCGTGGGGCGAACGGTTCCGTAGCGAACTCCGCTCGCTCGTCGGGGCGAACGGCACCGCCGACGCCGTTTGCGAGTCCCTCGATATCGTTGGCCTGACCGAGAAGATGGACCAACACGCCGGCTCCCTCTCGGGCGGCGAGGCCCAACGTGTCTCCTTCGCCCGCGCGCTGGCCTACGACCCGGACGTCCTGTTGCTCGACGAGCCGACCTCGGACCTGGACCCGCGAAACACGGCCGTCATCGAGGAAGCAATCGCCGAGGCCCGGAGCCGGGGTATCGGCGTCGTCGTCGCGACACACGACATGCATCAGGCCGAGCGCGTCGCCGACCGCGTCGCGGTGCTGCTCGATGGGAGCATCACGGAAATCGCGCCGACGGAGGTCATCTTCGAGGACCCATCGGACGACCGCACCCGGAAGTTTATCTCGGGAGAGTTGATATACTGAGCCGAAACGCCGTGTCGTCACCGCCTCGAAGGAGTCATCAATGACGCTCAGGAAGGGTTTCGAACCGCACCTCGCCATCGGCGAGACGACGGTCACCGGCCGCGATATCGAGATGCTGCGAGCCATCGACCGGTTCGGGTCGATGCACAGAGCAGCCGACGAACTCGGCCGGTCGTATCCACACCTCCAGCGGCGCGTAGTCGAACTGGAGGACGCCATCGGCCAACTGACGCGGCGGGCCCGCGGCGGCAAGGACGGCGGCGGAACCGAACTGACCGACGACGCGCTCGACCTCATCCGACGGTTCGAGCGGTTGCGCGTCGAACTCTCGGGCGTGACGAGCGTCCCCGAATCCGTCATCTCGGGAACGGTCACCGACCAGTACGGCGAACTGGCGACCGTCCAAACGGCTGCCGGGGAGATATCGGCCCGCGTGCCGGAAGCAGCCGAAGACGTCGAAATCGCCGTGCGAGCCGATGCCGTCGTGCTGATGGACCCTCACTCGCCGTCGGATGGCCACACCAGCCTCCGAAATCAACTTCGGGGCGTCGTCAACGAACTCGACATCGAGGACGCAACGGCCACGGTGAGTGTCGAAGTCGCAGACAGCGTAACGATAACCTCAGTCGTGACGGAGGAAAGCGTCGACCGGCTCGACCTGAAGGAAGGCACCGAGGTAATCACTGCGTTCAAAACGACGGCCGCGAGGGCGACGGCGCTGGATTCGTAAGTCCGGACGTAGCCAACTGGTCCGTTGCTTCATACCTTCACGGCCGCTACTGCCGACCGTTAGTTGAAGCCGCGATAGTACTGCCGCGGGACCGGCGCCTCGTGGCCGAGTTCCTTGGCCGCTCGAATCGCGAAGTAGGGGTCCCGGAGGTGTTCCCGGCCGATGACCGCGAGGTCAGCGCGGTCGTTTCGGATGATGGCGTCTGCTCCCTCCGCGGTCGTAATCTTCCCCACCGCGCCGACCGGCATCCCGCTTTCGCCGACGCGCTCGGCGTATGGGACCTGGAAGTGCGGGCCGGTGTCGGGAATCTGCTGGTCGGGATGAATGGCGCCCGCGCTGACGTCGATGAGGTCGACGCCGAGGGGTTCGAGGTCACGGGCGAGGCGGGCCGAGTCGCCGACCGTCCACGACTGGCGGTCCGGGAGCCAGTCGGTCGCCGAAATGCGGACGAAAAGCGGCGTCCCCTCGGGAATCTCGTTGCGGACGGCCGCGACGATTTCCCGAAGCAGGCGCGTCCGGTTTTCGAAACTGCCGCCGTACTGGTCCTCGCGGGTGTTCGTCACGGGCGAGAGGAACTCGTGGAGTAGATAGCCGTGGGCAGCGTGGATTTCGAGGATTTCGAAACCGGCATCGAGCGAGCGGAGCGCAGCGTCGACGAAGGCATCGACGATGCGTGCGATGCCATCAGTGTCGAGCCGTTCGGTTTCGAGCGGTTCGTCGTGGGGCCACGGCGTTTCGGTCGGGCCGACGGGCGTCCAGCCGCGGTCGTCGTGAACCGGACCGCCGCCGTCGGCGGGACGTTCCGTGGAGGCCTTCCGGCCCGCGTGGGCCAACTGGATGGCCGGCGTCGCGCCCTGTGATTTGATGAACTCGGTGGTCGGTTCGAGGGCGTCGGCGTGTTCGTCGCTCCAGATGCCGAGGTCGTGGGGCGTGATGCGGCCGCGCGGCGTCACGGCAGTGGCTTCGGCCATGACGATGCCGGCGCCGCCGGACGCTCGACTGCCGAGATGGACCTGATGCCAGTCGGTGGCGAGGCCGTCCTCGTCACAAGAATACTGACACATCGGCGAGACCATCACCCGGTTCCGCGCGGTCACGTCGCGGACCTCGAACGGCGTAAAGAGATGCATTACCGGACCTTCGATTCCTGCTCAAAAGACGCTTGTCTTCCCGGTACGTCGACCGGGGTTTCGGGGTCGGCGTCGGTCCGACTACAGCAACACGAGCGCCGAGAGGCCGACGAACAGCGCCAGCGTGACGAGGAAGACGCTGGTGCCGGCGGAGGCACGCAGTCGGACCGTCCCTTCCTCGCTGCCTTCGGGGAGTTCGGAAACGTCGACGCCGGGGACGCGCTCGGCGGTCCGGTAGGCGTAGCCGCCGGGGTCGGCGCCCACGCGCATCGAGGCGCCCGCCGTCGCCATCACGACGCGGTCGACGGCGGCCCACAGTTCGGTGACGCCCCACGTCAACCACCGGCCGAGATAGAAGCCGGCCGGGAAGACGATGCGGTCGACATCCGGGAGCCACGCGATGCGGGCCAGCGGCCCCTTGAGGCTGAAGAAGCCGGCGAAGCCGACGAAAAGCAGGACGGCGCTCTCGGCGAGGTGGCCCGTGCTGTAGGGGTGGAGTTCCGCGGCGAGGTAGTCGGTGAAGGGCAGCAACTCGAAGAGCAGCCCCGGCATCAGACCGAAGAGGAGACAGGCGCCGCCGACGGTGAACATGGCGGCGGTCTGGCCGAGCGTGGCGTCGTCGGGTTCGACGGTGTTGTCGCCGTGGAAGAACATGTAGTAGCCCAACTTGATGAAGGACATGAACGTCCCGACGGCGCCGAGAAGCAGCAGCCACCAGAGGGCGTCCCCGTAAGCGAAGCCCTCGATACCGAACTCGAAGTTGTGGATGTGGTGGGCCTCGTCGAGAATCATCCCCTTCGAGACGAAGCCGTTGGTGCCCGGCACGGCCGTAATGGAGACGGCCCCCAGCAGATACCCGACGAAGGCAAGCGGCATCACGTTCCAGAGGCCGCCCAACTTCTTGATGTTCTCCTCGCCGGTGCGGTAGACGACGACGCCGACCGCCATGAACAGCAGCGCCTTGAAGAGGATGTTGTTGAACAGGTGCGCGAGGCCACCGGCGATTGCTTTCTCCGTCCCGAGGCCAATGCCGGCGAGGATGTAGCCGATCTGTGCCTGAATGTGGTAGGAGAGCAGGCGCCGAGGGTCGTACTGCAGCAGCGCGAAGAAGGCGCCGTAGACGGCCATCGCACCGCCGAGATAGGCCAGCCACAGCGCGCCCTCGGGGAACGCCCGGTACATGGCGTAGGCGGCGATTTTCGTGGTAAAGACCGAGAGGAACACCGAGGCCGCGACGTGGGGCCGCGGGTAGGTGTCGGGCAGCCACGAGTGCAGGAAGATGAACCCGCAGTTGATGCCGATACCGATGGCAGCCAGCGGGACGGCGGCCTCGGCGATACCGGTCGCCGCGTCGTAGCGGAACGACCCGATTTCGACGAAGTGGACGACGACCGCGGCCAGCAGGATGGTGCCGCCGGTGCCGTGGTACAGCGCGTAGCGGTAGCCGGCCCGGACCGCCTCGCCGCCGTAATACCAGACCAGCAGCGTCGAGGTGACGGCCATCAACTCCCAGAAGAACAGGAGCGTCAGCCAGTCGCCGGCGAAGACGGCGCCGACGGTGCTGGCGACGTAGCTCATCGCGAAGGCCGTCTGAACGGGTGTCGCCTCGGTCTCGTAGGCGTAGACCACGGCGGCGGTCGCGAGGATGGAGACGGCGACCGCCACAAGGCGAGCCGGGTCGTCAACGTTGAGGAAGACGACGTCGAAGCCGAGGAACTGGGTGTCGATATAGAGGCCGTTCTCCAGCAGGAGCGCCTGCACGCCGACCGCCGCGGTCGAGGCGGCGGCGACGATGTGGCCCGGCAGTCGCGGGAGGAACGCGACGGCGAAGGCCGCCAGCAGGACGTAGGCGAAGGGCGGGATGGACTCTATCATCGCGCCACCTCCGTGCCCGCGAGAACGTTATCGACGATGACCTCGATGAGGTCGAGGAAGACGGCCTCCGAGGGAACGATACCCAGCAGGATGGCCCCAGTCACCGCGGCGACAATGGGGCCGAGCATGAACCACGTCGTCTCCGTGCCCGCGAGGGCCTCACGCGGCGAAAGCCGCTGCCAGCCACCGGCCGGCGGCCCCTCGTGGTGGTCATCATGCTCGTGGTCGTGGACGGCCGGGTCGTGGCCATCGGTGGTCTCGTCGGTCACGGACTCGTCGTCGGCGTCACCGTCGGCTTCGCCTTCCTCGGGCATCGTGTGGTCGCTCGGGTTCTGGTCGACGGCGTACTCGCCCTCGACGCGCGGGGCGGGTTGGCTGTAGTCGCGTTCGACCGACTCGCCGGAGAAATCCGGCTGGAGGTCCGCGGGGTCGACGTCGATGTCGTCTTCCACGTCGTCGTCAGCGTCGTCCTCGGCGTCGTCGATGGGGCTTCCCCCATCAGTCTCCGGCAGCACCGACCGCCGCTCGCCGCCGGGCGCGTAATCGACCAGCGGCTTGGCGTCGTGGTCGTCCTCGGCCTCGAAGAAGGCCGTGTAGACGACCGGCCAGAAGTAGGCGACGTTGAGGACGCCGGAGATCAACAGCGCGCCGGCCAGGTAGTAGGCAATCGGCGTGTAGGCGATGCCCATCTGGACGCCGCCGATGACCATGTAGTACTTCGAGACGAAGCCGGCGATAAGCGGGATACCGGCCATCCCGGCCGCGGCCAGCGCGAAACAGCCCAGCGTGACGGGCATGCGCTTGCCGATTCCGGCCATCTTCGAGATGTGGTCGGTGTGGGTCTCGACGTGGATGGCACCCGCACAGAAGAACAGGGTGAGCTTCATGAACGCGTGGGCAGGGATGTGCAAGAGCGCGCCGACCAGCCCGTGCCAGCCGAACAGGCCCAGCCCGAGGACGATGTAACTGAGCTGTGAGACCGTCGAGTAGGCCAGCCGCTGTTTGAGGTGGTCTTTCCGGAGCGCGATGAAGGAGGCCGCAAGCAGCGTGAACGCGGCCAGCGAGGAGATGAGCAGGCCCATGCCGATCTGGTAGGCCACCTCGGGGCCGAAGACGTAGAGGGTCACCCGCGCGACGCCGAAGGCGCCCGACTTGACGACCGCAACGGCGTGCAGAAGGCCGGAGACGGGCGTCGGCGCGACCATCGCGACGGGGAGCCACTGATGCAGCGGCATCAGGCCGGCCTTGACGCCGAAGCCGACCGCCAAGAGGAGGTAGGCAATCTGGACCAGCGTCTCGTCCTCGTTGGCCATCGTCGCCAGTTGCTCGATGCCGCCAGCGGTGAACGTGACGGTGCCGGTGCCGACCAGCGTCGTCAGCCAGTAGACCATGACCGTCCCCGCCAGCACGAGGACGCCGCCGCCGAACATGGTGTAGGCGAGGTATTTCCGGCCGGCCGAACGGGCCTCGTCGGTCTCGTCGTGGGCGACCAGCGGGTAGGTCGCCACCGACAGCAACTCGTAGAAGAGGAAGATGGTGACGAGGTTGCCGGCGAAGGCGATACCCATCGTCGCCGACAGCGAGGCGGCGAAGGAGGCGAAGTACCGGGTCTGGCCGTGCTCTTCGAGGCCGCGCATGTAGCCGATGCTGTAGAAGGAGGTGATGATCCACAGCAGGCTGGCGAGCATCGCGAAGAGCGTGCCCAGCGAGTCCGCCCGGAGGACGAACTCGATGCCGGCGACGAACTCGCCGGCGGAGAAGACGTAGGTTTCGCCGTCCAGCACGCCGGGCACCATCGAGGCGACGATGCCGAACTTGGCGACGGCGGCGACGATGGTCACGGCTTCACGGACGTTCGGCCGGCGATGAGTGGCGAAGATGCCGAACATCGCGGCGAACGACACCAACACGGCGTACAGGGGACGTGGGTCGTCTATCATAGGACAGCCTCCAGGAAGGGAGCAAGGAACGTCTCAATCGTCGGTGCGGAAAAGCCGAGGCCGACGGCAAGGACGGCCATCACGACGGCGGCGAGAATCATGCCGACGGAAACCGAGGGGTCGGCGTCGGCGATGTCGGCGCCGCCATCCGAGCGCAGCGACGCGTCGTCGGCGGCGACGGCGCCCTCGACGCCCTCGGCGGGTCGGAAGTAGATCGTCTCCAGCAGGCGCGCGGCGTACAGCAGGGTCAGCAGCGTACTGAGGAAGATAACCCCAGCGACGATTGGCGCGCCCGCCTCGACGGCGCCCCAGGCGATGTACCACTTGCCGAGGAAGCCGATGGACGGCGGGATGCCGACAAGCGAGAGCAACAGCACGCCCATCGCGGCGACGGTGACGGGCGAACGATAGCCGAGGTTAGCGTACTTCGAGACCACGCGGACGCCGTAGGCGCTCGATAGAACGCCGACGGCGAGGAACAGGCCGGTCTTCATGATGCCGTGGCCGACCAGATGGATGACGGCGCCGATCAGCGCCTGTTCGGTCGCGAGGCCGAAGGCGGCGATTATCATGCCGAACTGGGCGACCGAGGAGTAGGCCAACATTCGCTTGACGTCGGACTGGGTGACCGCGAGGATGGAACCGGCGAGGATGCTGACCGTCCCCGCGGCCACGAGGCCGCGGCGGGCCAGCGGCACCGCCTCGAAGAAGGCGGGCGTGAAGACGGTGTAGACGAGGCGGGCGATGGCGTAGGCGCCGACCGTCGAGACCAGACCCGAGATGTAAGCGGTGACGGTGTCGGGCGATTCGGCGTAGGCGTCCGGCATCCACGTATGCAGCGGGAAGACGGCGGCCTTGACCGACAGGCCGACGACGATGAAGGCGAAAGCGGCGACGATAAGCGGGTTCCGGTAGCCCGCGAAGTCGGCGATGGCCGTCGATAGTTCGACCATGTTCAGCGTCCCCGTCGCCACCAAGAGGAAGCCGACGCCGACCAGATACAGCGAGGCGCCCGCGGTCCCGATGATCAGGTATTTCAGCGACGCAAGGGCCGATTTCGGCGAGCGGTCCGAGGCGACCAGCGCGTAGGTCGTCAGCCCCGTGATTTCGAGGAAGACGAACAGGTTGAACACGTCGCCGGTCATCGAGACGCCGAGCAGGCCGCCGAACAACAGCAGGAACGTGCTGTAGAAGCTGTTGCGACGGGGGCCCGCCGTCCGGGCGTAGCCGAGGACGACCAGCGTCACGACGACGATGAGCGCGGCGACGACGACCGAGAACTGGTCGGCGACGAGTTCGATGCCGTACTGGCGGGGATAGCCGCCGAGGCTGTGGACGAGTCGGCCCTCCGTAGCAACGCGTCGACCGATAGTCGCGACGAGGCCGGCGTTGACGAGTGCCCCGAGGACCGCAATCGGCCACCCGATCTTCTCGAATCGGAGGCCCAACAGCAGCGGCAGCGTCGACAGCAGGATGGGCACCGCGACCAGCAGCGGAATCTCGATGTTACTCATCGGCCACCTCCCGGATGGTGTTCTCGTCCAGCGTACCGTACGCCGAGTAGATGCGGATAATAAGCGCCAGCGCGACGGCCGTCAGGCTGACGCCGACGACGATGGCGGTCAGCACGATGACCTGCGGCAGGGGGCTGGCGTACTCGCCGACCGCGCCGCCCTCCGAGGGGATGACGGGGATGGACCCACCCTGCACGTACGCCATCGCGACGAAGAACAGGAAGATGGCGCTCTGGAAGAGATTGAGGCCGATGACCTTCTTGACGAGGTTCGGGCTGGCAATCATCATATAGAGACCGACCGCAAGCAGGACGGCGAAGGTGGCGTAGGCGTACCGAGTCGTCAGGACGTCGACGAACAGCGGCACGTCGGGAATCACGCCTCCTCACCTCCATTGAAGCCGGCGGCCGTCAGGAAGAACAGCCCCATGATGACGCCGGAGACGATGGCGGCGACGCCGCCGATTTCGATGGCCTCCATACCGTACTTGGTGGCGTCCTTGCCGAGAATCGGCGCGTAGCGGCCGTATTCGAGGAACGCGCCGCCGTAGGCCAGGGCGCCGAGGCCGACGCCCACGAAGACGAGGACGCCGCCCGCGGCGAGGCCGGTGATGGCGTCGTTGCCGACCCACTCGCGGGTCGGTTCGGCGCCGAAGGCGAACGCGAGCATGAGGACGACGACGCCGACCAGCGCGCCGCCCTGGAAGCCGCCGCCGGGCGTGTCCGCGCCGTGGAAGATCATGAACAGACCGTAGGTGAGGATGAAGGGCGTCACCACCCGGACGGCGGTCATGATTATCTCGCTTTCCGTGTAGGGTGCTTCGGGGTCCTGCTGGCTCATGCGAATACCTCCTTGCGTAGGACGACGAGAACGGCGACGCCGGCCGCGAAGACGACGACGGCCTCGCCGAAGGTGTCGAAACCACGGTAGGCGGCCAGCACTGCCGTCACCGTGTTGTGGACGCCGGTGTCGACGTAGGACGACGCCAGATAGTACGCCGTCACCGACTCGCCGGGCGTGCCGGCCGCGCCGGTGACGGGCGTGGTCCCGCCGCGGAAGTTGTCGGCGGGGATGGCGCCGACGACGTAGAGCAGCACCGCCGCCAGTCCGGCTGATACCGTGGCGGCGGGCCAGTTGATGTCCGCGAGGACGACCCCCTCGGCCGGACGGGAGGTCTTGGCGATGGTCAACAGCAACAGGATGGTCGTCACGCCCGCGCCGATGGCCGCCTCCGTGAGACCGACGTCCGGCGCGAGCAAAAGCGAGTAGAACAGCGCCATCCCGAGGCTGTAGGCGGCGAAGACGATGATGGCCGCCAGCGTGTTCCGAAGGAGGGCGGTCGCGACGCCGGTCACGACGACGAACACCGCGAGGGCGAGACCGACGAGACTCATCGTCGCTCGTCCCCCTCCGTCCACGGCTCGATGCCTTCCTCGTAGGCGGCGCGAGCGACGGCGTGGGCCGCCGTCGGGTTCGTGATGAAGATGAACACGAGCAGCAGGACCGCCTTGATGACCTCCGACTCGAAGCCGTAGGCGAGGACGACGGCGCCGACGACGAGGCCGGCCCCGAGTGTGTCCGTCTGGGATGCGGTGTGGGCCCGCGAGTAGACGTCCGGGAGTCGAATCACGCCGACGGCGGAGACGAACGTGAAGAAGACGCCGCCGGCGAGCATCGCGACGATGATGCCCATCCGGATGTCGTTCATATCACGTCACCTCGCTTGACGGTGAACTTGGAGATGGCGATTGCCATCAGGAAGTTCAGCAGGGCATAGACGAGCGCGATATCGAGGAACGCCTCGGTGTCCATCGCCACCGCGAGCAGCGCGAGAATGACGACGGTGTTCGTCCCGAGGACGTTGACCGCAACGACGCGGTCCTGCATCGTCGGGCCCTTCACCGCACGGTAGAGGACGACGATGGCGAGAACGACGAGCGCCGCCGCCGTCGCGAGGAAGGCGGTTTCAAGCATTCAGTTACCGCCCTCCTCGGCGGCGTTTGCTTCGGCTTCGGTCTCCTCTTCCTCGTCGGGGTTCTGGAGTATCTCGCAGTCATCGCGTTCCCGCGGCGTGGCGATGGCGGCCGACGACCGGCCGTAGAAGGCAAACCGGACCGCGCGTTCGAGCGCGCCGTCGAAAAGGCCCTCGCGGGCGCTCTCGAAGAGTGCGTGGACGTAGAGGTCCTGGCCCTCCGACTGGACCGTCAGCGTCCCCGGCGTCAACGTGATGCTGTTGGCCAGCGTCGTCAGCGCGGTGCTGTCGCCGACCGCCGCGCGAACGCGGGTCATTCGGGGTTCGATTGGCATCTTCGGATGGAGGATGATGTAGGTGATGGCGATGTTCGCCACGATAATCTCGTAGAGCAGATACGGCACGTAGAGCACGAGACGGAGGCCCTGACGGAAGATACGCGGGACGTTGGGGCGGCTGGAAAGGGAGATGCGGTGGAGCGCGCCCGCAACGATGCCGGCGGAGACGGCGCCGGTGACGAGTTCGTAGTAGAAATAATAGCTGTCGCCGCTGGCGATTTTGAAGCCCCCGAGCAACTGATAGAAGGCGAAGGCGACGCCGAACAGCAGGCCGAACTGCAGGAGGCCGCCGGCCCGGGTCAACCGCGCGCGGCGGGTCTGCCGGTCGACCGACGCCTCCTGAACGGAGAGACCGCGTCTGACGAGGTCGACCTCCATCGGCCGCAACAGCGGGACGTTGCCGCCGGGGCTGAACTCGGGGTCAACGACGACCTCCGAGATGCCGTGGTCGGCGGCGTACTCCGCGATGACGCGGGCGTAGTCGTCCGGACTGAACAGGTACTCGTCCGTCCCGATAAGCGCCGTCTCGACGGTAATCGAGGTGTCGCCGGCGTCCTCGCGGGCCCATACTTCGACCCGCTCCAGCAGGTCCTCGGTTTCGTCGTAGACGTCGGCGCCCACGTCGCCGATATCGTGCCAAGCGACGGGTGCGACGAAGTGGAGTCGCGGGTCGTCGGCCTCCAGCGCGGCGTCGACGGCGTAGCCGACCGTCTGCCGCAGCGTGACCGACTGGCCAACGGGGACGAGCACCGCACCGCTTGCATCCGTCTCGGAGGTTGCGTCAGGCACGGCTAGTCACTATCCCGTGTATTTCACCACCCGCATCAAAACGGTTTATCTTCCGGACGGCGACGTGGACGACCAGACTCGCCCGCCAAAGCGTCGAACAACGCTTAAATCGGCGGCCCTCCGAGGCCGTGACATGACGCAGTCGGCACGCGCGTTCGTTCCCGGCCACATTACGGGCTTTTTCAGCGCCCACCCCGACGACGACCCGACGAAGGCGGGGTCTCGAGGCGCCGGCATCGCGCTTTCTGAGGGAGTGACGGTTCGGGTCGAACCGGGCGAGGGTCTCGAACTCAACGGCGAGAACATCGACATCGAGGCGGTCGACCGGGTGTTGGCCGCGCTCCGGACGAACGCACGTGTCGTCGCCGAAACCGACCTGCCCTTAGGCTCCGGGTTCGGCGTCTCCGGCGCGCTCGCCTTGGGGACGGCGCTGGCGGCCAACGACGCCTTCGACCGCGGCCTCTCGGAGAACGAACTCGTCACCATCGCTCACGGCGCGGAGGTACAGGCCGGCACCGGCCTCGGCGACGTGGTCGGGCAGGCCCGTGGTTGCTTCCCCATCCGACTCGACCCCGGCGCACCGCAGTACGGCACGATGGACGGGATACCCGCCCGCCGCGAAATCGAGTACGTCACCTTCGGCGAACTCTCCACCGAGGAGGTCATCGGCGGCGATACCGAGGAACTGACCGCCGCCGGCAAGAACGCGCTCTCCCAACTGGTCGCCGAACCGATGCTGGATACCTTCATGCACGCCTCTCGCCGCTTCGCCCGCGAGGCGGACCTGCTGACGCCGCAACTCCGGCGGGCGATTCAGGACGTCGCCGACGCGGGCGGCGAGGCCTCGATGGCGATGCTCGGCGAGACGGCCTTCGCCCTCGGCAGCGGCCTCACTGACGCCGGCTACGACGCCCAGCGGTGTGACGTCCATCTCGCCGGCGCGCACCTGTTATAAGAGGCGGCGCTGTCGGGCCGGATATAAAAGGAAGAGATGGGCCGACCGGCCGCCGTTAGAACGTGATGACTTCGTAGCCGTCGTCGACGAGCGACTTCATGCTCGGGTGGCCGTCGTACTCGTCGAGGACGACAAGGCCGGAGTCGTTGACGGCCTCTTCGGCCTCGAAGGCGCCGGAACAGAAGTCACAGACGCCGATATCGTCCTTGACGGCCGAGTAGAGTTCGTGGTAGTCGTGGTCGGGGTCTTCGAGCAGTTCGACCCACTGCGTCGCGGCGCCGTCGAAGATGATTTCGACCTCGTCGCCGGCCTCCACGAACTCCTTGGCGGCCTCCAGAGCGTTGAAGATGCGACCGGCGTTCTCGTGTCCGTCCCTGCCAGAATCAGGATTGCTGCTTTCGTCATTACAGCCAAGCATAGCGGGGGAGCGGGCAAAAGGACGCCTCGCTCGTGCGCCGGCCGGACAGACCACCGAAAGACGGCGCAGGGATTACCGGTTAGTGCTGGTGGTGATGGCTGTGGTCGTCCGGACGGCTGAACCGCCCCGAGAAGGCCCGTTGGACGACCTCCGACAGCGCCGGGTGGATGTGGACAGACTCCCGGATGTCCCGGACGGTGCCGGAGCCGGCTTTCATCGAGACGACGACCTCCTCGATGAGGTTCGACGCCTCGGGGCCGATGATGTGACAGCCGAGGATTTCGCCGTCGAGGTCGATGAGCACCTTCACGAAGCCGTCGGCGTGCATCGCGTCCCCGCGTGCGGTATCCTCGTAGGGGTAGGTTCCGGTCGCATAGTCGACGTCCGACTTCCGAAGTTCCTGCTCGCGCGACCCGACGCCGGCGACCTCCGGCGAGGCGAAAACCGCGAAGGGCATCGCGCTGTAATCGACGGCTTCCATCTCGTCGCCGAAGATGTTGCCCGCCACCGCGCTGGCCTCGTGGTTCGCGCTGTGTTTCAGCAGGTACTCACCGACTATGTCGCCGAGTGCCCAGACGCCGTCGGCGTCGGTTTGCAGGTACTCGTCGGTCTCGATGAATCCGCGGTCGTCGGTCTCGACGTCCGTCGCATCGAGGTTCAGCGTGTCCGTGTTGGGCCGCCGGCCCGCCGCGACCAGCAGCGTGTCACCCGTAATCTCGACCCGGTCGGATTCGGAGGGGTCGGCGACTTCGCCGCCCGCCGTCCGGACCGTCGGCGACTCGGGGTAGGGCCGGGCCTCGACGGTTACCTCGCCATCGCTTTCCTCGGCAGCGACCGCCTCGTAGCCCGTGTAGACGTCGAAGCGGTCGGCGAAGCGACCGGTAAAGGCCTCGCCGACCTCCTCGTCGGCCTCCGGCAGCAGGTGGGGGCGCCGGCCGATGATGCTGACGTCGCTACCGAACGTGCCGAAGAAGTGGCCGAGTTCCGCGGCGATGTAGCCGCCGCCGACGATGACGAGGTGCTCGGGCGGCGCCTCCAGTTGGAGGGCTTCGGTGCTCGTCAGGTACTCGACCGAATTGATGCCGTCGATGTCGGGTATCGACGGCCGGGTCCCCGCCGCGACGAGAACCGTCTCCGCGCGGAGTTCGGCGCCCTCGTCGGGGCCGCTGGCGATTTCGACGGTCTTGTCGTCGATGAATCGGGCCTCGCCGTCGTAGAGGTCGTGGCTGGCGGAGGATTCGAGGCCGCGCCGAATCGATTCGGCGTCGCCCGAGACGTCCTCGTTGACCTCGCGGACGATATCCGCGAAATCGACGTCTTCGATTTCCGCGTGGATGCCGAACTCCTCGGCGCGCTCGACGGTCTCCAGTACCTCCGCGTGGTACAGCAGCATCTTCGAGGGGATACACCCGCGATTGAGACAGGTGCCGCCGAGCGGCCCTTTCTCGACGACGGCGACCGACTGTCCCTGATTGGCCGCGACGTTCGCGACGTCGAGGCCCGACCCGGAACCGATGACCAGAAAGTCGTATTCGTCCATGTGTCCAGTAGGGCCTCCAGCGCATTAAACGGGGTTCCGGTCCCGTATGTGGGGCACACGACCGGCGAACCATGGCCGGCCAGCGGGTGCGTTTTTCCGGTACGCGTGCGTCGGGTATCGTATGCCAACGGCGACGCGGCCCACGACGGGAGGCCAGCCGTGAAACGGGCGTTCACCCGCCTCGAAGAGGCAGTCTACCACGTCGAGCGGATGTACACGCCGTGGAACATTCAGGTCGAAATCGAGACGCGCGAGCGCATCGACCGCGACCGACTCCGGGCGGCCGTCCGTGAGGCCTACGACGTCCACCCTATCGCCAAGGCGCACAAACGGCGGGGCGGGAAGGGCGGGACCGACTACGACTGGGAGGTACCTGATGAGGCACCGGTCCCCATCGAGGTAGTCGAAGCGAGCGACGTCGACCTCGATGCGCTTCGCCAGCGGTTCTACGGCGACGGCATCGACCTCTCGACGGCACCGCCGCTTCGCCTGCTCGTGGTCCGGAACGGGGGTGAATCGGGCGACCTGCTGTGGTTCTGTTCGAGTCACGTTCCCGTCGACGGGATGGGCGCCTACCGGATTTTGCAGGCTATCTGTACCGCCTACCGAGGGGAGGACCCGGCTACGGGCCGGTTTGGGTTCGAGGAGTCCGGAGAGGTACTGGACGGGTTTCGGCCCGATTCACGCCGTCGGCGGGCGCGATTGCTCGGGAAGACTGCGGGCCGTCTCGGCTATCTGTTCGACCCGCCGTCGCGACTGACGGGCGCCGAGGACCCCGCCGTGGTCGGCTGGCGGTATCGCCATCGGCGACTCGACGAGCGTGTCGTTGACGCGCTCCTCGACGGTGACGACGCCTCGGTCAACGACTACCTGCTCGTGGCGATGCATCTTACTCTCGACCGCTGGAACCGCGAGGCCGGCACCGCGGCCGAGAAATTGAGCGTCATGATGCCCGTGAACCTCCGCCCGCGTGAGTGGTTCTACGAGGGTGTGGGGCTCTACACCCTCTTCGAGAGCGTCACGACCGAAGCCGCCGACCGACGGAGTGCGGCGCAGGCGGTCGCTCGGGTTACCGACCAGACGCAGCGAATCAAGTCCGAGCGCCCGTATCTCGGCTATCTGGAGTGGCTGAACCTCGTTCCCGAAGCGGTACCGCTGTCGGTCAAAAAGCGCCTGCCGAAACTCCTCGACGGCCCCGGTGAGCGATTGCTCGATACCGCCGTCCTTTCGAACCTCGGCCGATTGCCGGAGCCGTTGCCCGCGCTCTCCGGAGAGCGTCCCGAATCGCTGTGGTGTACGCCGCCCTGCTGGCTGCCGACGCCGGTCAGCATCGGCGTGGTGACCGTCGGCGGGGAGATGCAACTCGGCTTTCGGTACGCGCAGTCGGCGTTCGACGGGCAAGAAGCGGATACCTTCGCCGACCGCTACTGCGAGCGGGTGGCCGACGTCGTCTGAGACTCAGTTCTCGCAGATGTCGATGAAGTTCTCGAAGACCTCGTCGCCCTCCTCGGTGTGGGCGACTTCGGGGTGCCACTGGACGCCGTAGAGGTCGCGGTCGGTGTCGCTCATGGCTTCGACGCCGCAGATGTCGCTTCGGGCGGTGCGGGTGAAGCCCTCGGGAACCTGCTTGACCTCGTCGGCGTGGCTGGCCCACACGCGGGTGTCGGGAGCCAGCGACCCGACGAGCGGGTCGCCGTCCTCGTCGATATCGACGGTGACGTCGGCGTAGCCGCCGTAGTCGCCCGAATCGACCCGGCCGCCGAGTTCGTCGGCGATGAGTTGCATGCCGAGACAGATGCCGAAAACCGGGACGTCGAGGTCCAGATACTCCCGGGAGTTGCCGACGCGGTCCATGTCGGGGCCGCCCGAGATGACGATGCCGTCGGCGTCGATATCTTCGGGTGCGGTGTCGTTGTCGATGAGGTCGGTGTCGATGCCGAGGTCCCGCAGCGCGCGGTGTTCGAGATGGGTGAACTGCCCGTGGTTGTCAACCACGACGATTCGCGTCATTAGGTACTCGTATCGGGTCTACCCCTAAAAAGCGTCTGAAAGGCGTGCCAACGTGCGACGAAGGCTTTTGTCCGCTGCGGCCCCAGTAGAGGGAGTGAACAGACGAGCATTCATCGCGGCCGCCGGCGCCGGGTCGGCAGCCCTCCTGGCGGGCTGTATCGGGGACGACGGCGACGAAAGCGGGACGCCGGACGGCGAGTGGGAACTCCGGGCCCGCATCGAGAACACCGACGACCAGCCGCGGGACTGGCGCGTCGAAGCGCGCTCGGGAAACGGGAACGTGGCGGCCGCCTACAGCACGCTGCCGGCGGGCGAAACCACCGACGTCGGGCTCATGGGGATGCGTCGCGGCGAGGACATCGAGGTCTACGCCGAGTCGGACAACGGCGCGCAATCCCAGCCGTGGGACCCTTCGGAGTGTCGCCGTCTGTTCGCCGACGTCACCATCAGCGGCGGCGAACCGGCCGTCGACACCGAGTGTCGCGAGGAGTAAACCCGGACGACATATAATGTCCTGTGTTGTGAATTAATCACCTTTTACAATTAATACTTTAGTGGTCGGCACGTTTCTCCCCATAGGAATCAGTCCCCATGTCATCCAACACGTCCACACCCAATCCGGTCGAGAACCCGACACAGACCGAACCCGACTCGGCGCTCGCGGTCGCTCGCCGCCAACTCCGTCGTGCCTCGGCGTTCGTCGATATCGACCCGAACGTCGTCGAACGACTCGAAGACCCCTCCGCCGTCCACGAGGTAACGGTCCCCATCGAGCGCGACGACGGCACCGTCGAGACCTACACCGGCTATCGCGCCCAGCACAACAGCGTCCGCGGCCCGCACAAGGGCGGCCTCCGATACCACCCCGACGTCTCCCGTGAGGAGAGCATCGGCCTCTCGATGTGGATGACCTGGAAATGCGCCGTCATGGACCTCCCCTTCGGCGGCGCGAAAGGCGGCATCGTCGTCGACCCCAAGGACCTCTCGACCGACGAGAAGGAACGGCTTACCCGCCGCTTCACCGAGGAACTCCGGGACGTCATCGGCCCGAACACCGACATACCCGCGCCCGACATGGGCACCGACGCCCAGACGATGGCGTGGATTATGGACGCCTACTCGATGCAGGAAGGCGAAACCCAGCCCGGCGTCGTCACCGGAAAACCCCCCGTCGTCGGCGGGAGTTACGGCCGCGACGAGGCCCCCGGACGGAGCGTCGCCATCGCCACCCGGCAGGCGCTGGATTACTACGACAAACCCCTCGACGAGACGACCGTCGCCGTCCAGGGCTTCGGTAGTGTCGGCGCCAACGCCGCCCGCCTGCTGGACGACTGGGGCGCCGACGTCGTCGCCGTCAGCGACGTCAACGGCGCCGTCTACGACCCCGAGGGTCTCGACATCGAGACCATCCCGACCCACGAGGAGGAACCCGAGGCCGTCACGAAGCAGGACGGCGAAATCATCACCAACGACGAACTGCTCGAACTCGACGTGGACGTGCTGGCGCCCTGTGCCATCGGGAACGTCATCACCGAGGACAACGTCGACGACATCAACGCCGACCTCATCGTCGAGGGCGCCAACGGCCCGACGACCTTCGCTGCCGACACGGTTCTCGCCGACCGCGGCGTCCCCGTCATCCCGGACATCCTCGCCAACGCCGGCGGTGTCACCGTCTCCTACTTCGAATGGCTGCAGGACATCAACCGCCGCTCGTGGTCGCTGGAGAAGGTCAACAGCGAACTGAACGCCGAGATGGAGAAGGCCTGGAGCGCCATCGAGGACGCCTACGAGCGCCACCCCGAGGCGACCTGGCGGGACGCCGCCTACGTCGTCGCCCTCGAACGGCTCTCGAAGGCCCACGACGCACGCGGCCTGTGGCCGTAACTCGGCCGGTCTGAACAACGCCTCTGTTCTGTTTCATTTATAAAGAACCGGACTTGTCGAAACCCTCGGTCGGTGACAGGTTTCCAATCCTCCGTTGAGGCCCCTGACGTGGCGAGTTTTTAAGCCACTATCAGGAGAAACAACCTTGTGGCATGATACCGATTCAACAAGGGATTTCTCTCGACCCACAACAGTACGTCCCGGCACTGGTGAGTGCGGTCACGACGGTCGTGTTGTTCGTCGTCGTGTTCGTCATCATCTACCTGCTCGGGAAGTATTTCGTGACCCGAGCGGTGAAACGCAGTCTCAGGCGTCGGGACTTCGACGAGACGCTCGTCGGACTGGTGGTAAGCACGACGGTCGTCATCGTCGCCGTCGTGGCGGTGGCGCTGGCTGCGACGGTGGCCGGCTTCGGCGTGGTGCTGGCGGCGTTTGCAACCCTCGCCGGTGCGCTCGCGCTCGCGGTCGGGTTCGCCGCCCAGGACCTCATCGCCAACTTCGTCGCCGGCGTGTTCATCATTCAGGATGAACCGTTCACGGTCGGCGACTGGATCGAATGGGACGGGAACAGCGGCGTGGTCCGGGACATCCAACTGCGGGTGACGAGACTGGATACGTTCGACAACCAACTGGTCACCGTTCCGAACAGCGACCTCGCCAGTGCAGCGGTCATCAATAACGTAGAGCACGATCAACGCCGGGTGTCGGTCGACTTCGGAATCGGGTACGGCGACGACATCGATCAGGCCCGGGATGCCATCATCGACGAGGGGGCACAGATCGACGGCGTTCTCGAGGAGCCGTCACCCACCGCGCCCGTCACGGGACTCGGTGACTCGGCTGTCGTACTCCAGGGGCGAATCTGGATCGGCCCGACAGAGAGTAGCTACGGGGCGATACGCGCACAATTCCTCGAAGCGGTCAAGCAGCGCTTCGATAGCGAAGGAATCGACATGCCGTATCCCAATACGGAACTCTCGGGGGGGATAGAAATCGCGAGCGACGGAGAGGTCGAGGGGGTTTCGGGCGACTGAAACGGGCAACTCGTGATTTGCTGAATACTCTCGAATAGTTCAGCCGAGTCGAAGAAGCACGCGTGACATCCGCCGAGCGTGCAAAAAGCGGGCTACGGGTGGGTTTCAGTCGTCGGCCAAGACGGGCGTTTCCTCGTTCGCGACCAGCCGGTCCAGCGCGTCGATCATCGCGCGCACGGAGGCGGTGGTGATGTCGGAGTCGGAGGCGGCGACGGTGACCGAGCGGTCGCCGCGGGACATCTCGACTTCGACGGTGACGACGGCATCGGTGCCGCCGGTAATCGCGTCGACGTGGTAGGATTCCAGTTGCGCGTTCGCGGCGGAACCGAGCGCGGACCGGACCGCGGCGATGGCGGCGTCGACGGGGCCGGAACCGGTCCCGGAGGCGACGCGTTCCTGCCCGTCGACTTCGAGGCGGACCGAGGCGGTCGGCGTCCCGCTGCCGGAGGCGGCAGTGAGGTCGAGCAACTCGACGCGGCGGTCGCGTTCGCGGCCCTGGACCTCCTCGGCGATGGTCAGGAGGTCGGCGTCGGTGACGCGCTTGCCGCGGTCGCCCAGTTCCTTGACCCGAGAGACGACCTCGCTCAGTTCGTCGTCGCTGACCTCGACGCCGTGTTCCTTGAGTCCGGCCTTGACGCCGGCACGGCCGGCGTGTTTCCCGAGGACGAGGCGGCGTTCGCGGCCCACCTTCTCGGGCGGGTAGGGCTCGTACATGGCATCGTCCTTGAGCGTGCCATCGGTGTGGATGCCGGATTCGTGGGTGAAGGCGTTCTCGCCGATGACAGCCTTGTTGGGCGGGAGCGGGACGCCCGTCGCCGAGGAGACGAGTTGCCCGAGTTCGTAGAGCATCTCGGTTTTGACGGTCTCGACGCCGTAGCCGTGGTCCAAGGCGATGGCGACTTCCTCGATAGCGACGTTGCCGGCGCGCTCGCCGATGCCGTTGATGGTGCCGTGGACGAGGTCGGCGCCGGCAGCGAGGCCGGCGAGCGTGTTCGTCACGGCGAGGCCGAGGTCGTCGTGGGTGTGCATCGACGTCGGGCCGAGTTTCGAGAGGCGGTCGTAAATCTCGAACATCCGGTCGGGCGTGGCGTGGCCGACGGTGTCGGGCGCACAGACGCGGTCGGCGCCCGAATCGATAGCCGCGCCCATGAGTTCCTCCAGGAAGTCGAGGTCCGCACGGGAACCGTCCTCGCCCAATACCTCGACCCAGAGGCCGTGGTCCTTGGCGTATTCGACGAGGTCGACAGTCGTGGCGACGACCTCCTCGTGAGTGGTGTCGAGTTTCTCCTCGACGTGGCGGTCGCTGGCGGGGACGACGAGATTGACGCCGTCGACGCCGCAGTCGAGCGCGAGGTCGATATCGTTGCGGACCCCGCGGGCGAAACTCGTCACGCGCGCATCGAGGTCGAGGTCGGTGACGCGGGAGATGGTCTCCCGTTCGCCGGGACCGGTGCAGGCGCTGCCGGCCTCGATGACCGAGACGTTGGCCTCGTCGAGCGCGTGGGCGATCTCCGCCTTCTCGTCGGGCGACAGGGAGATACCGGGGGCCTGTTCGCCGTCGCGGAGCGTTGTGTCTAAGAACTGTACCTCACAATCTGAGAGAGCCATCGCTGTGGGATGGTCCTCGAATAAGCGGGTCACGGTAGAATCAACCTGTGTGTTAGACGAGCGGTCGAATTTCTCGACCAGCCGCCTTGCGGCGACTTACTCTATCCTCTGCCGGGTTGGAGTTCGGCATGGCTGTACCTCCCACAATGTGGTGGGTATTGATTAAGTTGCGGGTTGCCGCAGGTTTGGCATACGAACCGCTCAACTGCGGTCGTAGCCCTCAACGCGGACTGTATCACCGGTTTCGACGCCATCGGCTGCGCCGGCCGGCATTTCGATGACCATGTCGGCCCGCGCACGGCCGTGGCCCGTCCACGCCGAGAGCCGTTTCACCTGCTGGACCTCGCCGTCGACCAGCCACAGCGCGTCGATATCGAAGGGGACACAGACCATGTGGAGGCCTCGCTTGCTGGCCCGCGAAAAGGGAAACACCAGCGCGTAGTCGTCGGGAACCGACCGCCGGAACATCAGGCCGAGGCCCTGTGAGAGCAGCCCATCGGCGAGTTCGACGTCGCTGGCCAGCGTCCGTTCCTCGCCGTCCGCCTCGTGTACGACGCGCACGTTGCCTGCTGGACCGGCAGCGAATAAAAACCCATCCCGAGCGCAAGGGTTGAAATCCCGCGACGCCTCACGCCCGGTATGGAGAAGACACCGCAGGGGACGTCGGTGGGCGTCGACGACCCCTACGAGGTAATCGAGCGGTGCGATTACCTCACCGACGACGGCCGGTGTCGCTACGCGGCCGAACACGGCCACCACGACCCCGAATTCGCCCGCGAGCGCCACGAGGACGATTTGCGGTGTCCGGCCGCTGACCCCGAAGGCGAGTGGGACTGGAGCGACTGCCCGCATTTCCGTGCCCGCCAGCGCGCCAAGGAGTGCATCCGCTGTGGCATCGCGGAGCGCCGAATCGCCCACGACGACGACCGCCCGCTGCTGGAGGAGCATCACCTCGAATACCCCGACGACGACCGGCGGGAGTTGGCCCACGAGATTACGGTGTATCTCTGCCGGTGGTGTCACGCGAAGATTCACAACTCGTGGGCGCGCATCGACGACGACGCGTCGCCGGACCCCGAGGCCATCGCCGCGGCGGAGGGCCGACGGTCGAAGGAACACGAGGAGTTGTCCTTCGAGACGGCCGCCGAGCGGTTCGACGGTGAGGATACCGACGAAACGGCGGGCGAATAGCCAGCGAAACCCGAGGGAGGACCGCTGTCGAAGACGCAGGTGTGTTGATTCGGCTGAACCCGGGGCCGGCGTTCCCACCTTCTGCCGGAAAGCACTTACCCGATATCGTGGTAAAGAGCCTCATGGCGTGTCCGAGGCGCCGACGCCTGCTTGGCGCTATTGCGACGTCACTCGCGATTGCGGGCTGTGTCGACAGGCAGGGTCACAATCCGATACTCCGTTTTCGCAACCCGGTCCCCGAACCCGCCGAAGTTCGCCTCACGATACACCGAGAGTTCGTCGGCGAGGGAACCGAGGAACTCGTCTTCGACGATACTGTTTCAGTCGACGCTTCGGATACGAGGAATCTCGAGGTTTTTACGGCAGAGGAAGACCAGTACCGTGTGCGCGTCGAACGAGACAGCCACTCCGTCGAGTTTCCGACCCGGCCAATCTGTGATTCGGCTTTGACGGTCGTGACGCTTCGGTCATCGGGCCTGATTGAGTACCAGGTCGAGTTCTGTGAGGGAAGTCCCCGCAGCGGTACCTCACGGTCCTCGTAGCGACGGTCGGTCCAGTCGTGTCGAACGGGGGTGCGTCCCCGGTGGCGATTCTTATTTGCGCCTCCGGGTCGAAACATGATTCGTGCAGGAGTACCAGCGCAAGCAACTTCTCGAACGCGTCGACCGCGAGAGTTCGACGGTCGGCGTCGACATCCCCGAGCGCATCGACGTGCAGGGCGAGGAGGTGGAACTACAGGAGTTCGTCTTCGAAATCAAGCGCCGCGAGACGGTGCCACCCGGCGAGCGCGACCGGGTCGAACAGGCCAAGAAGAACCTCCGACGGGAGCGCCTCGAACGCCGTCAGAAAATCGAAGACGGCGACGTTTCCTTCGAGGAAGGCGAGGAAATCGCCGAGGGCATCATCGGTATCGACCGGGCGCTCGAAGCGCTCGAGAACCTGGGCCACGAGGACGTTCAGGCCGAAGCCGACAGGCAGGAGACGATGGACCAGAAGCGGTGGATGAACTTCCTGAAGCAGGCGCTGGGTCACGACGACGACGGACCGCAGGTTCGCGGCCCCTAACAGACCATGAGCAGGAACGCCGAAGTCGCGGCCGAACTCGAAGCGATGGCCGACCATCTGGAGGCACGGGACGTCGATTACAAGCCGAACATCTACCGACGGGCGGCCGACAGCATCCGCGGCCACACCGTCGCCGTCGAGACCCTCTACGAGGACGGCGGCGAAGACGCACTCAAGGAAATCGAGGACGTGGGCGACGCCATCGCCTCGAAGACCGCGGAGTTCATCGAAACCGGCCACATCGAGGAGCTGGAGGAACTCCGCGAGGAGTTGCCCGTCGAGATGGGCGCCCTCACGGCAGTCGAAGGCGTCGGCCCGAAGACGGTCAAATCCCTCCACGACGCCTTGGGAATCGAGACGCTGGACGACCTCGAAGAAGCCGCCGAAGCCGGTAATATTCAGGAAATCAAGGGTTTCGGCCCCAAGACCGAGCAAAACATCCTCGAAAACATCCCCTTTGCCCGGGAGTCACAGGCCCGGAGCCTGCTCGGCGAGGCCCGGCCCGTCGCCGACTGCGTCGAGGAGTTCGTGGCCGGCATCGACGCCGTCGAGCGCGCGAAGGTCGGTGGCTCCATCCGTCGGTGGCGGCCGACCATCGGCGACGTCGACGTACTGGCCGCAAGCGAAAACGACGAGGCGGTCATCGACGCCTTCGAGAACTGGGACGAAGCCGACGAGGTCATCGAGGCCGGCACGAACAAGGCCAGCGTCCGCTCGAACGGTCTTCGCGTCGACTTGCGGGTCGTCGTTCCTGAGGAGTTCGGCGCCGCCCTCCAGTACTTCACGGGCAGCAAGGATCACAACATCGCGGTCCGCAACCGGGCCATCGACATGGACCGGAAGGTCAACGAGTACGGTGTCTTCGACATTTCTGACGTCGATGACCCCGATGCCGGCCAGCGCGTCGGCGAGCGCGTCGCCGGCGAGACCGAAGAGGACGTCTACGCCGCCCTCGATATGGCGTGGATTCCGCCCGAACTCCGCGAGAACCGCGGTGAAGTTGCGGCCGCCGCCGAGGGCGAGTTGCCTGACCTCCTGACGACCGAGGACGTCAACGGTGACCTCCACTTCCACACGAACTACTCGGACGGCGACGAGTCCATCGAGCGGATGGTCGAAGCGGCCGCCGAGTTCGGCCACGACTACGTCTCAATCGCGGACCACGCCACCGGCCCCGGGATGGTCGGCGGCGTCGGCCTCTCCGACGAGGAACTGCTCGACCAGATTGCGGAGGTTCGCGCCGTCGCCGACGAGGCCGACATCGAGGTGTTCGCGGGCGTCGAAGCCAACATCGACGAGGACGGCGGTATCTCGGTCGGCGACGACGCGCTCGATGCCCTCGACTGCGTCGTCGCCTCCCCGCACAGCGCCCTCGATGGCGACGGTACCGACCGCCTCATCACCGCCATCGAACACCCCGAGGTCGACATCATCGGCCATCCAACGGGCCGCAAACTCAACCAGCGGCCCGGCCACGACATCGATATCGACCGGGTTGCCGACGCGGCCGCCGACAACGGAACCGCCCTCGAAATCAACTCCGACCCGCATCGCCTCGACCTCCGGTCGAGTAACGTCAAGGCTGCAATCGAAGCGGGTGCGACAATCAGCATCAACACCGACGCCCACCGCCCCGGCGCCTTCGATTACATCCGCTTCGGCGTCCACACCGCCCGCCGCGGCTGGTGTGAACCCGACGACGTGCTCAACTGCCGGGACGCCGACGGCCTCCGGGACTTCCTCGGACTGTGACTGGGCGACTTTTCCACGTGCATAGCTCAACCGACTTTCCATTCCCTGGTGGAATGGAAGGGCGAGTGCGCTGCGGGAAGACGGCCGACGCAAGCACGCCGACCGGAGGGAGGCGCGCGCAGCGAGGCCCTCGACCGCAGCGCACGAGGGCTTCCGAGATGGTGGCTGTCCTGCCGGGAATAAGATTTCGGAGATGACGACCGAAAAAGAACCCGATGAAAACGACACCACCTCCGTTCGACCCGAAACGGACGCCTTCGTCCTCGACGTGATGCTCGGCAAACTCGCGGTCCACCTCCGACTCGCCGGCTACGATACGGCCTACGCAGGCGACAGGGACATCGAGGCCGACGACCGAATTCTCGAACTGGCCGACGCCGAAGACCGCATCCTCCTCACTCGGGACGTGGAGTTAGCCGAACGGGCCGACGACTCGATTCTGCTCACGAAACGCGACGTCGAATCACAGTTGGTGGAACTCCGGGAAGCAGGCGTCAAACTGGAAGCCGACGAGGAGCCGTCACGCTGTGGGCGGTGTAACGGCCGACTCGATGCGGTTCCCGAAGACGCCGACACTCCCGAGTACGCGCCGGACCCCGCCGACACCGACTGCTGGTGCTGTCGGGATTGTGGACAGGTGTTCTGGAAAGGCAGCCACTACGAGCGGATGAAGAAGGCGCTCGATTAGGATTGGGTGTTCGGCGTCCACTCGTCGCAGGCTTCCATGTCGTCCATGGCCTCGCCGTGGTACCCACAGTAGGGCACCATGCCTTCGTCGGTCCGAACGTAGCGGAAGTGCCCGCAGTTGCCGCAGTAGCGGTCGTCGGGCGAGGGGGCGCCGGTCGGGCCCTCGTCGAGGAACTCGGCGTCGTCGGTCGTCGCGCCGCCGTCGGTGACGCTCAGGTCGTCGCCGAACCCGGAGTCAGGCTGTGAGCGGGATTGGGACCGCGAGCGGGCCTGCGCGTCGTTTTCGGGTGCGTTCGAGGCCGAACGGGAGCGGCCCGTCGTTCGGTCCGATTCCGTCCCCGTCGTTTCCTTGTCGCGGTTGGTCTGTGTCTCGACGTCGCCGTCAGGCGTGCTGCCGAGGAGGCCGATACCGCCGAGTTTGCCGCGAAGGTCGTCGTTGGAGACTTCGACCACCTTCGTTTCCCCCTCCTTCGTGATTTCGAGTTTGACGGTGCCGCCGGGGTCGTTGCGAGCCTTGAAACTCGCGACCGATGCGAAGAGGCTCCAACTGGTGATGATGGCACCGGTGAAGTAGACCGCGGCGACGGCAAGCGTCATCGAGGTGTTGCCGGAGCCGCCGACCCAGTCGACAGGGTAGGCGGCGTTGAACAGGACGACCCCAACGAGACAGACGAGGCCGCCCGCCGCGGCGCCGACTCTAACGTGGCGTTCGGCCCGCGGCAGGACGATTATCGTACCGAGCAGCAGCGCTGGAAGCCCGAGGCCGCCCAGGACCCCCGCGTAGTTCCGTGCCTCGAACAACCCGAGGCCGAGCGATTGGGACAGTTCGGTGGCTGCGATGACGATGCCCGCAACGAGCAGTACCGCGCCGACCCCAAACAGCGCGACACCGGCATACAGCCGCCGGAGGCTGGCCCCGTTTCCTCCCTCATAGACCTCCGTGAGGCTAGCCATAGGGTTTCGTTCCGTCTCAACACACAAAACACTACGTCAGACGCGCGCAAGACGGCGGGCGGTTTTCCCCCCGTTCGGCCCGCGCGAGGCCGATTCGTCGATACCGAATACGGCGACCGCTCACTCGCGTTCGGCGTCTGCAGCTAATCGCCGGAGGCGCTCGATACGCGCGTCGGTCGACGGATGAGTACGGAACGGGCCGGTCGCGCCCTCCCGCTCGGAGGGCGGCAGGATGTCGATGGCCGTAACCGAATCCTCCCACTCCCGGAGGTCGGTCTCCGGCGTCCGACGTTCCTCGTCGAGGCGCTGGAGGGCGCTCGCCAGTGCCGACGGCGACCCGGTGAGGGTGGCCGCGGCAGTATCGGCGCTCAACTCCCGACCGCGAGAGAAGACGGCGACGCCCAGTTGGCCGAACCACTTCAGGCCGCCGAACATCCGGTTCCACAGCCAGTCGCCGACGTCGTAGTCGTCGGGGTTCTGGTCGATCCAGTCGTCGGCCGCCAGCACCGGCGCCAAGGCAGCGCCCATGATACGACTGTCCTGATTCGCGAGGTGGCTCACCTCGTGGGCCAACACCGCTTCCAGTTCCGCCTCGTCGAGGGTGTTGATGAGTCCGCCGGAGACGACCACGACGGCGTTCGTGCCGGTTCCGATAGTAAAGGACTCCGGCCGCTCGGTCTCGGCGATTCGCACCTCCGGCGGCGGCACGTCCGCGAGTTGGGCGAGGCGGTGGGTAGTCCGCTCGACCTCGGGGGCGATGTCTTTGGCCAGTACGGTTTCATGGAGCAGGTTCTCCCGAAGGTCGCCGATTTCGTGGCGCACCTCGCCGATGGTACCAGCGATGGCCAGCACCGCCCCCACGAGGAAGACGACGAGCAGGCCGTCCAGTGCCGTCAGGGCCATCGAGAGCGCGACGGCGATAGCGACGATACCCTCGATGACGAGGAGATAGAGACTCCCGAGCGCGACGACCAAAAGGCCCGCTGACACCGCGTCGGTCGGCGGCAGAAGCGTGTCGGCGCTCGTATATGGACTAATGTGCTCCCAGCCGTAGACGATGCCGACGAGAACGAGCAGGGCAAGCGGTGCCATCACCGTCGACGGGGCCGGCGTCACCGCCGAAACCCGCGGCATCGTGAGGACGAACTCGTAGATGCGGAAGAGCCACCCCCAGACGATGAAGCCGAAGATGGCCCCGAAGACGCTGATGATGAGGCTCAAAACCAGCGTCAGTACCCCGAGAATACAGAGGGCGAAGGCGGTCCGAAAGAGGAGCGAAACCCGGAGGCGGAGACCCAACGTCACGGCAGACACCCCGTTCGGATCGATAGTGAAACTTTCTCCGAGTTCGAGCGCCGATAAGCGGCGCCTCAGTCGTCGATGCTGCCCGATTCATCGTCCATCTCGCGAATCGCTCGCTCGGCGGCGTCGAGGGCGACGTCGGCGTCGAAGGCCTCGATAATCGCGTCGAGTTCCTCGTCGCTGGCATCGGCCAACTCGCGGGCGTGGTCGGTGATGTTCGGGACCGCGCGAATCAGGTTATCGATGATGGGAACGGCCGCCGATTTGGCCGACCGGGACATCGGATTGAGGTCGACGACGAGTTCGGTCTTGCCCATCTCGGCGAGGGCCTCGGCGCGGTCGCCGTCCTCCAGCGGGACGAGGACGACGTCGGCGCTGCCGATGCCGTCGGCGTCGACCTTCGCGCGCTCGTGGTCGAGGCCGGGAATCCGGCCGTCCGCGGTGAGGCCCTTGACCCCCTCGGCACCGTGTTCACGGAGGTGGGCGGCGATTTTCTCCATGCGCTCGCGGGTGCGGTTGAAGAGGTTGACTTCGAGGTCCGCGCCCGTTGCCTCGGCGAGGTCGACCATCTCGCTGGGCGCCAGCGCGGCGACGTTTCCGTTGATGGAGAGGACGGCGTGGTCGGCCCGCAGGAGGTGGGCAGCCGCCGCTCGCTCCGCCTCGTCGGCGCTCGGAATCGTCTCCTCGCCGAGCAGGTAATCGAAGGCCTCGCCGCGACCCTGTGCGATGAGTCCCTGTCGGGAGGTGATACCGAGGTCGACCCCCTCCTCGATGCGGTGTCGCGTGATGAGCGACTCATAGCGGGGATGTGACTCCGGAATCTCCGCGTCAGTCATGGCTGGAGTTCCGCGACGGCATAATAAAAGGCTCCCGTTCCCTCGCGTCCGTCGTGGCCATGCGCCACGTCGTGACTCTCGGCAAAGCACCGTGTTCGGCCGCAGGCATATCCCCGATGAGGCCCTAATCTCAGTATGGTCAACCAGTTCATCGACGGCGAGTGGGTCACCGATTACGACCCGACCAACGAGGCCGGCGAGTTCGAACGGCAACCGACCAGTTTCCGTGACCACGTCGACCCCGCGGAGGCCGAAGCGGGCCGCTATCACCTCTACGTCTCGTATGCTTGTCCGTGGGCCCACCGGGCGCTCGTGACGCGGAAACTGCTCGGCCTCGAAGACGCCATCTCGGTCGACGTCGTCGACCCCTATCGCGACGACGGCGGCTGGCAGTTCACCCCCGGGAAGGAGGGGTGTACGACCGACTCCATCAACGACTTCGATTACCTCCGGGAGGTCTACGTCGAGGCCGACCCCGAGTATACGGGTCGAGTGACGGTGCCCGTTCTCTGGGACAAGCAGGAGGGGACCATCGTCAACAACGAGTCCCGCGAAATCATGCGGAACCTGACGACGGTCTTCGCGGAGTTGGGCAACGGCGCCGACCTCGCGCCTGTCGACCTGCGTGACGATATCGACGACGCCCTCGACGAGATTTACGAACCCATCAACAACGGCGTTTACCGGACCGGCTTTGCGGAGACACAGGACGCCTACGACGATGCGGTGAGCGAACTGTTCGACGCGCTGGATTACTGGGACGGCGTGTTGGCCGACCAGCGGTATCTGGTCGGCGACCGCCTCACCGAAGCCGACATCGCGATGTACACCACGCTGGTCCGCTTCGACGAGGTCTACCACACCCACTTCATGTGCAACCACAAACTCATCCGCGAGTACGACAACCTCTGGCCGTACCTGCGTGACCTCTACCAGACGGCGGGCTTCGGCGAGACGACGCACATGGACCACATCAAGGAACACTACTACACGACCCACCCCGACGTGAGCCCCAAGCGCATCATCCCGATGGGGCCTGACCCTGACTTCGAGGCGCCGCACGACCGCGACGAGTTGGCCGGCGAACCGCCGGTCTAAGCCGCCGCTTTCGGCCGTTTTCTCCGCCCTGTGCAGGACCCGCCGCATGCGTTACGCATATATGTGTGCGTGGTATACTCTCACACGCAATGCCGGACACGAAACGAGGCCGCGAACGGAAAGGGCAGAAGAAGCGGGAACAGCGCCGAGAATACGAGATCGAGCGGACGCTCGAAGCACGTGACCGCGACCTCGAATTCGAAGAACTCTACGAGGACGAGGAAATCGAACTCTGACCGGCCGTTCGCTCTTTTCCACCGTTCTCTCTTCCCCGGACCGAAATCGGCATAGCCATCGCGCCCTGAATCGCTGACAATGCAGCGCCGCCAGTACCTGCGGGCGTGTCTCGGTGGAGTCACAGTGACGGCCGCCACCGCCGGCTGTACCGACCTGTTCGAAACCCGCGAGGTCGCGTCCACACCACCCATCCTCGAGGACCGACCGGAGCGCGTCTACTTCCCGACCCACGTCGACGGGATGGAGATGGTCGGGATGGGTCGCTCGGCGAACGACGAGTACGCCGTGGCCGTGACCTACACCTTCCCCCACCGGTTCTGGCGCGTCGACGCGACCACCGAATCCGTCGAGGACGCGAACCTCCATGCCCCCGACGGCAGCGACGACGTCCACCTGATGGCGCTGGTCTGGGACCCCCAGACCCAGCGGGTCCTCCCCGAGACGGGCGTCACCATCGACATTACGAAGGACGGCGAGGCCCTCGACGAGCAGGTCATCTATCCGATGATTTCGCCGCGGATGGGCTTTCACTACGGCGCAAACTTCCGACTCGACGGCGACGGCGACTACGAGGTGACCGTCTCCGTCGGCGCGCCGAGCGTCCGCCGGACCGGCGACTACAGCGACCGCTTCGAAGAGCCCGGCAGCGCGACCGTCGACTTCCCGTTCAGCGTCGAAACACGCAACAGCCTCTCCGTCGAGCGAACGACCGACCGCGCGGGCGAGGCCGGCGTGCCTCCGGTCATGGACATGGACGTCCCGCTCGGCATTTCGCCCGACCCCGCCTCGCTTTCGGGCCAACACCACGGCACCGCCGAGAGCGGCGACGCCCGCTTCGAGGTGCTCTCCCTGGATTCGCCGCCGGCCGGCATCGACGGTGACGGCTATCTCGCCGTTCTGGCGCATACCCCGTACAACGACCTGGTGCTGCCCGCCATGGCTCTGTCGGCCACCATCCAGCGGGACGGCGAATCGGTCTTCGATGGCCGACTCGAACGGACCTTCGACAGCGAACTCGGCTATCACTTCGGCGCGGCCGTCGACGCCCAATCGGGCGACGACCTGACGCTCGCGGTCGATACGCACCCGCAGGTCTCCCGCCACGAGGGCTACGAGACCGCCTTCCTCCAGTTGCCCGACGCCATGCTCGGCCTGTAGCCGCCGCCGTTTTGACCCGCCGGCCCGTACCGACGCTCGTGTCCACGGAGTGTGTCGTCTGCGGCGCCGAAACCCCGGTCAGCGACGCCTGCCCTCACTGCGGTGCGGCCTGCTGTGCCGACCATCGGCCGCCCGAGGCCCACGACTGTCCCGGGACGGACGCCGGCGACACCTCCGGGTGGCGCCTCGACCTCGATGCCAGCGACGGGCAGTCGGCCGACCGCCCCGTCGAACCGCTCTCGTCGCTTTTCCGACCCGGACTCGGCCTCGCCGCCCTCACCGTCATTCTCGTCGTCGCGGCGCTGGCCGCCGTTGCGTGGGGTGGCCCGCTCGGTGTACCCCTGGATTCGGGCGCTGTCGAAGACCACATCGAAACACGGAGCAACGAGGAACGACTCGCCGCCGGCGTCGGCGACACCACCCACGACGAGGCGCTGGCCGCCGTTGCCCGCAACCATAGCCGCGATATGCGCGACCGCGGTTTCGTCAATCACACCAACCCTGACGGACAGGACCCAGAGGACAGGGTTCGGGAGGCCGGCCTCGATTGTCTCCCCGGCGAGAACATCTATCAGGCACCGCGCGGCGCGCTGGCCAGCTCCGAGACCGCGCTGGCCGACCACATCGTCCGGGCGTGGATGGACTCGCCGGGCCACCGCCGGACACTCCTTCAAGAAGGGTTCACCCGACAGGGCGTCGGCGTCGCTATCGGTGACGATGCCATCTACGTGACGCAGTTGTTCTGTTAAAGTCGGCCGTGGGGGGCTACGGTTCTCCGAGGACCTCGTGGCGCCGGTAGAGATAGACGGCACCGAGGACGATGTTGACGAACCAGACCAGCAGGCCGATGACCCACAGCGCCGCGTTCGGTCGCCACTGGCTTCGACTGCTGACGTATTTGATGTCGAAATACGCCGACAGCGGCAGGCCGACCCAGGCAGTGATGGTCACGAGGCCGAACAGCGAATCCAACACGCCGGGCAGTTCGACCGACGCCGTCAGCAGAACCAGCACCCAGAGACCGGTACAGATGGCGACGCCGTACCACCACGAATCCGAGACGGTCGTCTCCGTGGGGGTAGGGGAACTCCGGCGTCCCGTCGCGTTCTCGTTTCGAACGCCGCACTCCGGGCAGATCTCGGCTTCCTTCTTGATGGCGGCGCCGCAGGACGTACAGAAGACCTCGTCGGCGCCTTTCTGCCGCCCCATTACTCGCTGACGTACTGGCGCTGGAACTCCTCGTCGGTCTTGGTGAGATAGAGCAGTCCCTCGATGAACCCGACGATTGCGGGGATGAGCGTCCACGAGAAGCAGAGATAGAGGACGCCGAGGCCCGTCTCGCCGAGGTAGAACTTGTGGGCGCCGATGCCGCCGAGGAGGAGAGCGAGGATGCCCGCCGTCGTCCGGTCCTTCGAACTGCTCGGAGCGGCGGACTTCTGCCGGACGCCACACTCCGGACAGATTTCGGCTTCCTTCTTGATTATCTCCCCACAACTGGAACAGTACTGCTCGTCCGGGCCGGGAGTGTCGGTTGACTGCGCAGCCGTCCCACCTGCCGGGTCGCTGGCCGGCTCACTCGCCGGCTCGTCGAACCCGCTGCCGCGTTCCTCGTCGGTGTCGTCGCCGCTTTCGTCTCGCTCGGACATGGAATTTGCTGGCAGTCCGGGACTTATATAACTAGCCGTCGCATCACCCCGGTGGCACGTGTTCCGTCGTTACCGGGACCGCTGGACGGCGAGCAACACGCCCGCCAGAACCCCGTAGACGACGCCGATAATCGGGACGCGCATATCACCTTTCAGGAAGAACAGCAGGAGGCCGAGACCGTAGCCGTATCCGAGCAGTCCGCCGGTGACAGTCCGAACCGGATTGTAGCCGCGCCGGTCCGAAAACGACGTCAGGACCCAATCGACCAGCGCCGGGGCTGGCAGAAGCGCCACGAACGCGAGGTGAGCCAGCCACGCGGGGCCGAACGCATACGCCGCGAGGCCGGCGGCGATACCGGAATAGATGCCGGCACAGCGCGCACAGATGTGGAGTCGGCGCCCGAACACCGTCGGCGCATAACAGCGGTACCACTCCGACGGTTCGTGGTGGGCGAGGAGGTAGCGCCGCGTCTCACGGAGGCCAGCCCTGAGTTCGGCCCAGTCGACCATCGACGGCCCTTGGCAACGCGTGGGCCTCAATCTTGCCGTCCGAGTGCCCGCATTCGACCACCCCGGCACCAGCCAAGCAAGTATTAGCGAGTAGTCCTCAGACGAGGTATGCAGCAACCCACGCGGCGCGGGGTCCTCGGAAGCGGCGTGGCGGCACTTGGCGCGCTCGCCGGGTGTCTCTCCAGTTCCTACGACGAACGGCCGGTCGGCGACGGCGAGGCACCGTGGCCCGCCGACCCGACGTGGGAGCCCGCCGATGGCTCGCCAAAAGCCGCCGACATCCGTGAGGTAACGGCCGTCCAGAACCTCTCGATTCCGTGGGACCTGACCTTCGCTGGCGGTGATGCTCTCCTCACCGAGCGAACGGGCGGGCTTCGACGGTTCGACGCCGAAACGCTTCGGACCGATTCGGAACTGGCACCCTCGGATGGGGAACGCATCCTCCGCGACGCCGAACTACCGGACCGAACCGGCCCCGGCGAGGGCGGCACGCTCGGCGTGGCCGCTCATCCCGATTACCCCGACCCGCCCGTCGTTTTCGTTTATTATACGGCCGACGACGACCTTCGCAACCGGGTCGTCCGCTACGACATCTTAGCCGACGAACTGACGCCGATAGTCGACGACATCCCCGCTGCGGAATACCACAACGGCGGTCGGATTACTGTCGGCCCGGACCGACGGCTCTGGGTCTGTGCCGGCGACGCGACGGACCCGGCCCACGCACAGGACGCGACGTCGCTCGGCGGGGCCGTTCTCCGCGTCGGCCTCGATGGCGAAGCCCCCGCCGAGAACCCCGATTTCGGCGACGGCACCGATCCGCGACTCTATTCGGTGGGCCACCGGAACCCGCAGGGTATCGACTTCACACCGGACGGCGAACCCATCGTCGCCGAACACGGCCCCCAGTCCCGCGACGAGGTGTCGGCGCTCCGACCCGGCGCAAACTACGGGTGGGACGTCGCCCGCGGCGGGCCGACCGACACCCAGTACGACGCCTACGCCGACTACGAGGAGTTCACGCCGCCGCTGCTCAACACCGGGGAACTGGGAACGTGGGCGCCCTCCGGCATCGCTTTTTATAAGCAAGAGGCGATACCGGCGTGGCACAACCGCCTGTTCGTCGCCGGGCTGCGTTCGCAGACGCTGTTTTGTGTGACGCTGTCGGCCAACGGGGCGAGTCCGCCGGGCGGCAACCGCTTCGATGCCGACTGGCTGGACGACCGCTACACGGTGACGGTCCACCAGTTCTACGACGGCGAATACGGGCGATTGCGCCACGTCGAGGTCGGACCCGAGGGTGCACTCTACCTGCTCACGTCGAACCGCGACGGCCGGACGATTCAGGAGTTCCCGAAGGACGACGACGACCGCGTTATCAGAATCGAACCGCAGTAACGGGGGAACGGCTTAGTCAGCAGCGCCACCTACGACCATCGGCTCCTCGACGGTGGGTGTTTCGCCCTGCGTCGGCGTCCATTCGAGGTCTTCCTCGTAGTGGACCGGCGCGTTGTCCTGCTCGGGGTCCAGCACCGTCAACCGAATCCAGCCGTTGTCGAGCAGTTGCTGGAGTTGCTCGTGTTCGCGGAGGATGTCGTTGACCTGTTCGACCGGCGCGTGGATGACCGCCGTCAGGCGCAGGGGCTGGTGGTACGGCTGGTCGGCGTCCGCATACAGCGACTGCAGCGGGAGGCCGGTCATCAGGTCGCCACCGTTGCCCTGGTAGACGCCGACGTTTCCGACCGGGTTCTGGGTCACCTTCGAACCGCTGCCGTAGACGGCGTTGTCGACCGTCGCGAAGTAATACTGGTTGTTGATCCACTGGGTGACCACCAGCGGCCCGGTCATGATGGCTTCGAGGGCCTCGCCGTCGGGGTCGGTCGTCCAGTCGTAGGAGTGGAGGAACGCACGGCCATCGAGGTCCTCGCCTTCGGTCAACTCGCGGGGACCGATAACGAACGAAGAGTTACCGGCGAGCCCCCACTCGGGGCGCGTCTCCGCCCAGTCGGCCGCACGGCGCTGGGTGTCCCGGACGCCATCGTCCGTCTCAGCGGCCATCGAGTCGGCGCGTTCGGCCGTCGCGCCGGCCCGCGCGGTTTCGAGGTCCTCGCGCAGACTCTCGACGTCGTCCTGGTGGCTTTCGGGCACCTCGCTGTCGAAGAGGGTTATCTCGTCGGTGGTCGTGTTGTGTTCGGCCCCGAGGAATACGGTCTCCTCGGGAACCTCGATGCCGCGGTCACGGAGTTCGGCCTTGACGGCCTCGTCGTTGCAGATTGTCGTGAGCACGCGGGCGTTGGGACCACCGGGGTTGCCGGCGCAGGCCCCACAGTCCAGACTCGAATCGAACGGGTTGTTCGTCGTCTGGCTGGCGTGGCCCGTGAAGACGACGAGGCGGGCGAACTCCTCCCAGCCCATCAACTCGAAGGCGTTCTGCGCGTAGGTGACCTTCTCCTCCAGTGTCATCCCCTGCGGGAGGTCGCCGTGGTCGTGGTCGTGGTCCGCCGGCCGGTCCAGCGTCGGCGTGGCGAACTCGGGGGTGCTGGGAACGGCGCTATCGACGGCCTTCATCCCGTCGTACACCGCGGAAGGCAGCAGCGTCCGCGTCGCCATGGCCGCACCGTAAGTAGTCCCGGCGCCCTCGACGAACGTGAAGGCCGCCGCGACGTTGCTCTTGAGTGTCTTGAGGTGTTTGCGGCCGGCCGACACCAGCCGTGTCCACTGGTCGTAGACGTCGCGGCTATCGGCCTCGTTTGGGTCCGGACGGTCGGTAACGTAGTGTTCGGGGTCGACGATGGGCGGACAGGCGTCGATGCTGACGTCGGCGTCGTAGCCCTCATAGCGCATCGGAATCCCGAAAAAGCCCGCGTAGCCGTGGGTCTCGTAGGGGCCGGCGGCTTCGATGTGCCGGCGGATGATTTCCGAACGGGTGTCGATACAGAACACCAACTGGGCGGCCGGGCGGGCGTCCGCCTCCGAGGCCGATTCGTCGTCCGGTTCGGCGGTCACTTCGACGAGGCGCTCCCGGTGGCTCTTCTCCCACGCGTGCAGCCAGAGTTCGGGCAGCGGTACGTCGTCCGTGTCCTCGGACGCCGCGTCGGCACCGTCGGTGTCATCCGGTTCGATGGGTGCATCCAGCAGGTCGGCCAGCGTCAGGCGGACCGCGAGGTATTCGGTGAGCGTTATCGGATACGTCGACTGCCAGGGGTCGCCATCGCCATCGGCGCGCTGTTTGATGAAGCCCGTCCAGCCGGGCAGCGCGGCGAGGTGGTGTTCGAGAATCGTCTCCCAGCGGTCCTGCGAGTAGTCGGCGAGGACCGCTTCCAGCGCGTCTTTTGGCGTTTCGGGGAGGTCCGATGGGGACTCACAGCCGGGAATCTCGTCGTCGTACGGCGCCACCGCGCGCCAGGCCGTATAGAAGCCGTCCTCGCGGTCCGGCATCGCCCACTGGGCGTTGCCCTGGTCGAGGAAGACCGAGAGCCACTTCGAGATGACCCGGTCGACCGCATCGGTCGCGGGGTCCGTTTCGGTGTCCGACTCGGCCTCCTCCTCGGCCTCGGCCATCTCCGCCAGGAGCGCCTCGGGCTCCCTATCGATACCGTGAGCGTCCAGTTCGGCGGCCAGTATCTCGGGGTCGATGCGGCCGTCCGCCCAGGCCTGCTCGAAGACGGAAGCGTGCGGATAGCCCCGACCGCCGAAGAGCCCTTCGGCCTCGCTGACGGCCTCGTGAAACGGCTGGTCTTCGAGCCCGGACAGCGGGTTGGCCGTCACGAACGAGTGGAGCGGCCAGACGGAGCCGACGGACTGGGCTGCGTGGTCGATGCGTTCGTCGAGGGTCGTTTTATGCGTCATTGTAATCCTCCTTCTGGGTCAGCATGGTGTCCGGATTCGGCTGTGAGAGGTTCAGCAGCGCCACGTAGAGCCGCCTGCTGGAGCGATGCCAGCCGAGTTCGGTCGCCAGATACGCGACGACGAAGGCGGCGGCGACCGCGCCGTGGACGACCGTGAGTTCGGTCGGTGCCGTCGTCATCGGCACCTCCGACAGCAGCGCGGAGATGCTGTTGAACATGACGCTGTAGATGCCGATAGCCGACATGACGACGAGGGGGACGCTGACCAGTCTGAGCGGCGGCGACAGTTTCGACCGGCGGAGGATGTCCCGCGCGGCGTGCAGCGTCGTCAGGACGACCACGAGCGTCAGGACGAGGCCGGAGTCCAGATTCGTTCCTTTCCCGGTAAGCGTCATGAAGAGGACGCCGCCGCCGACTGCCGTGAGGAGACTGACCCCGAGGCCGAGAAAGCCGAGGCTGGCGCGTTTCGAGCCGGATGGGGCCGTCGGTTCGACGGTCGCGCCCGAAGAGAGGAACAGATACGCCTTGTAGAAACCGTGGAGGATGAGATGTGTGATGGCGGCCGCGAAGAAGCCGAGGCCGCATTGCAGTATCATAAAGCCCATCTGGGCGACCGTCGAGGCGCCGAGTTTGCGCTTGATATCGGGCTGGACGAGCAGGAGGGCCTGTCCCAGCAGGGCGCTGACGGCGCCGACCACGACGATGACGGACATGACCGCGAGGTCCTCGGCGAACAGCGGGGCAAAGCGCGTCAGCAGGATGCCGCCGGCGTTGACGAAGCCGGCGTGCATCAGCGCCGACGCGGGCGTGGGCGCGGTCATCGAGGAGAGCAGCCAGTTCTGGAAGGGGAACAGCGCCGACTGGAGTATCGCGGCGAGGAAAATCGCCCCGACGGCGAGAAGCGAGAAACGCGGCGGGAGGCTCTCGGCCTGCCCGAGAATCCCGGTGATGGAGGTCGTACCCGTCGTCCAGACCAGCGCCGTCAGGCCGACGGCGAGCAGACCGCTACTGGCGAGGAAATACCGGCGGGCTATCGACGCGGCGGCCTGTGCCTGCTCCCAGCCACGAACGTGGCCGATGAGCGAGGCCATCGTCAGCCCCATCACCAGCCACGCGGCGACGAACCCCAGCACGTGGTCGGCCGCCGTCATGGTCATGACCGCGAGCGTGAAGACCAGAATCCGCCCGAAGAAGCCGTCGAGGTTGCTGTCGCCGGCCATGTAGCGGCGGGAGTAGGAGTGGACGATGCCGCTGAAAAACGAGATGACGACCCACATCACCACCGTCAGGCCGTCGATGACGACGTAGCCCGGGATGCCCCACTCGTAGCCGCGCCACACCGAGAGGACGAGCATCCCGAGACAGGCGACGAAGAGCGCCCAGACACCGTACGTCGACGCTCGCGGCACGACCGACGTCGGGGAAGGTGTTTCGGGGAGTTGTACGCCGTCGTTCGAGTGTGGTTGTCCGGTCATCCTTCTGATTCGTCGTCCGTCCAGCCGTGCCCCGTTCCCGGTGCGTCGTCGGAGGCTTCGAACGGAGCGACTGGTTCTACTTCGTCTATGAACAGTCCGGTTAATATACCTACCGATACGACCAATTTGTTCTAACTATAATGATTTTTGAACAGATTGGTCAAATATTGACGGTTGGGAAAGGAGACGGCGAGGGTGACGAGCCGTCGTGGCTCGCGGTGGGACCCATCAGGTTCGTGCTCAATACGTGCGCGCAGTCATCGGATAACCGGCGAGCCGCCTCAACGCGGCCAGTATCGCTACCGAATCGCCCGACCGGAGCATCACGTATCATAGCTGGAACGGGGGTATCTGGTTCAGCGTTGCGCCAGACCGGAATATAAAACCACCCATATCGAACAGTCCGATACGAAAGACGGAGTGGGAGAACGAACTGTTCGCCCTTGCGTCGAACGGGCTACTCGTCGGCGTCCCGGGACGTGAAGTCGTCGAACGGTGTCGTCTCGTGGCTCCGGACGAGTACCTCGTCGGCGACGGTCAGGCCCATTTCGAGGAGTTTCTGGGCGACGGGCGTGATGTCGCCGTCGTTCTCGCCGACGGCCGTGACCAGCAGGTTCTCCTCGCCGGTAACCAGTTCCTGCACCGAGACGACGCCGGGAATATCGAGGATATCGTCGATGAGTTCGCCACGGTCCGGAATCGGGGCCGTACAGAAGAGGAGCATCCGGAGGGGATAACCGGATTGCTGGTAGTCGATATCGGCGCTGTACCCCTTGATGATGCCCTCGGACTCCAGCCGCTGGATCCGTTTGCGGACGGTACTCGACGAGGCCTCGGTGCGCTCGGCGATCTCGCCCGAGGAGAGGTTTCGAGCGTCCTCCTGGAGCGCATAGAGGATTTCCCGGTCGACGTCGTCGGGGTCGTAGTCCGGCATACCCCCTGCTTCTCCTCGAAAATATAAGGTACTTCGGCTCTGTATGCTTCAGTCGACTCTCGGCTCGGACCGCCGCGCCACCACTCTCGGCTCCTGAGAGGCGCGAGGAGAGCACGACGACGGCGACAATGCCACGAACCACCCTCGCTGAACTGCTAGCACGAAACCGGCGGCACGTCGAATCGCTCCCCGAACACCATTTCTCGGCGGTCGAGGAGGTCCAGTCGCCCGCGATGGTCTCGGTCTGCTGTTCTGACTCGCGGGTCTCACAGGAGGGCATGTGGGACGTCGACGAACCGGGCTGGCTCTTTTCGGTCGCCAATATCGGCAATCAGACGTGGGACGCCGTCGGCGACGAGCGGGTCGTCAACGGCGACGTCCTCTACCCGCTCCGCTATACGGAGACCGACACCGCCGCCGTCGTCGGCCACACCGGTTGTGGCGCGATTACCGCCACGCTGGACGACGTCCACGGCGAGACGGACGGGGAGTTGCCCCCCGGCATCAGACAGCGCGTCAGTTGGCTCCGCTCGGTCATCGAGGACGGTCTCGATGACCCGCGCATCGAGGCCGACGGGGACGGCAACCTCGTCGACCAACTGGTCGAATACAACGTCGACCGGCAGGTGGCCTACCTCCAGTCGAACGAAGAAGTGCCCGACGAGACGACGGTTTTCGGCTTCGTATACGATTTTCAGGGCGTCTATGGGGAAACGCGCGGCCGCTGTTATCTGGTCAATCACGACGGCGAGACGGACCTCGAACGGCTCCGCGAGGAGGTCCCCGACGAGTACGGGACCCACGTCCGGCGCCTGCTGACGTAGGGGTCGCTCACTCCTTGCCCATCCACAGCAGGATGGCTGCGGCGACGACGAGCGTCCCCGCGAGACCGGCAAAAGCGACGGTGAAGTTCATCCGTTCGGCGACGACGCCGACGAAGGTGGGGCCGAGGCTGCCAATACCTAAAAAGAGGGTCCGGGCCGCGCCGAGGTCCGCGCCCGTCTTGGCGTCGGGGGCGGCGTCCAGCAGGATGGCGTCGATGACGGGAAACTGCGCCTTGTAGCCGAAGGCAAAGAGGACGATGGCGGCGACGACGCCGACGAACGCCCCAGCGACGACGAGCAGCGCCAGCGACGCGGCGGCCAGTACCATCCCGACGACGGCGACGGTGTGTCGCGCAAAGCGGTCGCTGAGCGCGCCCGAGGTGGGTTTGATGAACAGTCCGAAGGCGAAAAGCAGGGCGTAGGTGCCGCTGGCCAGCGCCGGCGAGAAGTCCTTCGCCTCACGGAGATACTCCGGCAGGAAGTTCAACACGCCGTTGACCATGAAGTAAAAGCAGACGAAGGCGACGATAGTCCAGCGCTGTCGGGGCGTCGCCAGCAGGCGCCGGGCCGTCGCGAGGATTTCGAGGTCCGAATCGTGGACGACGTATTCCTCGCGATTCCAGACGACGAAAAGCACGAGCAGGGCGACCAACAGTACCGCGACGGGAACGAAGACGACCCGCCACGTCGCGTAGGCGATGGCGGCCGCGGCGGCAATCGAGGCGAGGACGCCGCCGAGGTCGGTGCCCGCGCTGAAGACGCCCAGCGCGCGGCCCCGTCGCTCGACGAACAGGTCCGAAAGCACCGCCCGCGAGGGGATGGCATAGAGGCCCTTTCCGAGGCCGAAAACGGCCGTGCCGGCGACGAAAAACAGGAAGCCGCGCGCGCCGCCCATGAGGACACAACCGACCGCGAGGACGAGAAACGACGGCGCGAGGAGGGTCGCCCGACTCCAACTGTCCGAGAGACGGCCGCTCGGATACTGGAAGACGGCATAGACGCCCTGTAGAACCGTCATCGCGATGCCGGCCTCGGTAAGCGACATCGAGAGGTCCGCCCGAACCTCCGGCAACAGCGGCGGAATCGCGAACCGGGCCAACTGCAGGGTAGCCCACGCCAGCACCAACACCGCCAGCATCCGTCCGGTGTACCCGCCGACCAGCCGTTCTTCGTGGGACACGTTCGGAGGTGGGCGACGGGGATACTTTTATACCCGGATTTCCGGTCGGGGAGTCAGGGCTCCGCCTTCTCCGGCTTTTCGCGGTGACTGCTCCCGAAGAGGCGTTCGAGGATGGACCGCTCGGAGGGTCGCTCCGAGAGCATTATCGAGCAGTCGACCTCGCCGACGACGTCGAGATGGAGCGTCTCGGTGACCAGTCGCGAGAGCAGGCCCTGCTCGGTCGCACCGAGGGCGACGATGGTGTGATTCTCGGCCTCGCGTTCGATAGCCCCCTCGACGTCACCGGAGTCGTCGACGATGATGTCCGCGTCACTGAGGCCGCGGTCGACCGCCCACTCACGGATGAACCGCTTGCCGGCCTCCTTGTCCTCGGGGCCATCGACGACGTGGAGTATCGTCACCTCGGTGTCGGCGATCTCCTGCAGGCCGCGGGCCACCTCGGCGCTCAGGTCGGAGTCGGGGCCGCCCGCCGTCGGCAGGAGGAACTTCGAGGTGTCCAGCCCGCGGTCCTTGACGACGAGGAAATCGCAGGGCAGTTGGTTGGTCAACTCCGCCAGCGGCCGTTCGGCGCGGGCGGCGCTCCACAGGCGGCCATGGGTCCAGCCCATCAACACGAGGTCGGGGTCCGTCCGGCGGGCGATGTTGAACACCTCCTCGAACGAGCGGTGCGTAACCGTCGTCGACGTCTCGAAGGTGATGTCGTACGCCGCGGCGTCGTCGCGGAGGGTTTCGAGTTGCTTCTCGGAGGCAGCCGTGATGCGGCGGCGCTGTTTACTTCCCAGCGACATCCGCTCAGGCGCCTGTACCACGTGAACGGCGTGAACGACGGCGTTCTCGTGGCTGCTGGCGAGCATGCACGCGAGTTCGACGGTCCGGGACTCGGTCCGGGGATTCGAGATGGGCACCATGATACGGTAGTCGCCTTCCTCTGTCAGGTCCGTCTCGGAGGGGTCGAGGATGGGCACGTACGAACGGCCGGCCACGCGACCGAGCATCCACTCGGCCGGCGATAACCGGCGTTCGATACCCTCGAACCGCGCGGATTCGAGCCGCTGCTCGCTCGTCTGGAAGTAGTTGACGACGGTGACGAGTACGATTCCGCCGATGGTGTTGCCCAACAGGACGGGCAACACGAAGCCGGTCATCCCGGGGACGAAGGCCAACTCGCCGTGGAACATCAGGTAGAGCGCTTCGGTAAAGGAGACGACGACGTGGAAGAGGTTACCGAGCGGAATCCCGAGGAACGCGAGATAGACGACCACCATCCGTGAGATGGTGTCGCGGGAGGCGAAACTGACCCAGACGACGCCAGCGACGATGAGCCCGGCGAAAAGCGCCTTGAAGAACAGCGACCACCACGCGGTCTCGAAGGCGCCCTTGCGGGCGATATAGAGGGCTTCCTCGGCGGCCGCGGGTTCGAAGACGCCGCCGTATGTGAGCACCACGGCACCGGCCGCGCCGCCGATGAAGTTCCCGGCGAGAACGATGGTCCAGTGACGGAGCAGCGTTGGCAGGCTCGCGAGGCGTTCGATGGTCAGCGCGACGGGCGGCAGCGTGTTCTCGGTGTACAGTTGGTAGCCGCCGATGATGATGTAGATGAAGCCGAGCGGATAGAGCATCGCGCCGATGACCTTGCTGTCGCTCGCCGCGGACATCGACGCGTATAGCAGGAACGTGATGCTGATGGCGAAGCCGGCGGCGATGCCGCTGAAGAGGAGTTCCCGGCCGCCGGAGGTGACTTCCTCGTCGGCGGCGGCGATGATGCGCTGGAACACCTCGTCGGCCGAAAAGCGGTCCCGGACCGCCTCGCCGACCGCGGGTGCGCCGAGTTTCGAGCGTTCGATGGCCTCCCGGACCGACTCGTCCAGTTCCTCCTGGCGAATCTCGTCTACGTCCCCGTTGCCCGGGGGCGACCGGTCGGAGTCGTCCATTACCGGGATTGTCAGACGGCAGGAACTTGAGTTTGCGGGAGACGAGTCGGAACGGACGACCAGTCCGGTTTCCCGCGCTTCCGAAACCGGGGCCGCGTCGTCAGTCGCCGACGCCTTCGAGTTCGGTCAGCGATTCGAGGTCGGGCACGTCCTGGGCGGCGTCTTTGATCTGTTCCATCCGCTCGACGTGTTTCTCGGTGGCGAACTGCTGGAGTTCGGCCGGTTGCGGGCCGACGTTCTCGACGTACTGGTCCTCGGGGTTGGCGGCGATTTTGTTGACGAAGGGCAGGAGTTCGTTGACCGTCTCGTCCAGCAGATGGGGGTCGACGCCCTCCTCGGCGACCAGTTCCTTCAGTTTCGCCATCCCGAAGCCGACGTGGCGGCCCTCGTCCTGTCGAATCTTGGTAAAGCCCTCGTAGATGCCGGGCAGATGCGGCAGGTCGGTGTGGCTGTCCTTCGCGTAGGACTGCTGCATCCCGTAGTAGCCCGTCTGGGCGAGGATACCCTCGATGACGAGATGGTAGTGACAGTACGCCCGCGCGAAGTCCTCGGGCGTCGGGTCATCCAGCAGGCGGTGGGTCGCTTCCTCGTTGCGCTCGAAGAGTTCGTGGTAGGCGTCGTTGAACCACTTGTCGTCGGTCGGCGACGAGAGTTCGAAGCCGAGCGCCTCCTCGGTTGGATGGATGACCTCCCGCCAGTAGCGGTCGAAGTGGTCGGTGTGTTTGGCCTCCTCGTAAATCTGGGTCGTGATGAACATCTGGTCGTCGAGGTCATCCAGCGCCGTCGCCAGCGGCGCGAGGTCCTCGGTGACCGCCTGCTCGCCGGCGCCGAAGCGGGCGACGCCCATCCGCATCGAATCCAGCATGGCCTCGGCGCGGTCCTCGCCCTCCAAGTACGAGATGAGCCGCTCGCGGTCGGTATCGAGGTCGATGTCGAAGGGGTCCCAGTGGCGTTCGACGGCGTTGCGATAGTAGCGCGTCCCGCGACTCTCCCGGTCGAGTTGCAGGTGTCGTGTGCTATCGATATTCATGGTCCGGTAGCTAGTACGTGGGCATCCACAAAGGTGTTACACCCCAAAGGAAAGGCCCGTTCAAAAGGGAGCGGGCCGAAACCGGCGTTTAAGACCGTCGGCGCCCAATACATGTGTATGCGACTGTTCGTTAGCGTCGACATCCACGACCTCGCCTCGGAGGTCGACCGGATTCAGGCGCCGCTTCGGGAGTTGCCGGGCATCAACCCGACCGACCCCGAACAGGCCCACATCACGATGAAGTTCCTCGGCGAGAGCGACCACGACCTCGACGACCTCACCGGCGCCATCGAGGCCGCCGTGGAGGGCGCCGATACCGGCGCCTTCGAGGCGACGTTCGAGGGTCTGGGCGTCTTCCCCTCGCTGGATTACATCAGCGTCATCTGGCTCGGCGTCTCGGAGGGGACCGAACCGCTCACCACCCTCCACGAGAACCTCGAATTCGAGACGACCGCGCTCGGCTACGACGAGGAACGCCACGAGTTCACGCCGCACGTCACGCTGGGCCGGATGGACCACGCGGCCGCCAAGGAAGACGTCCAGCGACTCGTCCGGGAGGAAGACCCCGAGGCCGGCACCTTGCACGTCGACGAACTACGACTGAAAAAGAGCACGCTGACCGAGGAGGGGCCCGAATACGAGACCGTCGAGCGGTTCCCGCTCTGAGCGGGGCCATCGGCGACCGTTGCGGGACCCAAAGGAACAAGAATTTAAACACAGCGAGGGAAGACTCGTCTACTATGGGTAAGAAATCGAAGGCGCAGAAGAAGCGGCTGTCGAAGCTCGAAAACCAGAACAGCCGCGTGCCCGCGTGGGTCATCATGAAGACGGACCGCGACACGCTTCGCAACCACAAGCGCCGCAACTGGCGGCGGAGTGACACGGACGAATGAGCGCTGAATTCGACGAGCGCGTCATGACGGTCCCGCTTCGCGACGTCCTCGCAGAGTCGAAGGGCCAGCGCGCAGACAAGGCCATGAACCTCGTTCGCTCGCACCTCGCACAGCACTTCAACGTCGACGAGGACGCCGTCCGACTGGACCCCTCCATCAACGAGGAAGTCTGGTCCCGCGGCCGTTCGAAGCCGCCGAAGAAACTCCGCGTCCGGGCCGCTCGCTTCGAAGAAGAGGGCGAAGCGGTCGTCGAAGCAGAGACCGCATAACGTGCTCCGGGCGGCGCTTTCCGGTTCCGACTACGTCGGCGTTTTCGCGCGGGCCACCGACGACGTGTTACTCGCTCGGCCCGACATCGAGGAGTCCCTACTCTCGGATTTCGAGGACGAACTCGAGGTTCCGAGCGTCCAGACCACCATCGCCGGGTCCGGAACCGTCGGCGCCCTCGTCGCGGGCAACGAAAACGGCCTGCTGGTCACCGAACGCGTTCGTGACCGCGAACGGGACCGCATCGCCGACGTAATCGACCTCCCGGTCGTCGAACTCCCCGGCCGCATCAACGCCGCCGGCAACGTCGTCCTCGCCAACGACGAGGGCGCGTACGTCCATCCCGACCTCTCCCGAAAGGCCGTCCAGGCCGTCAGGGACGCCCTCGACGTGCCCGTCGAGCGTGGGATGATAGCCGACGTGCGGACGGTCGGCACCGCCGCCGTCGTCACGAACGACGGCGTGCTCTGTCACCCGAAGACCACCGACGAGAAACTCGACTTCCTCGAGGACCTCTTCGGCGTCTACGCCGACATCGGGACCGTCAACTACGGCGGCCCGCTCGTCGGGTCCGGCCTCGTCGCCAACTCCTATGGCTACATCACCGGCGACGCCACGACCGGCCCAGAGTTGGGTCGCATCGAGGACGCCTTAGGTTACATCTGAAGCCACTTTTTGCACGAGAACGCGGGTCGCGCCCGCTTCGGGGCGCGACCCCGGTTCTCGGCAAAAACGTGGGGAAAATATGCGCGCGTACTCCTTCCGCGGCGCCTTCGGCGCCGCTCCAGTCCGTGCGCGCTACGGCACCTCGCTTCGCTCGGTGCGGGAACCGCCTCGGGGGCGACCTCCGGACGCCCCCGAGGCGGATGCTTCTCTGGATAGTAACTCTGTCAGCACGGAGCGAGAGGAAGCAGACCTCTCGCTACGCTTTATTTAAATTAAAATATCGGAGCATCCGCGAGGGCGGGGTCGAAGAACCCGCCCGAAGCGGTTCGCCGCGCCGAGCGATAGCGAGACGCGACCATAGGGAGCGTCTCGAAAAGGCGAACGGCGAACGAAGTGAGCCGTGAGCCAAGTGAGGCGCGGGACCGAGGGCCGACCATCGGGAGGCCCGAAGTGTCTTTTTCATCGAAGTTTTTGCCGGCGAGCCGAAGGCTCGCCGTGCAAAAAGTTCGGTGTAGAAAGTGGGTGTTCTAAGCTACGGCGAGGTCCTGCTCGGCTTCGAGCAGTTCGTGGTACCGGTTCCGGATGGTGACCTCGGAGATGTCGGCAACTTCGCTGACGGCGGCCTGCGTGGTTTTCTCGTTGGTCAGGAGGGATGCGGCGTAGACCGCAGCGGCCGCGAGGCCGACGGGCGATTTGCCGGAGTGGACGCCCTGCTCTTTGGCGTTCTGGAGGAGTTTGCGGGCGCGGTTTTCGGCCTCGTCGGAGAGTTCGAGGTCGCTGGCGAAGCGGGGTACGTAGCTTTCGGGGTCGGCGGGTTGGACTTCGAGACCCAGTTCGCGGACCACGTAGCGGTAGGTACGTGCGATTTCGCTCTTCTCGACGCGGGAGACGCCGGCGACTTCGTCGAGGCTTCGGGGAACGCCGGCCTGCCGGGCGGCGGCGTAGACCGACGCCGTCGAGACGCCCTCGATGGAGCGGCCCGGCAGGAGGTTCTCGTCGAGCGCGCGGCGGTAGATGACCGAAGCGGTCTCTCGGACGTTGTCCGGGAGGCCGAGGGCGGAGGCCATCCGGTCGATTTCGCCCAGCGCCTGCTTGAGGTTCCGCTCTTTGGAGTCACGCGTCCGGAAGCGCTCGTTCCACTTGCGGAGGCGCTGCATCTTCTGGCGCTGGTTGGACGAAAGCGAGTTGCCGTAGGCGTCCTGGTCTCGCCAGTCGATGTTCGTCGAGAGCCCCTTGTCGTGCATCATGTTGGTGGTGGGGGCACCGACGCGCGATTTCTCGTCCTTCTCGGCGCTGTCGAAGGCGCGCCATTCGGGTCCGCGGTCGATTTCGTCCTCCTCGACGACGAGACCGCAATCGCGGCAGACGGTCTCCCCGTGTTCGGTGTCGGCGCTCAGTTTCCCGCCGCATTCGGGACAGCCGACCTCCTCTTCGTCTCGTTCGGATTCCGTTTCCGTCTCGGTCGTTCGTGTTCGAGTGTGCTTGCTCATGCTACAAGGCGGGTGCTACCAGGTGGGATACGCCCCGAAAAAGCCCGGTCAGCGGTTCGCTATCATATACAAGTAGTGGCAGTATTTAAATGCCACGATATTTTCGAGTGCTGGAACCCGACAGCCCCGTTTTTGAGCGATTCAGCGGAACGGAAACGGGTCCTTAAGTATTAATCGTGGGGTGGCGTGTCACGTTCTGCCTCGCTTGCACCTTCGACGGCCGTCGTCAGCGAGACGTTGAAGAACAGCGTCGAGGCGATGCCACCGGCGACGGTCACGAGGTTCTTGATGGCGTGGTCGACGATGGCCGCGCCGAGCGCGACCGGCCAGACGACGGGCGTCAGCGCGACGACGATGAGCGTAAAGGCACCCTCGTAGAGGCCGATACCCCCCGGAGACAACGGCAACACTTTGGCGAGGTTACCGACGCTGACGGCGAAGAAGCCGACCGCGACCAGCGCCCACAGCGGGACGTCCACGCCGAAGGCCGCGAAGACGATGATGGCGGTGACGACGTCGATGCCCCAGATGAGGAGGCTGGTCGCACCGACGACGGCGAAGGCCCGGCGGTCCTCGGCGATGGTCTGGACGTCGCCTGCGAACTGCTCGACGACGCCCGCGACGTAATCGACGTAGGAGTCGCTGCTGATGCGGCCGAGCGCCGACCGCACGAGGTTGCGCTCGGAGCGGGCCGTCGCGAGGATGACCCCCACTGCAAGCAGGGCCGCGAGGCCGACGCCCCCGGCGACGAGGACGGCCTGTCGGCCGCTTTGCTCGACATCGCCACCGGGACCGGCCGACTGGAGCGCGGTTACGTCGACGCCAGCGGCCGCCAGCGCGAGCAGCGTGGTCCCCGCCATCACCGTAATCGTCAGCAGGTCGAAGACGCGCTCGATGGCCAGCGAGGCAAAGCCGGTCGGATACGGGATGTCCCGGCGGGCTTTGACGATGTAGGCGCGGATGGCGTCGCCCGCCCGCGCGGGGAAGACGAGGTTGCCGGTCTGACTGATAAAGACCGCCCCTGTGAGGAAGCCGATACTCTCCCGATAGCCCAACTCCGAGAGGATGTCGCGATACCGGAGGCCACGGAAGGGCCAGGAGGCGAGATACACCAGCGTCGCGACCGCGACGAGGGCCGGGTCAGCGTTGCGCATCTCTTCGAGGACCTCCGTCGGGTCGAGATAGACGGTCATCAGCGCGACGGCGAGGACGATGAGTAGCGTCCCGGCGGCCATCGTCACCCGGCGGTCGATTTTCGGGCGGACGCCGAGTTGCCACCACAGGCGCAGAATCTGGCTGCCCATCCCGAAGACGTCACGGACGAGGTCGACCTTCGTGTCCTCTTGGGGCTCCCAGTCGACGGGGAACTCCTTGATGTCGTAGCCGGCCCGCTGGGCGCGGACGAGTATCTCGGTGTCCCAGAACCAGTGGTCGTCCTCGACGTCGTCGGCCAGCGACAGCAGGGCGTCGCGGTCGAAGGCCTTGAAGCCGCACTGGTGGTCCTCGACGTCCGAGCGCAGGAAAAGACGCACGAGCGAGTTGTAGCCACGGGAAGCGATATCCCGTTTAAAGGGTCGTTCGGCGACGTTGCCGGGCATCCACCGCGAGCCAGTGGCGACGTCGTAGCCATCGGTTCGAATCGCCTCGACGAGTTCTTCGAGGTGGGCCATGTCCGTCGCGAGGTCGGTATCGAAGTAGACGAGGACGTCGCCGTCGCTTTCCTCGAAGGCGCGTTCGAGGGCGCCGCCGCGGCCCAGCCGGTCGTCGCTGTGGAAATGCCGGATTCGGTCGTCCTCGGCGGCTAGCCGGTCGGCGATTTCTGGCGTCCGGTCCGCACAGCCGTCCTCGGCGATGAGCACCTCGAAGGCATCGGCCGGCAAAAAGGAGGCGAGCGTCTCGATGGTCACCTCGACGGTGGACTCGATAGTGTCCGCCTCGTTGTAGGCGGGCAGCACGACGCTTACCTCCCGGTCTGTCATCGGTGTTTGCTGGGGTTGGGCCGGGTATCAACCTTCTGTCTGCGCGTCCGGTGCCACAATCGATTTGGTGAACCCAGGAGTAGGGTCGCCAATGCAGACGCAGACGCTGGTCATCGGCGGCGCCGTCGTGCTCGGGCTTCTCGTCCTATTGGTCATCCTCAAGGTCGCCTTCGGCGGCAAAAGCGAGGCTCAGAAGAAACGTGACCGCGCCCACGAACAGGCCCAACAGCGACCGCCCGAAGAGGCCGCGGAGAAGGGCGAGACCTACGAACTCGTCGTCAAGGAGACCCAGTACGACCGCTCGCCCCCGGAGGTCCGGGGCACCATCAACGGCCTCCAGACGTTCGTTCGCGAGGTGCCGGCCCCCGGCAGCAGCGACGCGCTGTCGGAAGGTGAGACGGTCCGGGTTCGCGTGGTCGACTACGGGACCGAGGGGACGACCGCACAGGCGCATTTCATCGGGCGGGCATAGAGGGTCGGAAAACCGCAAGACACCTTACCCGCCCCCTGAATCACCACCTGTGCAGACGACCCACGAGATACGCGTCGGCGACGCCCGCGAGTTCGAGGTCGTGTCGGGAAGCGTCGACCTCGTCGTCACGTCGCCGCCGTATCCGATGGTCGAGATGTGGGACGAGAGTTTCGCCGCCCAGAGCCCCGCCGTCGCCGATGCCCTCGAATCCGGCGACGGGGAGGCCGCCTTCGAGGCGATGCACGACCTGCTGGACGACGTCTGGGAGCGGGTCGCCGACGCACTCTCGGAGGGCGGCATCGCAGCCATCAACGTCGGCGACGCCACCCGGCGCATCGACGGGCAGTTCCGACTGTATCCGAACCATGCCCGGATTATCGAGGGGCTCGCGGACGCCGGCCTCGACCAACTGCCGGGAATCGTCTGGCGCAAACCAACCAACAGCACGGCGAAGTTCATGGGGTCGGGCACCCTGCCGACGAACGCCTACGCGACGCTGGAACACGAGCACATCCTCCTCTTTCGGAAGGGCGGAACCCGCGATTTCCCGGCCAAGGACGAGGACCGCTACGCCTCGGCGTTCTTCTGGGAGGAGCGCAACGAATGGTTCTCCGACTGCTGGGAGGTTCGCGGCACCGGCCAGACGCTCGAGAACGGCGCCCGCGAACGCTCCGGAGCCTTTCCCCTCGAAATCCCGCTTCGGCTCGTCCGGATGTACTCGGTCCGCGGCGATACCGTGTTGGACCCCTTCGTCGGCACCGGCACCACGTCGCTGGCGGCGCTCGTCGAGGGCCGCAACTCCATCGGCATCGAGCGGAACGCCGAACTCGCCGAGGCCTTCGAAAAGCGGGCGACGGAAGCGCCCGGCCTCTCTGTGACCATCGCCGACGAGCGCCTCGACCGCCACCGCGAGTTCGTCGCCGACCGCGACGACGAACCGAAATATGAGGCCGAACACTACGATACCCGCGTCGTGACCAAGAACGAACGGCGGATTCGCCTGCCGACAGTCGCCGAGGTCGAACGGGCCGGCGAGGAGCCCATCCGGTTTACCGCGACCCACGAGCCCTTTTAATATCGGCGTCCACAGTTCGGCCATGACCCTGACGTTCGATTCGTTTCGCCTCGCGGCCTCGACCGCGGACCTCTCCGAGGAGTCGGCGGCCCGCGAGCACGCCGACTGCGTGGAGTTCCGGATGGACCTCGCCGACGACCCCCTCGATGCGCTCGCGGAATACGACGGCGAGCTCCCGCTACTCGTGACCAACCGGGCCGACTGGGAGGGCGGCGAAGCCGACGACGGCGGCCGTATCGACGCGCTGAAGCGGGCCATCGAACACGAGGCGGTCGAAGCCGTCGACATCGAACTCGCGGCGCTGGAGGATGGCGAGGGGCTGGACCTCGTCGAGGCCGCCGAGGAACGCGACGTCTCGGTCGTCGTCTCGACCCACGATTTCGAGGGGACGCCCTCGAAGGGGGAACTCCAGTCGCTTTTGACACGCGCGTCGACCTACGGCGACGTGGCCAAACTCGCGGTGACGGCCGAAAGCCGGGCGGACGCACTGGCGCTGCTCGGGGCCACTCACGAGATGACCGGGCGCGGCGAGCGCGTGGCGACGATGGCGATGGGCGAGGCCGGCAGCCACACCCGCGCCGTCGCGCCGGTTTACGGGTCGAAAATCGGCTACGCGCCGGTCGACCCCGAGAAGGCGACCGCGCCCGGCCAGTACGACCTCGAAACGCTCCGCGAACTGGTCGACCGACTCACCTAATCGCCGTCCGTTTTCGCGTCCCGTTCGGCGAGATACGCGAGGACCACAAGCAGGTTCACGACCGGCATCACGGAGGCGTGGAGCCACACCCGGTCCGCCTCGTCGCCGCGGCGTCGGACGTCGTAGTACACCCATGCCGGAACGAGTAGTTCGACGGTCAGGAAGCCAAGTGCGAGGAGGCGGACCGGCCGGGAGACCGAACCCAAAAGCGTCGTCCAGCCGAGCACGCTGGCCGAAACGACGGCGAAGGCGCCGACGAGCGTGAGCAACTCGGCGACGAAGAAGGGGAACAACACGTCGCCGTCTCCGTCGTTGCTGTCGCCGTTCTCGCCCATACGCCCACTCCGACGGTGAGTCATAAAAACGGTCGCCACGCCACTCCATGAGTTTATAAGCACGTATCGAATACCCTCCCCCGTGATGAACGGACGTGGCAACCGACGGCGCTTCGTGGCGGCGATGCTGTCGTTTCTCCAGCCCGGCATCGGCCACGTCTACCTCCGGGAGTGGCTCCGCGCGGCCCTCTGGGGTATCGTGTGGGCCGGGTCGTTACTCATCGTCCTGACGACGGCCGGCGTCGAACTCTCGGCCCGGAACCTGCTTGCGACTACGGCGGGCTTTTTCTCGGTCGTCGAGGGCTTCCCGATCGAGGCCGCGCTGGCGATGTTCGCGGTGACCGTCCTCGCGACGATGGATGCCTACTGGCTCGCCGCCCGCGAGAACCACCGCACCGGCGAGGTTCCGCGCTGCCCGAACTGCGGCAAGGAACTCGACCCCACGCTGGAGTTCTGCCACTGGTGTACCGCACGACTCGACGGGGAGTAAGCGAAGAACCCCAGTAGAGCCAGCCGGCGGTTACTCGGTCCCGTCGTGACCCCGCCATACCCATAGCGTCCCAGCGAGGACGGCGAGTAACGCCACGATGACGCCGAATCCAGGCTGGTCGGCCGGTTCGGTGGGCGGCACCGTCTCCGCTTCCTCGTCACCGCTGCCGACGGTCAGTTCGCCCGCCGGGACGCCGTTTACTTCGACGACGCCGTCGTTCGATTCCTCGAAGGGGACGTCCAGTTTCAGTTCGACTGTCTCCGCTGGTCCGACCGTCACGACGTGCGTCGAGACGTTGCTATCGGCGTGTGTCACCCGGAGGGTCGCCTCCGACTGCTCCGACCGCGCTCCGGGGTTAGTGACGGTCACTCGCACCGTGGCCGAATGGCCCACTCGAAGCCACTCGACCGGAACCGACGCGTCGACAACCGTGGGAGGCGACCCATCCGTCGACGAGACGCTACTCGGTGTAGGCGTCGGTATCGGTGTCGACGGCGGTTCGGGTGACGGTTCCGCCGTCGGTCGCGGCGTCGGCGGTGGCTGTGTGGCGGTCGGCGACGGCGTCGGGGTGGCCGTCGCAGTCACCGTTGGCGTTAGCGTCGGCGTTGGAGTGGCCGTCGAGGTCGGCGTCGGCGTCGACCGAGACGGCGTCTCGACCGTAACTTCTGTCGCGGGGGGTAGCGTCTGCTCGTCTCGTGGCCTCTCGTTCCGATTGGACCTCTCCTGAGCGACGTCCGGTCGGTCCGGCTCCGCCCTCCGCTCGTCTCGCTCATCCTCATCCTCATCCTCATCCTCATCCTCATCCTCATCCTCATCCTCATCCTCATCCTCATCCTCATCCTCATCCTCATCCTCATCCTCATCCTCATCCTCATCCTCATCTTCGTCGTCCTCCCAGTCATCATCGCCATCACCGTGGTCGTCAGCGAGAACCGTCGTGGTGCCGCCAGCCCCGAAGGCGGGGGCTGCCAGCAGGCCGACTATCGATAGGCTCACCACGAGACACACCTTCAGAGCCGGTTCCATACCTGTTGGACGGCGAACGTACAGTTCGTTATACGGGGATATATACTGGTAATACGGCCTTACCATCCGCGTGAACCACCTGTGGTTCGGCGGCTCCGAGAGCCACGAGTCGACCGACGAAGCCTTTTTTCGGACGCGGATGCAGCGCCGGATATGGCCGACGACGGGCTGGCTTCCAACCCCGCAACGTTCTGGAATCGTCGCCACGAGCTATCGCTTGCCCCGATAACCGACGAGGACGTGCGCCAGCGGGCGGGCGGCCGTGGGCGGCATCTGGTCCTGCTGGCCCGAATCACGGACGATACCGTCCGGTCCCGAGTCGAACCCATCCTGAAACGGCTCGATGGGTTCGATTGCTTCGCAGCACAACCGACGCGGAACCTCCATATCACCGTCAAAGTGCTCGGAAACGTCGTCGAAAACCCGCAGGACGAAGCCGAGTTCGCCCCGGAGGAAGAGGCGGAACTCGTCGCGAAACTCGATGACGCACTCGAGGAGGCCACCTCGTTTGCCGTCGACATTCCACGACTCAACCTCTTCCCGGACGTCGTCTACGCGGAGGTAGCGGATGACGGACGGTTCGCGGCATTGAACCACCGCGTCTGTTCCATCGCCGGGGTTCCTGTCCGGGAACGCGACCGAACGGGGTTCATCCCGCATCTGACGCTCGGCCACTTCACACGACGGGATGGCTACGAACGACTGCTTCAGTACCTCGAACGGAACCGTTCACTGGACCTTCCACCGAGACCCGTCTCCGAGCTCGAACTCGTCGCGCTGGATTTCTCCGACGGGCGGTTCCCGCCCTACGAGACGGTCCGAACCTACGACCTCTCCGAACCGTGAGAGGGCTTGTAGAGAGCATTCTTCCATAGCATTCCCTCGCCATCACGACCAGCCGGCAGTTCGGGGGAACTTTTATATTAGAGTATTCTAATATTAGCATATACTAAAATGAGTGAGCAAAAGCCGGACTCCCCGACACAGGATGCCCGACCGCAGACGTCGAACGGCTGCTCTACGGCGAGCCACGGCCTGACCAACGATGACATCGCCGATGACGTCCGGGCGCTGTCGACGCTGGGCAACGACACCCGGTACGAGGCGCTTCGGCTCATCGCCGAGGCCGACGAGGACCTCTGCGTCTGCGAGATAGAGCCCGCACTCGGCGTGAGCCAGAGCGCGGTCAGTCAGGCGCTCTCGAAGCTCTTCAGCGCCGGCTTAGTCGAGCGGCGAAAGGAGGGCCGCTGGCGCTACTACACCGCGACGCCGCGGGCGGAACGACTGCTCGACGTTCTCGATGAGACCAGACCATGACCGACGACACTACCACTCCGGATTCGGACGACGGCATGCTCACCGCCGCGGAACAGCACGCCGCCGTCCGTGAGCGGTACTCCCGAATCGCGGCCGATGCGGACTCGTCCTGTTGTTCCAGCACCGATGTCTGCGGTGAGACGGCCGCTGACGGCGCGACCGACCGCGGCTACACGGAGGCGGACCTCGATACCGTCGCCGAGGGGGCGAACCTGAACCTCGGCTGTGGGAACCCGACCGCCATCGCTACCCTCGAGTCGGGCGAGACCGTCCTCGACCTCGGCTCCGGCGGCGGCTTCGATTGCTTCCTCGCCGCGCAGGAAGTCGGGGAGTCCGGCCGCGTTATCGGCGTCGATATGACCGCCGAGATGGTCGCGAAGGCCCGCGAAAACGTCGCGAAGAACGACGCCTCGAACGTCGAGTTCCGCCTCGGCGAAATCGAACACCTCCCGGTCGCCGACGCGTCCGTCGACGTCATCCTCTCGAACTGCGTCATCAACCTCTCGCCCGACAAACCGCAGGTGTTCCGCGAGGCCCATCGCGTCCTTCGACCGGGCGGCCGCCTCGCCGTCTCCGACGTGGTCCGGACCGCCGACCCGCCGGATGACCGATTTGAGGCCCTCCGGGCGGACCCGACGTCGGTATCGGCCTGTATCGGCGGGGCCGCCACCGTTTCGGCGCTCGAAGCGATGCTGACCGACGCCGGGTTCGTCGACGTCTCCATCACCCCGAAAACGGACGACAGCGAGTTCATCCGCGAATGGGACGACGAACTCGATTTGAGCGACTACGTCACCGCCGCACGCATCGAAGCCGAAAAGCCGGCATCCGAACCGAGTAACCGACCGAAGACCACCGAATAACGATGCACAAGCCACCACTCGACCCACGCGACCGTCCAAGCCGTACAGCACCGACATGGAGAGCGATTTTCGCCCGATTCGGCGTCGTCGCCGCCGTCCCGATACTCCTCTGGGCAGTCAGCCAACCGGTTATCGCCACCCTTGCGCTTGCCGCCGTCGTCGCGCTTGGTGTCGGCGCGCGGCGTGGCTACCGACTGGTCCGCTGTTTCTACGACTGCGAGTCGATGGCGTTCGACCTCGGCGGAAAGGCCCGAATCACGATTCGGCAAGCGCCGACCGATGACCGATGCTGCCCGGCTCGATAACGCTCACGAGCGCCGACGCAGAGCGGATGGGGTGGCTCGAAGACCTGCTGGAAGCCAGCGGACTGCCGACAGGAGACCTCCGAACGAGCGAGGGCCGGTTTTTCGTTGCCAGCGTGGGAACCGAGCGTGTCGGCGGCGGAGGCCTCGAAATCTACGGCCCGGACGCGCTCCTGCGTTCGGTCGTCGTTCCGGAATCGAAGCGGGGACAGGGCTACGGGACGGCACTCTGCGATGCGCTGGAAGCCCGAGCGCAAGCGAACGGGGTAGAGACGCTCTATCTACTCACCACGACCGCGGAGGCCTTCTTCGACGCGCACGGCTACGACGTAATCGACCGTGAGACCGTGCCGCCGGAGATTCGGGAAACCGGCGAATTCACCGACCTCTGTCCGAAGTCGGCGACCTGTATGCGAAAAGCCCTCGATGGCTGAGAGCCGGCCGGTGAAATAGCCGAACGCGAACCCTATTTCTCGATGATGCTCTCGTCGACTTCCTCGCCGAAGTGGCGGGCGACCTCCTCGTAGTAGATGACCACCTCGTCGCCCTCCTCGAGGTCCGTGATGGCTTTGCGGCCCTCGCTGGTGGCGACCTTGATGGTCTCGGCGTTCTGCAGGAGCGTCTCGATGCGGTCGCCGTTCTCGGTTTCGGCCTCGATGCGGAACATCGGGCGCTTCTCGATTTTCGCGCGGCCGACGATGGCCTCGCGGGTGTTGCCGTCGGTATCGACGACCTGCACCTCGTCGCCCGATTTGAGTTCGGCGAGATACTTCGTCTCGCCGCCCGGCGTCCGGACGTAGGCGTGGACGGCGCCCGCGTTGACCCGGAACGGCCGGGAGGCGACATAGGGCGAGTCGGCGGTTTCCGCGTGGACGAAAAAGAGCCCGCGGGACATCGACCCGACGAGCATCCCCTCGTCGTGTTCGAGCATCGTGGCGGTGTCCACGCAGACGCGGTCGGCCGACCCGGTCTGTTCGATGGCGGTGACCGTCGCCGTCTGGAGGTCGAGCCGTTCGCGTTCGGTCTCGTCGCGGACCTCGACGGTCTCCCGAATCTCGTCGGGATTATCCGAATCCAGCAGGACGGCGTCGGCGCCGAGTTCAAGCGTCTCGAAGGCCGTTCTGGCCTCTTCGGCGCTCTGGACGCCCGTAATCAGGTCAGTTTCGTCGCCGATTCGGGCGATGAGGTTTTCGAGGGGGATAATCTGCCAGTCCTCGCCGATGACGATGGTGAAATCGGCGTCTTTGGCGGCTTCCTCGGCGAAGGCCTCGTAGTCCGAATCGAGGATGCGGACGTAGGCGCCCGCGGGGCCGTCGGTGCGGCGGAGCGTGGTGAGGTCCGCCGACCCCGAGAAGTCGTTCGGCAGGTCGACGGTGCCGTCGCCCTCGCCGTCCTTGCCGACGATAATCGCGTCGGCCTCGGCGTCCTCCTGGGCTTCGGCGTCCATCACGTGGACGTCGTCGCCGGCGAAGGCAGCGATATTGACCCGGCCGAGGTCACGGACGCGGCCCACGTCGCGCTGGTCGACGAGGACCCAGTCGACGCCGGCTTCGATACCGGCGGTGATACGGCGCTTGCGCGCCTCCCAGTCGCCGACGGCGTCGTCGGCTTTCAGCCAAACGGAGCGTGTCATGCTCGTCCGGTCGGGTGGGGCGGTATTTAACGTGGCGGAAGCCACAGAGCGGGGCCCCCGACGAACTAATGGTCCCGCAACCGTAGTTTAGAGGAAGTATGGAGGGCGACACCGGCGACCGATGAGACGGGCGATACTCGCAGCCTGCTGTCTCGTCGGCCTCGTTCTCGGCGGCGGCCTCGCGCCGGCCGCCGGGATACAGACGCCAATCCCCGACCTCGGCGTCGAGGGCGAGGGCATCGACGACGGCGGCCTCGGATTCGACGGGGACGGCGAGTCGATGGTCGGCGACGACGGCCCCGGTGCGAACGACAGTTCGGGCGTCAGTAGTTACGGCGGCGTCTCCACGGGGGGCTACCCCGAGCGGGCGACCGTCGGCGGCCGCCTCGAACTGGGCGACAGTCCCGAACTGGTCGTCGAAAGCCCCGAGCCCTCGCGGTGGCGCCTCGGCGCCTACGCCACCTACACCGGCGACGGCTGGGAGCGGGACGCCGCCTCGCGCGAACCACTCTCCTCCCCCGTACCGGCGGCCGGCGCCGACCAGCCGGCCTACGAAATCGACATCCAGGTCCGCCGGTCGTTCCGGTCGCTTGTGACGGTCAACCGCCCCGCCTTCGCGACTGCGGGCGACAGGCAGGTCTTCGTCGACGCGGAGCGGGCCTTCACCGTCGAGGAGCCGATTCGAGCCGGCGAGACGTACACCACGCTGACCTACGGGCCGGTATCGCGGCCCTCGGCGGCGGTCGCCAGCGACGGCGACTACCCCGAAGAAATCGAGGCGCGGTACACCCAACTCCCCGAAGACACGCCCGAGCGACTGGCCAACCGCACCGACACGATAACCGCCGACGCGGAGACCCCCTACGAGTCGGCGCTGGCCGTCGAGCGCTGGCTGGAGGCCAACAAGGACTACTCGCTGAACGCCACCCACGAGCGGGGCAACGACGTCGCGACGGAGTTCGTCTTCGGGATGGAGGCCGGCTACTGCCAGTATTTCGCCACCTCGATGGTCGCGATGCTGCGGACCCAGGGGATACCGGCCCGCTACGTCACGGGCTACAGCCCCGGCGAACGCGTCGGCGAGGAGCGGTATCTCGTCCGCGGCGCGAACGCCCACGCGTGGGTCGAAGTCTATATCGCCGACGTCGGGTGGGTGACCTTCGACCCGACGCCGGCCGACGAGCGCGTCGCGGCTGGCCGCGACCCGGCACCGCTCGATGAACTCGACGAAGGCTGGAACACCAGCACCGACACCGGGGACGACGAGACCGACCCCCTGACCAGAAACGACGAGACCGGGAGTTCGATTTCCGTCACGCTGACTGACGACCCCGTTCCGGGCGAGGCGACGACGGCCGTGGTGACGCGGGACGGGACGCCGGTCCGGCGCGCGGACGTGCTGTTCAACGGCGAACTGGTCGGCGGAACGAACCGCGTCGGCAGCGTCACCGGCACCGTCCCCTACGCCGAGACGCTGAGCATCCAGATTCGACTCACCGAGGGGACCGTCCGGTTGGCGCAGGATACCGACGAAGGGGCCTCCGCCTACGGCACCCGAAATCAGGGCGAAGCCGCCCCAATCGTCGATTTCGCCCTGCCGACGACCGCCGATATCGACCTGCTCGACGACCCCGCGCCCGGCGAACCTATCGAGCTGGTCGCAACCATTCAGGGACGGCCGATACCCGGCGCCGCGGTCACCGTCGACGGCGAGCGGGTCGCCACCACCGACGACCGCGGCAGCGCGGCCATCGAGTTGCCGGACGCCGAAACGACCGACATCGCCGTCGAGCGCGAGGCCGTCAGCGGCGACCGGACGGTCGTCCTGCGGTCGAACGACTCGGAGGCGGGCACGACCGGTCCGCTCTCGGTTTCGGTCACCCCCGAAGGGCCGGCCGCCCTCCCCTACACCTCGGCGAGCGTCCGGGTCGAATACGAGGACGAACCGGTGGCGAACGCGACGGTGACCGTCGACGGCGCGCCCGTCACCGAAACCGACGCCGACGGCACGGCCGTCATCCGTCTCCCGCTTTCGGACCCCGTGACGGTCACCGCAGCCGCGCCGGAGGGCTACGTCAACGCTTCGGACTCGGCGTCGAACCCGCTCGGCGAGACGGCCAGCACCGAACTCGGCGGCGCCCGCCTGACGGGGACGGCGCGACTCGGTGGCCTCTACTGGAACGCCGCCGGCGTCCTCGGTCTCGGCCTGGGTCTCGTCGGCGGCCTCGTCGGCCTCGGCCGGCGCCGCGATATCCGTGCCCGTCGACTCCTGGCCGACCGTGACCGCCTCCTCGCGGCGGCGGTCCAGTCGGCCCTGAGCGGCGTCGTCGGCATCGGCGCCGCCGTCGACGCGACGCTACCCGAACTTCGGCGCCGAATCGAGGCCGGCATCGCACTCCTGACCGACGGCCCGGGGGGCATCGCGACGCTCGGGGCGATGCTGGCGGCCGCGATGGGTCGGGGCCTCCGACGATGCGTCCCCGCTATCCTGCGAGGCGATGACGCGGCCGGCGCGGTGACGGCCACCGACGCCGACCGGCCGACGATTCGCGAAGCGTGGGCGGAACTCCGGGACCACGCGTCGGTCCCCTCGTGGCGGACCTCGACGCCGGGCGAAATCGCCAGATGGGCCGTCGAACACGACGGTCTCCCGGAGGATGACGTCGCCACGCTGCTTTCGGCCTTCCGTGAAGTCGAGTACGGCGACCGACAGGCCGAGGAACGGACGGCGGCGGTCGAGGCAGCCATCGAGCGGATACGCGAAGCATCGACCGAGGACGGAGGGACCGAGGCGTGAACGGGCGGGTCGAAACGGGGGCGCTCCTCGCCGGCCTCGGCATCGCGGGAATCCTCGCGGGCGTGCTGCTCGTCATCGCGCCCGGTTTCGCCGAATCGCTCGGCGTCGGCGCGATAGCGAGTGCCCGGTCGGTGAGCGAGGCCAGCGACCGCGCCTTCTGGTTGGCCGCGCTCGGGGTCTGTTGTCTGCTGTGGGTCGCCCGAACGGCCGGTTCCAAGACCGAGACGGGCGATTTCGGTGCCGTCTCGCGCTATCCCATCGATGACGGGACAGTCCCCACGGTCGGCCGCGGGTTCGATGCCGCGGTCGAGGCGGCCGCCGACGCCGCGGCCGAAGGCGACGACCACGACGACGCGAAGGAGACGCTCCGCTCGCTCGCGGCCGACGTCCTCGTCCACGCCGAGGGCTGTTCCCACGAGGCCGCCGCCGAGCGCGTCAGGCGTGGCGACTGGACGGACGACCCCGTCGCGGCGGCGTATCTCGCCCAGGGTCGGGAGGCGCCGTTCCGGTGGCGCCTCCGGACGTGGTTCCGGCCGCGGCGGACGACGAAACGGCGCATCGGGCGGACCGTCCGAGCAATCGAGGCACGGATGGACGGGGAGGGTCGCTGATGGCGTCGGCGCTCGGTCGGTTCGACGCGGCGGTGCTGGCTGGCGTCGTCCTCGTGACGACCGGCGCCGTCCTCGGCAACGGCGTCCTCTTCATGTCGGCAACGGTCCCCTTCGTCTACGCCGTCGCCGCGACCGTCTCGCGGCCGCCCCCGCCCTCGATAACCGTCGAGCGGTCCTTCGACCCCGCAGTTGTCACCCCCGGCCAGCCGACCACCGTCACGCTCACGGTCCGCAACGAGGGCGACCGCATCCTCCCCGACGTCCGGGTCCACGACCGACCGCCCGAGCAGGTCCGAGTCATGGGCCGGCCCTGCGGGTGTCTATCGCTTCGGCCCGGCGAGACGGATACTATCTCCTACGAGGTCGTCGCCGGCGACGGCGAATACGACTTCGGCGACCCGACGGCCCGCTTTCGGCCGCTGTCGGCCGTCGAGTCCCGCACCGACCGACTGGCGGCGAGCGGCGACGAGACGCTTCGGTGTCGGCCGCTGACGACGGCCCCCGAGATTCGGGCGGCCGCCGACCAGCGAATCGGCATCCGGACGGCCGACACCCCCGGAAGTGGCCTGGAGTTCCACTCGGTCCGCGAGCACCGCCACGGCGACGCTGCAAGCCGGGTCGACTGGCGGGGATTCGCCAAGACCGGCGACATGACGACGGTCAACTTCCGGGAGACGAACGCCTCGGAGACGGCCGTCGTCGTCGATGCGCGCACCCCGGGACGGGTCGTCCGCGCGCCGGGGCATCCGACTGCCGCCGAGTTCGCGGCCCACGCCGCCGAGCAACTGGTCGACCGCTTGCTCGCAGCCGACCACCGCGTCGGGCTCGCCGCGCTCGGTATCGACGCCGAGGCCGTCGGCGCGACGACGCCGAGCGACCGTGCCGGCCGGCCGTGGGTGCCTATCGGCGACGATGCGACCACGCGGACGCGAACCGAGGCGGTGCTGAAGGCGGTCATCGACGCTGCCGCGGCCGAGCGGGCGGCGCCGCAACCCGCCTTCGCCGGGAGCGTCCGCCACCGCGCCGAAGCGACCAACGCCGCCGCTCTCCGCGACCGCCTCCCTCGCGCTTCGGACGTCGTCCTCGTCTCGCCGCTGCTTGACGACGCGCCGCTGTCGCTCGCCCGGACCCTGTCGGCCGCCGGCCACGCCGTCGTCGTCGTGAGTCCGAACATGGCCGACCGTGCGCGCGACGCCACCGAGAACGGCATCGGCGCCCGGGTCGCAGGCATCCAGCGTGACCTCCGCCTCCGGCGACTCCGGTCGCGCGATATCCGGGTCGTTGACTGGGAGACGACCGGCCCGCTTTCGGTCGCGATGGAGGGGTCGGCGTGAGCGACGCAGGGACGATTGCTCCGAGCCGGCCCACACTGACCGCAGCGGCGGCCGCCCTGTCTGCCGTCCTCGGCACGCTCGTGGTGGCAGTCGCCGTCGACGGGACCGTCCCGGGACTCGCCGGCCTGTTCGCCGGGGCGTGTCTCGCCACCGCCGTGCTGGCGACCGCCGAAACCGACTACGGGGCCGCGATACCGCTCGCGGGCGTCTTCGGCGCGCTGGGCGGCCTCGCCGGACTCGCCGGGCCGCTGGCAGTCGCCGCCGTCAGGGTGCCGTGGCCGCCGATTCCGCCCATCGAGTACCTGCCCTTCGCGCCGTTCGCGGCGTTCGGCGCCGCCGTCCTGGTCGGCTTCGGCGCACTCACCGTCCTCGGTGGGTCGCCGCCGACCGCCCACGCTGGGCCGGCCGGAAGCCGGGTTCTCGTGGTGGCGGTCGTGCCCGCGGTCGCCCTGCTCGTCGTCGCCCCGGCACCGCCGATAAATGTCGTCGTCCTCGCCGTCTTCCTCGTCATCCTCGCACCCCTCGCCGCTCGTCTGACGCGCTCTGGCGGCGACGAGGTCCGTCTCGGCCCCTCGGCGTTCGTCTACGGCGGGACGGGAGCGGCACTTACCGCCGCCGTCTGGCCGCTTCACGGCCGCCTCGGGGATATCGCTCTCGCAGCCGCCGAGACCGAATCGGGTCGCCGGGCGCTCGAATCCCTGTTCGGTGCGCTCGGGACGGCCGGCGCCGTACTCGCGGTCCTGACGGCCGCGCTGGCGGTTTCGGGATTCTTCCTGCTTGGGGTTCGGGCCGCCGATGCGGTCGGTGTGCTCGGTGGGGCGGCCGGCGTCCAACTCGCGAGTCTCGGCGTCTTCGCGGCCGCCGTCGCCGCCGCCGTCGATGGCCTGCATCCGGTCGCCGTCTTCGCGACCGTCGCGGTGAGTCTGCTGGTGTGGGACCTCGGGGAGTTCGCGGCCACCCTCGGCCGGGAGGTGGGTCGCGGCGGCGACACCCGACGTGGCGAACTCGTCCACGCGGTCGGCGCGCTCGCGGTGGCCGGCGCGTCCGTCCTCGCCGCGACGGCCGTCGTCCGGGCCGCGAGCGTCGTCCCTGCAGCACCGTCGCCGCTCCTCGTGGTGGCGACGCTGGCGGCGACGGTCGGAACGCTACTGCTCTTCGTTGCGCTGCGATAAGTCGCCTCAGTCGTCGTCGGTCGCGACGGCCGGTACCTCCACCTCGTCGAGGACGGCGTCGATAATCGTCTCCGGGGCGACGCCCTGGACGGCCGCCTCCGAAGTGAGCACGAGGCGATGGGCGAAGGTCGGGCGGGCCATCCCCTTCACGTCGTCGGGGACGACGAAGTCCCGCCCCTCGATGAGGGCACGGGCGCGACAGGTCTCGAAGAGGCGCTGGATGCCGCGCGGGGAGACGCCGACGTCGACGCGGTCGTCCTCGCGGGTCGCCCGCCCGAGGTCGATGACGTAATCGCGGATGGCGCCGTCGACGCGCACCTCCTCGGCGGCCACCTGCAATTCGCTGACGCGGCCCTCGCCGAGGACGGTCCGCGGGTCCGGTGCCCGCGTCGTCCGGTCGGCCCGGCGGTCGATGAGCCGGCGGGCGCCCTCCCGGTCCGGATACCCGAGGGCCGTCTTCAGGGCGAAGCGGTCCCGCTGGGCCTCCGGGAGGGCGAACGTTCCCTCCTGTTCGACCGGGTTCTGCGTGGCGATGACGAAGAAGGGTTCGGGAAGGTCGTAGGTGGTGCCGTCGGCGGAGACCTGCCGTTCGGCCATCGCTTCGAGCAGGGCGGCCTGCGTCTTCGGCGGCGCACGGTTGATTTCGTCGGCCAACACGACGTTCGCAAAGACCGGCCCCTCGGCGAACTCGAACTCGCCGGTCTCCTCCCGGTAGATATGCGACCCGGTGATGTCGCCGGGCAGGAGGTCCGGCGTGAACTGGATGCGGTTGAACGAGAGTCCGAGCGCGGTCGCGAGGCTGCGTGCGGTCAGCGTCTTGCCGGTCCCGGGCACGTCCTCCAGCAGGACGTGGCCTCGCGAGAGGACGCCCGTCAGCACCGTTTCGAGGACGCGCCGGTCGACGACGACGCATTCCTCGACGGCGTCGAGAACGTCCGAACAGACGGCTGACGCCTCGGTTACGTCCATACCGGGAGATGCCGCGCTGCGTATTTGAATCTGTTCGCGGAACGGGCGAGCGGCAAAAAAGCGGCGCGGCCTCAGGGAGCGTCGCCGTCGTCGTCCCCGAGGAGGCGGTCACGGAGGCGGTCGATACCGCCCGCGACGCCGTTATCGAAGAACAGCACGACGATGAGCAGGAGTACGCCGAAGGAGAACTCCCAGTATTCCTCCAGCAGGGGGAACTGACTGATAGCCCAGCGGATGTACTCGTAGGTGAACGCACCGACCACGGGGCCGATGAACGACAACGGCCCGCCGATGACGGTCATGACGACGGGCGCCGCCGAGGCCGTCCAGTAGGCGTGGTCCTGCGGGTTGACGTTGCCGCCCAGGACGACGAGCATCGCACCGGCCAGCCCGGTGAAAAGCCCCGAGATGATGAACGTCATCCACTGGTGGTAGGTCACGTTGACCCCGACCGCGCTGGCGCGTTCGGGGTTCTCACGGATGGCCTTACACACCATCCCGAACGGCGACTGGACGATGCGCCACAGCGCGTAGATACTGGCGATGAAGACGAACACCGTCAGGAAGTAGTACGCCAGCGGGTTCGTGAGGTTGACAAGCGCAAACTCGACGCCGAAGAGCGTGACGTCCCCGGGGATGAACGTCAGGCCGTCGGACGCGTTGGTGAAGTTCCCGTCGCCGATGCCGAGGATTGCCCCGAGTTGGCCGGGGACGTCCTGATTCGCCATCGCGTAGATGGCCATACTGAACGACAGCGTGATCAACGCGAAGTATATCTCTTCGAGTTGGACGGCCAGATAGCCGATGAAGACGGCGAAGATACCGGCGACGATGATGCCGAGGGTTATCGCGAGTAGCCATGTGGCTATCGGCGCGACACCGCCGAAGAGGTCGAGATAGGCCCCGAGGACGGTGAAGGTCTTCGCGGCCGTGTAGCCGGCGACGGCCACGAACATCGCGTGACCGAACGACAGCAGGCCGGTGTACCCGTACAGCAGGTTGAACGCCGACGCGAAGATGGCGAAGATCAGCGTCTCGGTAAGCAGGGAGATGTGGTAGCCCGCGAGTCTACCTACGAAGATGACCTGAAACAGCAGCGGAATCAGCAGGAGGACCACCGTCGCAATCGCTAACAACGTCTTCGGGTCCTCATCCGTCAACAGCCGTCTGCGCATGCTGATACTCATCGATGTCTTAGATACCCGGCGGGAGGTCGCTTCCGGACAGCAGGTCCTCGGCGGTACTCCGGTCGAGGGTGTAGGTCTCGGTGTTGGTCAGGCCGACGCCCTCGTAGGGCACGTCGGCGTCCATCGACGTCTCACCGATGACCGTCGGCGCCGAGGCCTGATGGCTGTCCTCGTCGATGGTCCACGTTCCGCGCGGGCCCGTGAACTCCATGCCCTCCATCTCGGAGATGATGTCGTCGGGGTTCGTGCTGCCGGCGGCCTCGATGGCCTCCTTGTAGAGGAAGGGAGCCGCGTAGGAACTGCCGCCTGTAAAGGACGGGTACGGGTTGACGTCGGTCCCCGAGTATTCCTCCTCGTACGCCTGGAGGAACGCCTCGTTTTCGGGATTGTCGAAGGCCGACCCCCAGTACCACCCGGAGTAGTGTAGGCCTTCGGGCATCGTATCGCCGAGGGCTTCGAAGCCGTTGGGGTCGGCGCCGATGGTGTCGAAGACGTCGTCGACCTGGTCGAACAGGCCCTGCTCGTCGGCCTGCTGGACGAAGGTGACGACGTCGCCGGCCCAAAAACTCGTGAACACGAGGTCGGGGTCGGCGTCGAGTACCTGATTGATCTGCGGCGTCATGTCGCTGGCACCGAGGGCGGGGAACGCCGAGGCGACGTACTCGTGGCCGGCACCGAGTCCGTCGGAGTAGGCCTTGAAGTAGTCCCAACACTGCTGGCCGTAGGCGTAGTCCGGCCCGAGGTTCGCGATGCGGGCCGACCCGTAGTTGTCGTTGATCCACTTCGCGATGGCATAGCAGTTGATGGACGTGTTCGCGTTCGTCCGGAAGAGGTTCGGCACTGCCGCGGCCGTCCCCTCGTCCTCGTAGTAGTTGCCGTAGGTCTCGACGTCGGGTTCGGTCGCGAACGGCGTCCCGATGTCGGTCAGCGTAAAGGGCACGCCCAACTGCTCGATGGTTGGCCCGGAGTTCAACGTCACCCCCGAGGAGGTCAGCCCCAGCATGAGGTCGGCGTTTTCCTCCTGGACGAGGCTTCGCATCTGGCCCTGTGGGTCCTCACCGTGGTCCCGGAAGATGGCCTCGACCTCCCGGCCGTCGATGCCTCCGTCCTCGTTGATCTCGTTGACGGCGACCTCTGCGGCCGCACGTGAGGAAGCCCCCAACTGTTCGGCCACGCCCGACAGCAGATACACTGCCCCGAGCGTAATCGTATCGTCGCCGCCACCATCACCGATACAGCCGGCGAACGCAGCCGTCGCACCGGCCCCGGCGGCAGCCAGGAACCCGCGGCGTCGAACGCCCGCGCGCCCGCCGTTTTCTTCCGGTCCCGAACCGTCCGTGTGTTTGTCTAACATGGACTCCCGATACCTTCGTGAATGACTCACATAATAGTACGGGTTGATATACAAACCCACCACTAATATGATACGATAGAACTCCAGTCAAGGTCGCTGGTAGTGGCCGAAACACCGGTTTTCGGCGAAAGATTTAATCTATATCTGACAATGGTCCATGTTATGTCGTTCCACTCTCTGGTCTTCGATCAGATTATCACGGGAGTCAGTATCGGGAGTCGGCTGTTTCTGGTGGCAGTCGGACTGAGCCTGATTTTCGGGGTGTTAGACGTCCTCAACTTCAGCCACGGCGTCCTCTATATGGTCGGCGCCTACATGGCCGTCGTGGCCGTCGAGAGCGCGGTCGGGAACTTCTTCCTCGGCATCGTCGCCGCAATCGTCGTCGTCGCGGTCATCGGTGGAATCCTGGAGATAGTCTTCATACGACGGTTATACGGCCGCGAAGAGGAGGTCCTCGACCAGTTGCTGTTGACCTTCGCGTTCGTGTTGATAATCACCGACGGGGTTCGGGCGGTATTCGGGTCCCAATCCCGGCTGGTCAGCGCCCCCGAGGTGTTGAGCGGCTCGGTCCGGTTCACCTCGAGCCTCGCGATTCCGGTCTATCGGGCCTTCGTCATCGTGATGGCGGTACTCGTGTTGGCCGGCATCCTCGCGGCGCTCCGGTATACGAACATCGGGCGTATCGTACGTGCGACCACGAGCGACCGTGAGATGGCACGGTTGCTCGGCATCAACGTGCCGAAGCTCTACACCGGCGTCTTCATCGTCGGCGCAGCGCTGGCCGGTCTCGGCGGCGCTCTCGCCGCGCCCATGCAATCGGTTTCGCCGGGGCTCGGCAATCAGGTCATCGTCGACGCGTTCGTCGTCGTCGTCATCGGTGGCCTCGGCTCCTTTACGGGTGCGTTCGTGGGCGCGATGATTATCGGCCTGCTCATCGCACTCGGCAGCGGCGTCGCGGGCGCGGGTGTTCTCTTTCCCTTCCTGGCGATGATCGCCGTGTTGGTCTGGCGTCCGACCGGCCTCTTCGGGGGTGCTGAAGCATGACTAACGTGCTCGAAACGCGGGGACTCACCAAGGAGTTCGGCCGCCTCGTCGCCGTCGACGACGTCACCGTCGAGATCGACTCCGAGGACATCACCAGCATCATCGGACCGAACGGCGCCGGCAAGACGACCTTCTACAACCTGCTTGCCGGCCAGTATGAACCGACGGCGGGGTCGGTTCACATCCGTCCCCGGGATGGCGACGAACTCGTGGAGACGACTGGCAACCCGCCCCACGAAATCAACCGCCTCGGTCTCTCGCGGGCCTTCCAGATTAACAACGTCTTCGAGGGGCTGTCGGTCATCGACAACGTCCGCATCGCCCGTATCAGCCACGAGGGACGGACCCTCGACGTACGCTCTCGTGCGCGGGACGACACCGAACTGACCGAACGGGCCCACGAGATTCTGGAGTTGACCAATCTGGAAGACGTCGCCCACGAAGAGTGCGCGAACCTCTCACACGGTGACGTCCGAAAGGTCGAAATCGCGGTCGCGCTCGGCACCGACCCCTCGGTTGTCCTGCTGGACGAACCGACCGCGGGGATGAACCCCAGCGAGACCGACCGGATGGTGGAACTGGTTCGGGACCTCGATGAGACGACCGAGACCACGTTCGTCCTGACCGAACACGACATGGACGTCGTGTTGGGCATCTCCGACCGCATCCTCGTGCTCGACAACGGCGAACTCATCGCCCGCGGCACGCCGGAGGACGTAATGGCCAACGAACGCGTCCGCAAGGCCTACCTCGGAATCGACGACGAGGAGGACACACCCGATGGACCTGCCGGGTTCGAAGGAGGTGAGCAGGCATGAACATCCTCGAACTCTCCGAGGTGAACGCCTACTACGGCAACAGCCACGTGCTGTTCGACCTGGAGATGGCCATCGAGGAAAACGACGTCGTGACGCTGCTGGGACGGAACGGCGCCGGCAAAACGACGACCCTCCGTTCGATTACGGGGACGGTCCCGCGCCGGGAGGGCCGAATCGAGTTCCGCGGCGACGACATCAGTGACATGTCCGTCGAGGGGATCAGCAAGCGCGGCATCAAACTCGTCCCGGAGGAACGTCGGGTCTTCCCGACGCTAACCGTCGTCGAGAACATCCAACTGGCCCACGAACTCGCCAAAGACCCCCGGGAAATCGAGGAGATGTTCGAGATATTCCCCGTGCTGGACGACCTCCGGAAAAATCAGGGCGAGAACCTCTCGGGCGGCGAACAGCAGATGCTGTCGGTGGCCCGGGCGCTGGTCCAGAACCCCGACCTCCTGTTGCTCGACGAACCGACAGAGGGCCTCGCACCGGTCATCGTCGAGGACCTCCGGGAGGTCCTCGGGGACGTCGTCGACCGGGACGTGACCGTCCTGATGACCGAACAGAACGTCGATTTCGCGCTCGACCTCGGCGAGACCGCCTACATCATCGACAAGGGGTCGAACGTCTGGGAGGGCCCCGTCTCCAACCTCCGGAAACGCGAGGACCTGCTGGACGAGTACCTCTCCGTCGGGGGCGGCGAGGCGGAGTAAGCACCCCGAATATACGATACTCACCGACATAGCCATGACCTGGAACATCACGCTTCCGACCGGCAGTTACGAGACGGCCCGCGAGGAGTTCAACTGGGACGTGCCGGCCGACTACAACGCGGCCCACGATCTCGTCGGCAAGCACGAGGACCCCGAGGCGAGAGTCGCCCTCTTTCAGGCCTATCCGGACGGCCGCCGGGAGACATACACCTTCGCGGACCTCGACCGCCTCTCGGACCGCTTTGCGAACGCGCTCGCGGATGCGGGCATCGAACGCGGCGACCGGGTCGGTGTCGTCCTCCCACAGGTTCCGGCCAACCCGATAACGCATCTGGCCTGCTGGAAACTCGGCGCCATCTCGATGCCGCTGTCGGTGCTGTTCGGCCCCGACGCGCTCGAATACCGCCTCGAAGACAGCGCTGCAACGGCCGTCCTCGTCGATACCGACCGCTACGAGGCCGTCGACGCCGCCAGCGAGAACTGCCCGGACCTCGAGGAGGTCATCGAAGTCGACTGGAAACACGACGGGGGCCACGAGGCGCCGAACTCCTTCAGCAACATGTTGACGGAGGCCTCGCCGTCGTTCGAGGCCGTCGACACTGGCCCGGAGACGCCGGCCATCATCATGTACACCAGCGGATCGACCGGCCCGCCGAAGGGCGCCCTCCACAGCCACGACGTCTGGCTCGGCCACTGTCCGGCCTTCAAGATGTACTTCGAACTCGACCTCGCGGGGACGGTCTGCTGGACGCCCGCGGACTGGGCGTGGATCGGCGCCCTCGGGGACTTGCTGTTTCCGGCGTGGCACTACGGCCGACCCGTCGTCGGCTACCCGATGGGCGAGTTCGACGCCGAAACCGCCTTCGACCTCATGGAGGAGTTCCGAATTACCTCGGCGTTCCTGCCGCCGACGGCCATCCGGATGATGATGAACGTCGACGCCGACGACTACGACCTCGCCCTCGAAGCGGTCTGTTCCGGCGGCGAACCGCTGACGCCCGAGATTATGGAGTGGGCCGATTCGGAACTGGAAGGCGTCGCGATGAACGAACTCTACGGCCAGACGGAGGCGAACCTGCTGGTGTCGAACTGCCAGTCGTGGTTCACCGCGAAACCGGGCAGCATGGGCAAGCCGGTGCCGGGCCACGACGTCGGCATCGTCGATTCGGAGACCGGCGAGGAACAACCGCGCGGCGAGGTCGGCGAAATCGCCGTCAAACGCGAGGGCGACCCCGTCCTCTTCGAGGAGTACTGGAACCAGCCCGAAAAGACCGACAGCGTCCGCGTCGCCGAGTGGCACCTCACGGGTGACCTCGCCGAACAGGACGAGGAGGGCTACATCTGGTTCAAATCACGCGACGACGACCTCATCATCACCAGCGGCTACCGCGTCGGTCCCGGCGAAGTCGAGGAAGCCATCCTCGAACACCCGAAAATCGAACAGGCCGGAGTGGTGGGGATTCCGGACGATACGCGCGGCGAGGTCATCAAGGCCTTCTGCCAACCCGTCGCCGGCGTCGAGGCGGACGATGGCCTCAAGGAGGCGGTCCGCACGCTCGTCAAGGAGAACCTCGCGAAACACGAATACCCGCGCGAAATCGAGTTCGTCGACGAACTGCCGACGACGACGACCGGAAAAATCAGGCGGACGGACCTCCGCGAGCGGGAAACCGACTAATCAGGCCTCGACCGCGAGGCCGGACCGTTCGAGGGCGTCCTCGGCCGACAGGTCGTCGTGGACGACGAGCGAAACGGCGCGCGCCATCTTTTCTGGGTCGTCGTGCTGGAAAATCGTCCGCCCCATCGAGACGCCAGCGCCGCCGGCGTCCATCGCGCCGCGGACGTCCTGCAGGGCCGCGAGGTCGCCGTCCGGCGACCCACCGGCGATGAGGACGGGCAGCGAGGTCGATTCACAGACGTGCTCGAAGGACTCGGCATCGCCGCTGTAGCCCGTCTTGATGAGGTCAGCGCCCAGTTCCTCGCCGAGGCGGACGGCGTGGCCGAGGGCTTCGGGGTCGTCGCCCTCGATGCCGGGGCCGCGGGCGTAGGTCATCGCCAGCACGGGAATGCCGTATTCGGCGGCCTCCTCGGTCACTTCGGCGAGTTCCGACATCTGTTCGGGTTCGTAATCGGAGCCGACGTTGAAGTGGAAGGAGACGGCGTCGGCGCCGGCGCGGATGGCCGACTTTACCGAGCCGGTCGTCCGTTTGTCGTTGGAGTCCGGGCCGATAACCGTCGAGCCGTTGAGATGGACGATATAGCCCGCGCCGTTCGTGTTGCCGTGGACGCGGTCGGCGATGCCCTTCTGGGTCAGTACGGAGTCGGCGCCGCCGCGGGTGACGGCGTCGATGGTCGATTCGACGTCTTTCAGGCCTTTGACGGGCCCGAGTGTGATGCCGTGGTCCATCGGCACGGTGACGTAGCGGCCGTCCGTGCCGATGCGGTCGAGGCGTGCAGCGGTCCCTGTTGTCATATGTGTGGGTGTGGTAGGTTCGGTCATGTTCCTTCCGGTCGCGGCCGACGTTGCGCGCCGGCGAGGGCGCCCTCCTTCAGTTCGCGAGCGAGCGATTCCAGTTTCGCGGCCGTCTCCTCGGTCGGTTCGTCCTCTTCGTGGCCCTCGGCGACGATATCCACGAGCGCCGAGCCGACGATGACGCCGTCGGCGCCCGCCGCAACGACGTCGGCGGCCTGCTCGCCGCTGGAGATGCCGAAGCCGACCGCCTTCGGGACGTCGTACTGTTCGAGGCGTGCGAGGCTCTCCTCGGTCTGGTCGGAGACGTCCGCACGGGCGCCCGTGACGCCGAGGCGGGCCTGCACGTAGACGTAGCCCGAAACCTGTTCCATGATGCGGTCGAGGCGTTCGCCTTTCGTCGTCGGCGCGACGATGAACACGAGGTCGAGACCGTGGTCGTCGCAGGCCTCCCGAAGCAGGTCGGCTTCCTCGGCGGGCAGGTCGGGGACGACGAAGCCCTCAAGACCGACCTCGGCGGCGCGTTTGACAAAGGGGAGGACGGGTTCCGCGTCCTCGGGACCGTACTGATAAATCAGATTGTAGTAGGTCATACAGACCAGCGGCACGTCGACATCCAGTTCCTCGACGAACTCGAAGAACCGCTCGGGGGTCATCCCGCCCTCCAGCGACCGGACGACGGCCTGCTGGATGGTCGGCCCCTCGGCGATGGGTTCGGAGAAGGGCAGGCCGAGTTCGATGATATCGGCGCCGCCGCGTTCGAGGGCCTCGACGTACTCGATAGACGAGTCGAAATCGGGGTCGCCGGCCGCGAGGTAGGGGACGAAGGCCGGTTCGTCGAAAGAATCCTCAAGTCCCATTACTCAAAGACCTCCATCGTCGGCGCGTTCTCCAACTCGCGCTTGTCGGTTTCCTCGATGACGGCTTCGAGGTCCTTGTCGCCGCGGCCGGAGACGTTGACGACGACGGTTTCGGGCAGGTCGACCGACCCGTCGCCGTCGGGGCCGGCCACGTCTTCGAGGAAGCCGAAGGCGTGGGCGGTTTCGAGGGCGGGAATAATACCTTCGTCCTGCGAGAGGCGGTGGAAGGCTTCCAGCGCCGACTCATCGCCGACGTTCTTCGGGATGACACGACCCTCGTCGACGAGGTAGGCGAGTTCGGGACCGACGCCGGAGTAGTCGAGGCCCGATGAGACGCTGTGGGATTCCATAATCTGGCCGTGGGTGTCCTGCAGGAGTTTCGTGCGCGCGCCGTGGAGGACGCCCTCCTCGCCCGTCGAGAGGGAGGCCGAGTGCGGCGCGACGCCTTCCTCCTCGTCGACGGTCAGCGAGGAGCCACCGGCTTCGACCGCATAGAGGTCGACGTCTTCGTCGTCGATGAACTCCGCAAAGGCACCCATCGTGTTCGACCCACCACCGGCGCAGGCGACGACGGCACCCGGCAGGTCGCCGAACTGCTCTTCCGACTGGCGGCGTGCCTCCTCCGAAATCACGGACTGGAAGTCCCGGACCATCGCCGGGAAGGGGGCGGGCCCGACGACCGACCCGATGACGTAGTGGGTCGTCTCGACGGTGGTCGCCCAGTCGCGCATGGTCTCAGAGATGGCCTCCTTGAGCGTGCCGCGGCCGATATCGACCGGGTTGACCTCGGCGCCGTTGATGCGCATCCGGAACACGTTGGGGCGCTGGCGGTTGATGTCCCGTCGGCCCATGTAAATCTCGCAGGGCATATCGAGGTGGGCGGCGGCCATCGCCGTCGCGGTGCCGTGCTGGCCGGCGCCGGTCTCGGCGATAATGCGCTCTTTGCCCATGTACTTCGCCAGCAGGACCTGCCCGAGGGCGTTGTTGAGCTTGTGCGCGCCGCCGTGCAGCAGGTCCTCGCGCTTGAGGTAGACCTCGGTGTCGTAGCGCTCGGAGAGCTGGTCGGCCCGCTGCAGCGGGGTGGGGCGCCCGCCGAAGTCCCGGATGCGCTCGCGGAACTCGTCCATGAAGCCGTCCTCGTTGTCCAGCACGTACCGCTCGTAGGCGTCGGTCAACTCCTCGATGGCGGGCATCAACGCCTCGGGGACGTACTGGCCGCCGTAGTCGCCGAATTTCGTGTCCGATTTAGACATTGGTGAGTCCCTGTGTGTTCTCGCGAACGTCGCCGTCCATGATGGCCGACCCGACGAGCAGGCCGTCGGCCCCCGCACGGCGCATTCGCGAGACGTCTTCCCGTGACTCTATGCCACTTTCCGCAATCAGGGTGACGCTCTCGCGAGTTGCTGCCGGAATCGAGTCGGCGACCCGCTCGAACGTCCCTAAATCGACCTCCAGTTCCGCGAGGTCGCGGTTGTTGATGCCGATGATATCCGCGCCGGCGTCGAGCGCCGCCTCCACCTCTTCGGCGGTGTGGGCCTCCACGAGCACCTGGAAGCCGCGCTCGCGGGCCGCTTCGAGCAGACCTTCGAGGTCGTCGACGAAGCGGACGATGAGCAGGACGACGTCCGCTTCGACGGTATCGAGTTGCTCCTCGCGGACGATGAAGTCCTTCCGAAGCACCGGCACGTCGACGGCTTCCCGAACCCGACGCAGGGTCTCGGGCGACCCGCCGAAGTGTTCGGGTTCGGTCAGCACCGACAGCGCCGCGGCGCCGCCGTCGACCATGGCCTCGGCGAGCGCGACCGGGTCGTCGGTTCGTTCGCCCTCGGTCGTCGGACTGGTCGGTTTCACCTCCGCGATGAGGGGGACGCGACCGTCGGCCTCCGCGGCGGCGAAGGCTTCGGGCAGCGACCGCGGGTCGACGGCGACGCGCTCGTCACCGCCGGGCCGCTCGGCGGCCGCCTCCAGAATCGAGCGGACCGCCGGCGCCAACTCGTTGGTTGTGTCCATTACTGTACGCTAACGGACTTATCTGTACAAAAGGGTTGCGCCTCGGACGTACGCGAGGGCCGAATCACCCAGCGTCTCTCACGACGTACCGCGGATACAGAGAATAGAACTGTTCGAACGTTGTTTTCCGATGTCCGATTTGAGGCAGCCCATCGTCATCGTATTTCGCCGTTTTACCCACCATATTGGTAATAAAACGCCTGAAATGTCCACTACAAGTCCTATACGTATGTAGATGTATTCGTGGACAACTATGGAGGAGTTTAGCATCGGTCGGCGGACGGTGCTTCGCGGCGTCGTGGGGGCGGGCGCCGCGATGGCGCTGCCGTCCGCCGAGGCGGCCGCCCAGAGCGCCCGCGAAACCGACCCGACCACGCAGGCGGCGTACACCGCCGTCGTGGACGCCGTCATCCCCGAAATCGACGAGGTTCCGGAGGGGCTCGGCCCCGAGGACAAACCCGGCGGCCTGAACATCGGCCTCGACGCCTACCTCATCGAGTACGTGAACACGCTGTTTTCGGCCGGGATACCGGTCCGAACCGAGGAGAACCTCCGACTCGCCGAGGCCGTCGCCAAGGTCTGTGACGTCGCCGCGGTGGAACTCATCGCCCGCGGCGAAAACGAGGCCACGCCGGACCCGACCCGATACGACGCCGGCGGCCCCTTCGCCTCGCTGGCGCGAACGGACCGCCTCCGCGCGCTCGCCCTGCTGGACGAGAAGGAAGTCGACACCGCCGCCCTGTCGTCGGCCGCCGCGGACGTCGGCGTTCCGCTGCCCGTTCTGGAGGGCACCGCCGGCCTCGTCCCCCAACTCGTCGTCGCGTTCACGCAGGTAATCTACTACAGCGAGTGGCAGGGCTACGAGGACGTCTCCGCACCGCCGAGCGAGCGCGAGTTCTCCGAGACCGTCGACGGCGAGAAACTCCAGAGCTGGCGACAGACCGACTTCCCCGGAATCATCGACGGCGCCGCCGCCTTCCGCGGCTTCTGGGGCAACGACAATTCCTCCCTCGGCGAGGGCGCCGTCTGGAAAGCCTTCGACAGCGATGACGAACGCCGCGGCGGTCCACCCGAAACGCTCCCCGACGAGTCGGTCATCGAGAGTCCCCGAAACGACGAGGAAGCCGAACAGGAGGACGGGTCGGCGCCCAAAATCTACATGCAACCCGGCGAGTTCACCGACGGCGACTACGACACCGGCGACTACGAGGAGCCCTTCGACACCAGCGGCGAGCCGGCCAGCGGCTTCGAGAACGCGATGGACGTCAAAAAGCCGGACGACGCCGTCGACGAGGCTCGCGAGAGTCTCGACGACGACCTGCTCGCCCGGGTGAAATCACAGTTCTTCGGTCGGGGAGGTGACCGGTGATGGTGCAAGACGAATACGACGTCGTCATCGTCGGCGCCGGCGGGGACGGCCCCGTCGCGGCGTGGAAACTCGGGAAAGCGGGCCTCGACGTGCTCGTCCTCGAAGCCGGCCCCTTCCACGGCAACGAGAACTGGCCGAACCCCCACGAGGGACCGGGCAAGGCGAAGGCCTCCGACAGCATCGACGACCTCTCCGGTGACCTGCTCGACGAGCAGTTCACCACGCGCGAACTGGAGATGACCCAGAAGCTCCTGTTCGGGCCGGCCGACCACGAGCGCGGCTACTGGTTCCGGAAGTTCCCCGGCGCGGGCGCCACCCTGCAGGCCGCCGGCGTCGGCGGGACGACGCTCCTCTATACGGGTAATCATCCGCGCGCGTACCCGGCCGCAATCGACGAACAGGGCCACTGGCCGAACGACATCAGTTACGAGGACCTCCTGCCGTACTACCGCGAGGTCGAGGGGATGCTCGACGTCCAGCCCGCCCCCGTCACCGCCAAGGAGGAACTGTTCTTCCAGGGGGCCGAATCGGCCGGTTGGGACCTCATCGACGACAAGAACGTCGATTCCGCTGGCTACCGCCCACAGCCCAACGCGCTCATGCGTCCCGACGAGAAACTCCACGTCGACAACGACTACGACGGCAACTTCCGACATCCGGACGCGGATAATCCCGAGGACCCCGTGGAGGGCCACACCCTCGCCGCCCACGAAATCGTCGGCAACCCCGTCCCCCGCGGCGCGCCCTTCGAGGAGAAGGCCAAGAAGGCCTCCAACGTCGGCTTCGTCCCACCCGCGCTGGAGACGGGCAACGTCACCGTCCGGCCGAACGCCTTCGCCACGGACGTCCTCGTGGACCGCTCGCTCTGCGGCAACCCGGAAGCCACCGGCATCGAGTTCCGCGATACGTGGTCCGGCGACACCCGACAGGTTTCGGCTGACGCCGTCGTTCTCGCCGCCGGCGCCATCGAAACGCCGCGCCTGTGGCTCAACTCGGGCCTCCCGAACAACGGCTGGGTCGGCAAGGGCATGACCATTCACTTCGGCGACAACGTCATGGGCTTCTGGGAGGAGGAGGTCCTCGAAGAGCGCGTCGGCAAACCCGCCGTCGACCCCCAGGAAGGACAGACCATCGCCGCCCGCTTCGACTACCCGGGCGTCGGCATGCTCCAGACCACCGGTTCGGGCCCCGGCATCGCCGCCGTCCTCGGGTTCGGCGCCTCCGCCTCCGGCTTTACGTTCACTAACGACGTCTCGGATGCCCCGTGGGACTCACAGGGCCGCATCGCCGGCACCGACCTCAAGGAGTTCCTCTCACGCTATCGGCAGGCCCTGCCCATCCTCGTCGTCACCGACGACCGCCCCCACCAGCGCAACGGCGTCAGCGTCGCCCCCGGCCTCGAGGACGAACACGGTCCCGTCCCACAGGTCAACTACGTCCCCAGCGAGGGCGACGTCAAGCGCCGCGACGAACTCGCCGAAATCGCCACGGACATCCTCAAGGAGGCCGGCGCCGACCACGTCCACCGTTCGGACTCGCCGGCGACGGCCCTGCACATCCACTCGACGATGGCGATGGGCAAGGTCGTCGACACCGCCTGCGAGGCCTACGACGTCGACCGCCTCTTCGTCGCCGACCACTCGGCACTGGCCAACGGCGTCGGCGGCCCGAATCCGACCAATACCGGGCAGGCGCTGGCCGCCCGGACCGCGGAGAAAATCGTGGACCGATACTTCTCAAAAACGCCCGACTGCTCGGATTCTTTTAAATAGAAGCGGTCATACACCTCAAGTTACAAACCCTAGACCCCCGACAGTCGGGAGTATGAGCACCGAGTCCGAGGCGGGCATCTACGCTCGGGAGTCCGAATATCTGGAGTGTTACGTTCAGGTCGGCTATGCGAGCGGTCGAGTACTGTCGGTATCGTTCCCGGACCTGCCGGACGAGGACGCCGAGGAGGAACTGGAACTCCTCGACCGGATTCAGGCGTATCTGGAGAGGTCGGAGGACGATTTCAACGACGTCAACGTGGCGCTGACGATGGCTACTGACCAGCGTGAGGTTCTGGAGGCCGTCCGCGGCGTCCCCTACGGGTCGCAGGTCGGCGTCGAGAAACTCGCGGCGCTGGCGCCGGCGCTGGACCCCGAGGAACCGGAGGACATCCAACTCGTGCGGACGGCGCTTTCGGAGAACCCGGCGCCGCTTCTCGTTCCGGACCACCGCGTTCGTGACGGGCCCAGCGCCGCCCCGCCGGAGGTCGAACAACGCCTGCGCTCGCTGGAAGGCCTCTAAGCGCGGAGGACCCTTTTAATCGTGTGGCCCGATAGCGCGGCATATGGAACCCGAGGAGCCGCCAGCCGCCGAGCGCGACGAGGGAGCCGATGCGCCCGACGAGCGATGTGATTACTGTCGGCTACCGATTCCGGAAGCGCCGGTGACCGCCGAGCGGAACGGCGAAACCTACCACTTCTGTTCGTCCCCGTGTCGGGAGATGATGACCACCGAGGACCGCGTGTTCACCGAATATCATGGGTTTCGGCAGTTCGACCCCGGCGTCTCAGCGCTCCGGGCCGGTCTCCCACAGGGGATTCCCCGCAACTCGCTGGTGCTCGTCTCCGGCGAACCGGGAACCCGCGACAAAGCCCTCCACGGCGAGTTGATATGGCGCGCGCTCCAGCGCGGGGAACCCGCGGTCATCGTGGCGTTCCTCGATACGCCCGTCGCCATCGTCCAGGAGTTCATCGGGCTGGGCTGGAACGTCCTTCCCTACCTCGATTCCGGCCAGTTGCGCATTCTCGATTGCTTTACCTACCGGCTGGACGACGCCGACGAAATGGTCCGCGGGATGAGCGACTGGACCCACCACCTCCACGACGTGGCGATGGCCTCGACGGACACCGTCCGGGACCCGACGAACCCACAGGCGGTCCTCAACGGACTGGAGAACTGCCTCGACGGGATGGACGACGACGAGGGCGTCGTCGTCATCGACTCGCTGACGGAGTTCGGCTCGCTCGTCCAGCCGGTTCAGGCCTACGACTTCGTCAAGGACCTCCGAGCGAGCGTCTGCAAGGCCCGAACCGTTCCGGTCTTCGTCGGCGCCAGCCGCATCGGCAACGGCGACGACTTCCCCCACGACCTCGGCTACATCGCCGACGGTGTCATCGACCTCGTCCTCGACGATAGCCTCGTCGAGGATACGCTCATGAAACGCATCCGCGTCCGGAAGATGAGCGGCGTCCGCTCGATTCGCCGCTGGGCGACCTACGAGTTCACCGAAGGCCGAGGCCTCGTCGCGGCCAAACCGAGCGAGGGTGACGAAGAAGGCGAGGACGACGGCGACCCGGACGGCGCGAAAACCGAGAAATCCCAACCGGACGGCGAACACGGGCCGGACTCGGGGACTGCGGGCGGCGCGGCGGCCGACCCCGAGTGAGCCCCCGCCCGTCGGAGCCACGCGCTTATACGTTCCCGCGAGAAATGTCGTATAATGAGTCAACAACGCGTTGCGGTCCGCTGTCCGTCCTGTTCGCAGGGCGCCGAAACGGCCCACGAGGTACTTAAACAGGGTGGTCAGGCGACCGTCCGATGCAGCGAGTGCGGCCACGTTCACAAGACGACTATCGAAGAGGAATCGACCATCGACCGCCGGGTTATCGTCTCGCAGGACGGCGAAAGCGAGGAAGGCCAAATCGAACTCGAACCCGAGGAGGAACTCGAAGTCGGCGACGAACTGCTCGTCGAGACCGACGCCGCCCTCTATCGGGCCCGCATCACGTCGATGGAACTGACCACCGACGCCCGGGCCGACGAGGCCGAAGCCAAGGACATCAAGACCGTCTGGACCCGCGCCGTGGGGAACGTTCAGGTCAACCTGACGCTGCACCCGAAGGACGGGGGCCACGACGAGAGCCGCAGCACGAAAATTCAGGTGCCGGGCGACGAGAAGTTCGTCGTCGGCGAGACCACCGAATACGGCGACGAGGAGTTCACCGTCGAACGCCTGCTCGTCCGCGAGGACGCGACCAACTACGACCGCGAGGGCTACGACCACGACGGCGATTATGCCTTCGCGAAGGACCTCAAACGGGTCTACGCCCGCAACGAGAACTCCCGCCAGCGGGCCTGGTCCGGCTGGTAGGCCCATGTTCCGCGCCGACCCGCCCGACGGTGACGACTTCGACGAACAGCGGGAGAAAATGGTCGACGCACTCGTCGGGGCCGGCCGCCTCGACGACGAGACGGTCATCGAGGCGCTGAAAGCAGTCCCCCGCCACGAGTTCGTCCCCGAAGCGCGCCGCGACCGCGCCTACATCGACCGCCCGCTTCCCATCGGGTCGGACCAGACCGTCTCGGCGCCCCACATCGTCGGCATCATGTCCGAGTTGCTGGAACTGGAGGACGGCGACGAGGTGCTCGAAATCGGCACCGGCTGTGGCTATCACGCCGCCGTCACCGCCGAAATCGTCGGCGATGAGAACGTCTACAGCGTCGAGTACCTCGACGAGTTGGCCGAGGACGCTCGCGAAACCCTCTCCGAACTCGGCTACGACATCGAGATACGCGTCGGCGACGGCCACGAGGGCTGGTCCGAACACGCGCCCTACGATGCGGCCTATCTCACCTGCGCGGCCGCCGAGATACCCGAGGGAATCGTCGACCAGTTGCGCGGGGGGGGCATCTTCGTCGGCCCCATCGGCACGGCCGAACAGCGCCTCATCAAGGCGACCAAGACCGAGACGGGCCTCGACCGCGAGGACCACGGCGGCGTCCGGTTCGTCCGAATGCAGGGGGACTAACCCGTGCCGACACAGGACCGCGCGGCCGCCGAGTGGCGCGAACTCGCCCTGCTGTGGGCCGCCCGCCGCTGTGGCGCCCTCGACGCGCTGGCGACCACCGCCGGAACCGCCGACACCGTCGCCGATGAGGCTGACATCGACCCCCAATCCGCCGAACGACTCGTCGCTGCACTCGAAGCGCAGGGATTTCTGGCCCACGTCGATGGCGAGTACGAACCGACCAACCGTTTGCTCGGCTTTCTCACGAAGACCGACCTCCGGTCTATCGGCCGCCTGCCCGCCGAACTCGACGCCTTCGACCGCTGGGTCGCCCTCCCAGAGACGCTGGCCGGCGCCGACCCGCCCGAACCCGCCGACGCCCTCCGCAACGAACTCGGCCGCGAACGCGCCGCCGACACAGCACGCGTCCGTTCGGAAGTGACGACGGCTGTCCACGCCGCCCCCGACGGTGACCGCGTCGTCGTACTGGGCGACGGCGGCGGCTCCCGGGCCGTCGAGTTCGCGGACCGCGGCTGGTCCGTCACGCTCTACGACACGCCGGAGCGTATCGACGCCGTCGAACCGTTGCTTTCCCGCGAGTCGGTGGAACTGCAAGCGGGCGACCCGACCGACGCCGCCCTCCCGCCGTGTGACCTCGTCGTCGGCATCGGCGTCCTCCAGCGATACGACGCCGCGGACGCCCGAAACATCGTCGCCGTGGCCAGCGACGCCGCCCCGGCGGCCGTTTTTATCGACGCCTTTCAGGGCGTGACCGACGCCGCAGCGCTGGCGGATATCGACCGCCTCGCCGCGGGCCGCGGCGGCGCCCACGACGCGGCGGCGGTCCGGTCGTGGCTCGCCGACGGCTACGGGGACGTCCACATCGAGGCCGTTCCATCGAGTCCCTACTCGGCGGCCGTCGGGCGCGGAGTTGAATAGGCTCCGGCACCGAGGCGTCGATATGGACCCCGACGTGCTGCGGGACGATATGGTCGATAGCCTCGAACACGAGGCCAAGGCCGTCGTGAGCTCCGAGCACGTCAGCGTCGCGATGCGGGAGGTGCCCCGCGAGCCGTTCGTCGACGACGAATCGGCCGCCTACGCCGACCGCTCCTTCGAGCGCTTCGGTACCCGTGTCCTCTCGCCGAGCGCGGCCGGCCGGCTGCTGGAGGCCCTCGACGTCGAACCGGACCACGACGTGCTCGTCGTCGGTGCCGGCGTCGGCTACACGGCCGCCGTCATCGCCGAAATCGTCGGCGAAGCCTCCGTCCACGCCATCGATATCACGCGTCGTCTCGTCTACGACGCCCGCTCGAACCTCGCCAGCGCGGGCTATCCCGGCGTCCTCGTCGACTGCCGGGACGGCGCCCGCGGCCTGCCGGATTACGCGCCCTACGACCGGATTCTGCTGGAGGCCGCCGCCGCCAACCCGCCCCAGGCACTGTTGGACCAACTCGCCGACGACGGACATCTCGTCATGCCGCTCGGCGTCGGCGCACAGGAACTCGTCGCCGTCGACGCCGACGGTGATGAGCCGACCGCCGAGTTCGGCACCGTCGCCTTCCAGCCGATGCTCGTCGAGGGCGAGCAGGCCGACACTATCGAACGGAACCGGACCCGCCGCGAGGACCGCGAACACGCCCAACGGGATGCCCAGCGCCGGAAGGGTTGGGAGCAATCCTGGATTAACTGGGACGAGCAGCTCTAATCCTCCACCACCAGCAGCGCCGTGTTCTCCCGCTTGTCGGCGTACTCACTGCCAGCCGGTGGCTTGACGTCGAATTCGACAGTGCCGTCCCGCTGGTTCGGGCCGAGGTCAGGCGCCAACTGGAGTTCCGCAGTGCCGTTCTCCCCCGTTTTCGCCGTTTCGACGCCATTCAGCCGCGCTGACCCACCACGGGCGACGACGGTGGCGTCGCTCACCCCATTGCCGTCGGGGTCGACGACCCGCACCTCGACCGTCTCGTTGCCGGGGGCGACTACCTCGGGCGTCGGCTGCGTGTCGAGTTCGGTGACCGCGAGGCCGGAGATTCCGGAGAGCATGCTCATCATGACCGAGAGGCTGGCGACGCCGACGACCATCGCGATGACGAGTCGGACGGGCAACCCCTCGATTGCGCGTTCGTCCGCGCGGAAGCCTTCGCTGTGACGCATGGGGTCGGTGGCCGCGTGTTCGTATATAAATGGACGGCACGGGCGAGTGGTGAACCGCAAAACCCCTGTATCCGCCCCGTGGAGTCGAGTTCATGCGACCCCGGAACGCGGCCCTCGTCGCGGCTGGCGGCTTCACTGGCGCGCTCTCTCGGCACGCCGTCAGCGTATCGTTGCCCGAGGCGTTCCCGTGGGGCACCCTCGCCGTCAACGTCGTCGGCGCGTTCCTGCTCGGCGTGGTCGTCTACGAGACTGCGGCGAGCGGGCGGCTTTCGGACGGCGCGCGGCTCCTCCTTTCGACGGGCTTTCTCTCCTCGTTTACCACCTACAGCACCTTTGCCTCCGAAACCGTCGCGCTGTCACCGCGGCTGGCGGCGCTGAACGTCGTCGCCAACTACGCGCTCGGCTTTCTCGCCGTCCTGCTCGCACGGGAGGTGGTCGGATGGCGCTCGTGAGCGCGCTTGCGGTCGGTCTCGGCGGCGCCGGTGGCGCCTTGGCGCGCTACGCCGTCGGGCAAGCAATCGAGGGACGGGGCCGAGGTACGCTCGTCGTCAACGTCCTCGGCAGTTTCGCCATCGGCGTTCTGCTGGCGGCAGGGTTAAGCGAGACGGCCCTGCTTGCCGCCGCTGTCGGCTTCTGTGGCGCCTTCACGACCTTCTCGTCGTTCGCCGTCGAGACGGTTCGGCTGGCCGAAGACGGTGAGGGCGTCGCTGCGGTGGCCAACGCGGCCGGAACGCTGCTTTTGGCCCTATTCGCAGTGCTGGCCGGCACGCTCCTCGGCGGCCTCATGTAGTGGCCGCCGGCAGGCCCATCTATAAGTTCCAAGCCGCCCCGTAAGGTGGTATGTTCCAGGATGCCACACTCATCGACCTCTCGGTCGGCATCGAGGACGGGGCCGCGAGCGAACCGGACCCCGCGAGCATCGACCGGATGGACCACCGCGAGGGCGCCGAATGGCTCGCTCAGAACCTGCAGGCGATGGGCAAGGACGTCGAAGCCGACGACTTCCCGGACGGCACCGCGCTGGCCTGGGAGGAAATCACCGCCATCACCCACACCGCGACCCACATGGACGCGCCGTATCACTACGGCGCCGAAAGCGAGGGGGAGCCCGCCCGCACCATCGACGAGGTGCCGCTGGAGTGGGGCCTCGGCGAGGCCGTCGTGCTCGATATGCGCCACCTCGATGCCGGCGCCGAAATCGGCGTCGACGATTTGCAGGAGGCCCTCGACGACCTGAATCACGACCTCTCGGAGGGCGAAATCGTCCTCATCCAGACCGGCGCCGACGAGTTGTGGGGAGAGGCGGCGTATCTGACCGACTTCCCGGGGATGGGAAGCGAGGCGACGACATGGCTCGTCGAGCAGGGCATCAAGGTCATCGGCACCGACGCCTACGGCTTCGACAAGCCGTTCCTCGAGATGGGCGCTCGCTTCGAGGAGACGGGCGACAGCGAGGAACTGTGGCCGGCCCACCTCGCGGGCCGCGAGAAGGAGTACTGCCAGATCGAGAAGATGGCGAACCTCGATGCGTTGCCGCGGAAGACGAACATTCCCCTCGTCGCCTTCCCCATCGTTGTGGAAGACGGCAGCGCCGGGTGGGTCCGACCGGTCGCCGTTATCGAAGACGATGCGGCCGACGACGCGGAGGGGGGTGCGACATGAAACTTGCCACCTTCGAAGTCGAGACGCCGGTCGGCCCGAAGCGCCGGGTCGGCGTCCGAGACGAACACGGCGCGCTGGTGGACGTAACGACGGCCTATGCGGGGATGCTGGAGGCCAACGGCGAGGCCGACCCGGTGCCGGTCGCCGAGGCCCACGCGCCGCCGGAGATGAACGCCTTCCTCTCGCGTGGCGAGCGGGCGATGAACGCCGCAAAGGACGCCCTCGAGTACGCCCGGCGGACCGACGACGAGCGGGGGCCGACCGGAGGCCGCCTCCGCTTCGAGCGCGAGGACGTTCGACTCCGTTCGCCGCTGCCGCGGCCCAACTCCCTGCGGGATTTCATGGCCTTCGAGGAACACGTCCGCAACAGCCTCGGCGGCGACCCGCCGGACGTCTGGTACGAGATGCCCGTCTACTACAAGGGCAACGCCGACACGGTCGTCGGCCCCGGCGACGAGGTACCGTGGCCCGACTACTCCGAGCAGGCCGACTACGAGTTAGAAATCGCCGCCGTCATCGGCAAACACGGCGAGAACATCGACGCCGACAAGGCCGACGACTACATCGCCGGCTACACCATTCTCGACGATTTCAGCGCCCGCGACATCCAGTTAGAGGAGATGCAGGGTCGGCTCGGCCCCGCCAAGGGCAAGGACTTCGCCAGCGCGCTGGGGCCGTATCTCGTCACGCCCGACGAGTTCGACCTCGAAACCGCCGAGATGACCGCCGAGGTCAACGGCGAGACGTGGTCGGAAGGCACCGCTGGCGAGATGTACCACTCCTTCGCGGACATCATCGAACGCGTCTCACAGAGTGAACCGCTCCATCCGGGCGACGTGTTGGGAAGCGGCACCGTCGGCGAAGGCTGTGGGCTCGAGTTGGGACGCTTCCTCGATTCGGGTGACACCGTCCGCTTGACCGTCGACGGACTCGGGACGCTGGAGAATACGATTCGCTAAGTCGAGTTATCGACGCTCAACCGCCGCAGTTCGACCTCGAAGTCACGCTCGGAGAGTTCGTCGGTCGTCGCATCCAGTTCCGAACGCATCTCCTCGATCTGCTCGGAAAGGTCGGCGTAGGCCTCGCTTTCGGAGAGTTCGTGGGCGTTTTTCTGCGTCTGGAGGGCCGCCCGCTTCGACGCCAGCGCGAAGAACTCCTGCAACTGGCGGTCGTACTCCGAGCGGGATTGCAGCGACTCGACGATATCGATCAGGTCGTCCTGCCGAATCGGCTTGACGATGTACTCGTCGAAGCCGAGTTCGATGATATCGAAATCCGGCTCGACGGCCGTCACCATCGAGACGCGACAATCGTAGCTCTTCGAGCGGATGTGGTCGAGCACCTCGTCTCCCGAGACCCGCGGCATCAGGCGGTCGATCAGCGCCACGTCGACGTCCTCGGAGACGACGTCGATGGCGTCCTCACCCCCGTAGGCCGTCCGAACGTCGTACCGTTCGGACAGCCACGCCGCGTACAGGTCGGCGAGGTCCCGCTCGTCGTCGACGACCAGCACGGTTGGTGTATCGTTCGTCATATGCGTCCCCGTTGACACGCCTACTGCCTGTATACAAATAGTCGTTCGGCCGGTTTCGGAGGCTGAAAAGCCCAATCGTTTATCCCTGCTCGAAACACCGACCCATCGAGCATCGACCGCCCTCGTCGAAAAGCGGGCGCCCATGCCCGGTCATACATGGCGACCGACGTGTCGGCGCTCGCCGAAGGTTCATGAGCCCGGGCGCGGAGGACAGCGCATGGCCAGCGCCGCACTCACGGAACCGCAGGTCCTCGCCCACGCGAAGGGGCGGCTCTTTCCCGATTCCGACGACCGGGCGGCCTACGCCGTCTGTGACACCCAGTTCGCGACCGACGAGTGGCTTCGGGGCCGCCGGATTCCCGAGGCGGTCCGGGACCGCCTCGCGCCGTTCAACCACGTCCGACTCGGCTCCGGCTACCCCGACCTCGTCGGCGTTCGCAGCCTCGATTCGGACCTCCTCGCGGTCGAGCGGTTCGGCGACCATCCGCCGCTGGTCGCCATCGAAGCGAAGGGCCACACCGGCGAGGGTACCGCCGACGTCGAACGCGGCGTGTTACAGGCCTACGACCGCCTCCACGAGGCCAACGCCGCCTACGTCGCCGCGCCCGCCGACGCCATCTCCGAGACCGACCGCACGCTCGCCTGCGAGTTGAACGTCGGCGTCCTCGGCGTCGACCCGTCCGGGACCGTCGACCCCTACGAAGTCCCCCGCATCGTCGGCACCAACACCTCCGACGACGCCAGCGCCATCCGGTTTCAGGCGACCGCACAGGGCGTCGCCGACAAGTCGTTCGGCCTCAACCACCCGAAGAACTACCTCGCCTATCCCCTCGCGTGTTACCATCCCGACGACACCGACGCCGTCCTCGCCGAACACGTCGTTCGTGCGGTCGAGGACGCTCGACGCGGCGCCGCCTTCCTCGGCCTCATCGAACAGGGGCCGGCCCGCAACGAACTGACACCGCTCGGCGAGGAAGTCGTCCGGTTCGCGCTGGACCGCTACGGCTCCGTCGAAGCCGCGCTGGCCGGCTTCGAGGACTGGCAACGGTCGCGGAAACGCTTCGTCGATATCGCCCCCGAGTGGGGCCTGCTTGCCAGACGCGTCGTCTGGGCGTATCCCGCGACGAAACTACTGGTGAACGAACTCCAGACGATGCACGAGGACGGCATCGCCGAACCAACGCTTCCGGAGTTCGTCGAGTGGCTCCACGTCCAGCATCCCACATTCACCGTCGAGTTGTTCGTTCGCGGAACCGACGACGCCCGCTCACGAGTGCTGGACGCCGACGGCAACCTCCAGCGGACCGAACTCGACGACGGAAGCGTCTACCACTCGCCGGCCGTCTTCCAGCTCAAGGCCATGCTCTATCACGCCGGCATTCTGACCGAACGGGGCTCGGAGCCGAGTAATCTGGACCCGAACGAGGACGTGTGGGCGCTGAAAGAGCCACTGGAACGGCGTTAGACGAGTGGCAGGTGCCTAAATCCCTCTGACGGTATCTATGAGGCCGAACGATTCGAGCACCATCCAGACGAGAAACAGGACGTACAGCCCCAGAAAGCCGTAGGCCTCGAGGTCGGTCAATTCGAGGTCGGTGCGGGTGAAGATGACGAAAACGAGCGTGGCGAAGGCGAGAAAGCCCATCGTCGGAATCGCCACGAGGAAGTTGATGGTCGCCGACCCCGCCAGGAGGACGCCGACGGGGATGGCGACCAGGAGGTTGAAGATATTGCTCCCGAGGACGTTCGTGAGGCTGGTTACGCTGTCATCGTTCTGGGCGGCCCGGACGCTGACGAACGCATCGGGAAGGCTCGTCCCCGCCGCGATGACGGTGAGACCCAACAGGAAGCTCTCGATGCCGAATATTCCGCCGAGCGAGAGGGCGGCCCGAACGATACCCTCCACGCCGACGGCGATGACCAGCAGCGCCACCGACAGGGTGCCGAACTCCCGGAGGGGCGAAACGTCGACCGACTCGGCGGCGACATGGTCGCTGGCGTCCTGCTGGTGGAGGAAGATGTAGATGCCGTACGTGGCAAGCGGCAGGATGGCCAGCGGTGGCGTCAGGATGGCGGCGCTGTTCGTGCCCCCCGGGACGTACGTCGCCCCGAGCGCGAAGACGATGAACAGGACGAGCACGCTGATGATGTAAAACTGGGCGTCCTTGTGGACGAGATTGCGGGTCGCCCCCAACTTCTCGCTGGAAAGCGCCGAGAGGGCCGGAATCACGAGCAGATTGAAGATTGCGCTGCCGACGATGGCCCCGACGCCGAGGGAGAACTCGCCGTGGACGACGGTACTGATGACGATAGAACTGATTTCGGGGAAACTGGACCCGACAGCGACGACGACCGCGCCGTGGACGGCGACCGGCAGGCCGTAGTACTTGCTGAGTCGCTGCGCCGCCCGCGCGAAGTGTTCGCTTCCTTTCCAGATGACGAGGGTCGCGACGACCACGAGAACGAGCGACCCCAGTAGTCCAACCATCAGGGTCCCCTTCTCAGCACAAACGGAAGGGCGTACCCCATCCGAACGGAATGCCTACGAAACGCTGGGCTGGGGAATCGTGTTTCTCATCTCCATCGTCATCGTCGCCTACTGGGGAACCGTCGACGAACAGGCCGTCGAAGAACTGCAGGACCGCATCGATGAAATCGAAACGGAAGACGCGTTGAGTGGTGAAGACTCCTGAGTTTACCGCTTCGAATCGAGAGTAGAGACGCCGCTCTGTCAGCTGTTGGTTCTAGTTCGTTCCGGAATGAAACGAGCCCGACGGGATTTGAACCCGCGACATCTTGGTCCGGAACCAAGCACTCTGTCCACTGAGCTACGGGCTCCTATCGACCGATAGCCCGGACGGCCGTTTAACGGTTGCGACACACCCCGGAGGTAATCCAAGACGGCGACCAATTCCGGGCATGGGCTACACGTTACAGTACTACGAGTTGGTGTTGGCCGCCACCATCCTCTCGCTGGCCGTTGGCGGTGCCGTGGGAGCGCTGACCAGCGTCGCGATGCCGCTGCTATCGTCTCGCTCGGAGCGGTTTCGCTCGTGTTCATGGGCCATGCGATGTTCGTCAGGGGACCGGTCGACGACTTCGAGGATCTGACCGAAGAAGTAGACGTCGAAGACCCGTCGGTGCCGCTCGTCGAATAGCGTCCGAAACGAAAGAGAACCGAGAGAAGAAACGGCCGAATCGTTACGGCGATTCGCCGGTTTCCAGCGAGAAGCTGTCGGTCGGATAGGCGACGCAGGTCAGCGTGTAGCCGTCGTCGAGTTCGGGCTCGCCGAGCATCTGGTTGGTGTGGTGTTCGACGTAGTCCTCGCTGTTGCCGCCGTCGGCGATGTGGCCGGCACAGGAGATACACTGGCCTTCACGGCAGGCGTAGGGCAGGTCCCAGCCTTCCTCTTCGCCGGCTTCCAGAAGCGTCTCGTTTTCCTTGACCTCGATGGTCGCGCCTTCCTTGACGTACTCGATTTCGTAGGTTTCGGCTTCGTCGTCGGGGATAGCCGCCGGGCCGGCGTCCTCTTCTTCCTCGGCGAGTTCGCCTTCGGCCTCGCCGTCACCGGCGCCGACCGCCGCGGCCGCAGCGCCGCCACCGCCGATGGTGCGGTTGCTGGGTTCGGGGAACTCCGTCTCGGGGACCGTCTCGGCCCGCTTTTCGAGGACGTCCTGTGAGATGTCCTCGCGGGGCTGCCACTCGGACCCCTCCGAGAGATGCAGGACGACCGCGACGAGCGTCAGCACCGCCCCGCCGACGATACCCACTGTCGTAACCATATGCGTGCGTTAGTCAAGGCCCTTCAATAGCGTTGTGATTCGACGCCTTTCCGGCGGGGAAAAGGCCCGCAGTTCAGAGCCGTCGGACGGTCTGGAGGGTGTCGGCCGCCTCGCGAGCGGCCGCAAAGAGGTCGCGTTTGCGCCCGATGTCCCGCGTCTCCTCGGCCTGCCGGGTCAGTGCCGTAATCTCGCGGACGAGCGCGGCTTCGGCTTCGCCGAGGTCGCCGCCAGCACGCGCTTCGCGGCCGGCCGACTCGTCGGCGGGCGCCTCCCGACGCGCCGGCGGGTCGACGCGGGCGGGTCGGCGGTCCCGAGCCGGAGCGGGTCGGTTCTCGGTGGAGTCTGCGGGCTGCTGTGTCTCCTGAGATTTGGTCTCGGTCGCCCGCTCGTCGGCGCGTTGGTCGGACACGGCGCGTTCCGTCGGTTCCGCTGTCTCGGTCGTCTCCGCCGGGGTCCGTTCGGCCTGTTCGACCGGCTCCGTGCCGGCTTCCTCGGCGGTCGGCTGCTGGCCGTTGGCGGCGGCCTGCTGTTGGTCTTCGGTCTGGGCCTGACCTTGGTCGGCCGCGGGACCGACGAAGTTGCCGTTCTCGTCGACGACCTGCTGGCAGGTCGGGCAGAACTCGTCGCCTTCGTAGCGGAAGACCGGCGAGTGACACTCCTTGCAGTGACGGTTCGTCATCGTCGCCCCCTGCAGGAGGAGTTCGCTCATCCGCTCGGAGGCCTGCCGTTTCTCCTTGTCTTCCTCGTATTTCTCGCGAAGCTTCTCGCGTTCGGCTTCGCGGTCGAAATCGCTCATACACGAAACCACGCGTTTCCGCGGCAAAAGGACTGCGCTCGGGGCGTTTCCCAATCCCGCAGGGTTTTGTCGCTGGCAGACGCGTTCCCGCGCATGGACGACCTCTTCGGAACCGTCGGAACGTGGACCTCGCTTTCGGACCCCGCCGTCGCGGAAATCGCCGCGGGTGGCGGCTTCGATTTCGTCGTCGTTGACACCGAACACACGCCGCTCGGCCTCGAATCGGTCGCCGACTGCGTTCGCGGCGTCGAGGCCGCCGACGGTAACGCCGTCGTTCGGGTGCCGTCGAACGACCCGGTACGCATCAAGCGCCTGCTGGACGTCGGCGCCGATGGCCTGCTCGTGCCGATGGTCGACACCGCCGAGGAGGCACAGGCGGCCGTCGAGGCGACCCGCTATCCGCCCGAGGGAGGCCGCGGCGTCGCCGCCGCTCGCGCCGCCGATTACGGCCGCACCTTCGAGAACTACGTCCGCGAAGGCCACCGCAGCCTCTCGGTTATCGTCCAGATAGAATCCGGCGAGGCCGTCGACAACGCCGCTGACATCGCGGCGGTCGAGGGTGTCGACGCCCTCTTCGTCGGGCCCGCGGACCTCTCGGCTTCCCTCGGTCGGTTTGCCGAGTGGACCGACGCGGAGTTCCTCGCGGCCATCGAGGCGACCGTCGACGCCGCCGAGGATGCCGGCGTCCCCGTCGGGACGCTGGGGACGACGCCCGAGCAAATCGAAGCCCTCGGCTCGCTCGGCTTCGATTACATGGTCGCGGGCGCCGACTTCACACATCTCGTCGAGGGGCAGCGGCGCGCCCTTGCGGCGGCCGAAGACGTCCTCTCGGATTAGAAGTCGGTCTCGATGGTGCCGTCCTCGTCGAGGTAGATGATGGCGTCGAAGCGGTCCTTGAACCGGGCGACGTCCTCGGCGTCGTGGACCTCCTCGGAGAGGTGGAACAGGCCGACGGCGTCGTGGGTTTCGAGCAGTTCCAGCAGTTCCTCGACGGCTTCGAGGGCGCGGTCCTCGTCGGCGTAGTAGGCCATCTCCGTCACGGAATCGAGGCTGATGCGCCGCTTGCCCTCGTGGTCCGCCAGGAACTCGCGTGTGATATCGACGATGCCCGCCAAATCGTCCGGCGAGGAGACGTAGTGGACGCGGTCCGACGAGCGCCGCGAGTAGCCCCGCTCTACGGAGAGGGTATCGAGGATGTCGGCCTTCTCCTCGTCGACGCCGTAGTATTCGAGTTTCTGCTGGACCTCGCGGGCGGTCGTCCGCGTGGAGATGACGAGGAACCGGTCGGTGTCAGTGTTGAGAAACTCCGTGTCGATCCGGTCCGTCTCGCCGGTGCTCGGGTGGATGAGAAGGATGCCGGTGCCGCCCGGAACCGAATCGGGCGCGTTCTCGATGGCGAGTTCGTAGTCCATGCCGGATACGGGACCGCGGTGGTCTTAAATTGTGGCGGGGCCGAAATCGGCGAACTCAGAACACCGAGTCAGCGGTCGCGGCGCCGACGACGCTGAATACCGCGCCGACGCCGACCGCACGCGCCGTGACGAAGGCGATTTCGGGCCACGGCATCCCCTCGAGAAACGTCCCGGGCGCACCGAACGAGAGCGCGAGCACCAGTACCGACCCGTAGGAGACGACCATCAGCGAGGCAAAGCGCGTCGGAATCCCGACGGCGATATCCGATTCGTCATCGGGGTCGCGGCCGGCCGCCTTATAAAGCGCGGCGTAGCCGATAGCGAAGACGATGGCCGCCGTCGACAGCGACTGGACGAGCGTCATGTCCTCCGCGAGGACCCACACCTCCTCGGTGACGACGAACGGGCCCGCAAGCAGGAACCCGCCGACGACCTGCTGGGCGGAGTCGGCCAGCCGGAAGTTCGCTTTCGGGCGGCGAAGCCGTGCCATATCCCATCCAGTCGCCCGGCGAATATAAACGCCGCCGTCCGCGGGCCGACGGCGGACCGTTCGGCGCGGCACGGCCGGCAAGCCGTGGCGGTTTTGGTCGCGGCGACCCCACGCCCGGTATGAGCGTTCGCGCCGAGTTCGATTCGTGGGCCGCAGAGGGCCGAGACCGGGGGATGGAAGAACGGCACTGGCACACCGCCAAGCACGCGCTGGGGCGGATGCCCGTCGAGGAAGGCGACACCGTCCTCGATTTGGGCTGTGGCAGCGGCTACGCCGCCCGCGCCCTCCGGGAGGCGAAAAACGCCGGCCGCGCCTACGGCCTCGACGGCGCCCCCGAGATGGTCCGAAACGCCCGCACCTACACCGACGACCCCAACGTGGCCTACGTCGTCGGGGATTTCCAGTCGCTGCCCTTCGACGACGACAGCATCGACCACGCCTTTTCGATGGAGGCCTTTTACTACGCGCCCGACCCCGTCGGCGCCCTCGAGGAACTCCGGCGGGTCATCCGCCCCGGCGGCACCTTCTACTGTGCGGTCAACTACTTCGAGGAAAGCGAGCACACCCACGAGTGGCAGGAGTCGATTTCCATCGACATGACCCTGTGGAACTACGAGCAGTACCGCGAGGCGTTCCGCGAGGCGGGGTTCCACGTCGCCGAACAGGACACCATCCCGGACCGCGAAACCGAGATTCCGCCCGCCGAGGCGTTCCCGACCGACGACTGGGAGACCCGCGAGGACATGGTCGAACGGTATCGGGAGTACGGGACGCTACTGACGGTCGGCGTCGTCCCGTAACTACGCACTTTCGGCCGCCAGTTCCGGGTCGTACCGCTGTATCAGTTCGTTCACGAACCAGAGTTTCAGCGCCATCGTCGCCACCGTCGACGCGGCCGTCGCCAGCGGCTTTCGTTTATAAGCCGCGTAGATGTTGGCGAGGAAGGCGACGCTCTGGACGAGGCTCAACACCTGCGGAAACCCCAAGCCGGCGAAGGGCTTGCCGCGCTCGCTCCACTGTCGTTCGGCGAGCACGCCGCGATACATCCAGTCGTCCGGCTCCTCGTCGGGCGCCGAGAACAGCACCGGGTTAATCGCTATAAACAGCAGCGTCGCTCCGAGTGCGACCCACTTCCGGGTATAAATACCGAGTATCAGCGCCGGATACGCGAGCAGGCGCGTCCACCCGCTTTTCGGGTTCGAATGCCGCTCCCACGCCGTATCGGGTAGCATACGCCCGCTACGCGATGCGCGAACTAAAGTTAGTCCTCGTAGCGCTCGCCGGCGGCCACCGCGACCTCCAGCCAGTTCTCCTGCGGCGGCAGCGGGCACTCGTAGGCCTCGCTGTAGGCACAGAAGGGGCTGTACGCGAGGTTGAAATCCAGCGGGACCGTCGCGCCGTCTTCCAGTTCGCCGTCTCGCGGGTCGCTTTGCTCCCCGCTCGACGAATTCGCGTCGCTTCGCGACGCGCCCTCCGTGTGCAGTTCCATGTACCGACCGCCGGGGTAGGTCTGCTGGCCCGTCGTCTTGTCGCGGAACGGGACGAACAGCGACCCGCCCTCGTGGTCGACGCGCTGGTAGGCCACGAGCGTGTGCTCGTCAGTTTCGCCGCTGGCGTCCGCCAGTTCGAAGTGGAGGCGCGCGGCGCGCTCGTAGAGCTGTTCGCCGTCGGCGGTCGTCTCCATCGTCACCGTCTCGTCGCTGTCGACGAGTTCGACGGTCGCCTCGACCCGGTAGTCGGGGTCGGGGTCGAAGTAATCGAGGCCGTCGAAGTCCTCGCGCTCCTCGGGCGGCAGCGGCGACTGCCGCGAGGACGCGAACTGGTCGTCCTTCTGGGCGCGGTAGGACTGCAGTTCCTCGCGCCACGCGTCGACGTCGAAGTCCATACCGAATCGTGGTGGTTCGGACGGAAATACTGACCGCCATCCGCTTTCGCCGGACGACGGGAGCGGGCGGCGAATCCGCTCCCGAGCCTTTTAACCGCATCCATACCCCTCATTCGCCTAATGACGCAGACGCAGGGCGACCTCGCCGCGCTGTCCCGGTTCGTCTTCCGGGCGCCCGACTGGTCGGCCAGCCTGTTTTTCGCCCTGTTGCTCGCGGCGGTCGTCGGGGTCGCCGCCTTCGATTACCAGTTCGTCCTCGACGACGCCTATCAGGGACTGGTGTATATCGGCATCCCGACCGTCGCCGCGACCTTCCTCACCCCGTGGGTCGACCAGTTGCTCGGCGGCCGGATGACGCACAACCGCTCGGCGCTCTTGGCGCTGCTCTGTGAGGTCATCGTCGTCGTCTTCCTCGTCGTGGCGGCGGTCGTCGCGCTGGTCGCCGACCTCGGCCAGACGTTCGTCTTCGACGCGCTGTTGGTCGCGCTGGCCTCCATCTTCGCGTTCCGCCTGTTCGTCATCATGGCCATCTCCCGGCGCTCGCTGCTCGTGGCGGCGCTGCCCGCGAGCATCCAGACCGTCGTCACCGCCGCGCTCCTGTTCGTCTACAGCGGCACCCTCCGGTATCTGGAGGTCGGCGGCCCGCTTTTGAACGCCTATCTCGCCCAACCGGAAGAGGCCCCGCCGGAACTGCTCATCATCCGCCCGGAGGACTTCCTCGTCCTCGCGGCCATCTGCGTCCTCTATGCCTCCGCCGTCCACGTCTTTCTCATCACAATCGACCGCCCGTGGCGACAGAGCCTCGGCGTCTCCGTGCTGGATTTCATCCGCGGCTTCATCGGCCACATCGCCGAGGGCTCCGACGAACTCGAACAGTTCTTCGAGCAGTTGGGCGAGGACGCCGTCGTCCCGGTCACCGTCATGGGTATCCGCGGCGAGGACGGCACCGAGAAGGCCCGGTTCGTCCTCCCGATGATTCATCCCGGCCCGATGGGCGAAATCGGCGGCGGCAACCTCCCCGAGCGCATCGCCCGAAGCGCCGAGGGGCTGGCTTTCCCGCCACACGCCACCGCCGGCCACGACTTCAACCTCGTCACCGAACGCGAAGTCGACACGCTCGTCGACGCCGCCGAAGAAGCCCACGACCGCATCGACTACACCGAGGACGCGACCCACGCGCTCCGCGAACAGGAGGGCGAATCGAAACTGCTGGGTCAGGCCGTCGGCGACGACGCGCTGGTCGTCGCCACCCACGCGCCCGGCTTCGCCGACGACGTGGATTTCGCCGTCGGCCTCTCGACGGCCTCGGAGGCCCGCGGGTCGGGGCTGGGGGACGTCATGCTCGTCGACGCCCACAACTGCAACAACGGGCTGGAGGGCGAGGACCTCGGCCACGTCGTCCCCGGTTCCCAGCGCTCTTTCGACATGATGGCCGCCGCCGACCGCCTCGGCGAGGAACTCGTCGACGCCGACAGCGGCCGGCTTCGGGTCGGCGTCGCGTGGGACCCCACCGACTGGGACCCCGAAGACGGCATCGGTCCGCTCGGCGTCCGGGCCGCCATTACCGAGGTCGACGATCAGCGGACGGCCTACGTCCTGGTCGACGGCAACAACATGGAACCCGGCCTTCGCGAGGAACTACTGGCCGCCATCGACGCCGACGAGGCCGAGGTGATGACCACCGACAACCACGTCGTCAACACGATGGACGCCACCAATCAGGTCGGCGAAGCCATCGATGTCGACGAACTCGTCGGACTGGTCGAAGACCTCATCGACGAGGCGAAAGACGACCTCGAACCCGTCGAAGCCGGGATGGCCGTCGAACACGCCGACGTGACCGTCTTCGGCAACGACCGCACCGAGACGCTGGCCTCGACGGCCAACGCGATGGTCCAGATCGGCGGCGCCTTCCTGCTCGTCGTCGTCGGCGCGGCGATGGCGATTAGCCTGCTCGTGTTCCTGCTGGCCGGCTGAGGACAGTGGCCGCTATCGGCGCGGGCGTCGATAGAAAGAAAGGGGCCTCAGGCCTCCTCGAAGAGTTCGTCGACCGCGGCTTCGGCGGCCTCGACGGCCTCTTGTGCCACGACGGCGGGGTCCGGCTCTTCGGGAGCGTTGAGGTAGACGTCCACGTCGAGGGTGCCGTCCTCGAATCGGACGGTCACGTCCATGTCCTCGACATCGGACTGCTTGTAGCGGTCGAGGATGACGCCTTCGGCGGCGTCCGAGGCGGCCTCGACGATTTCCTCGTCGGTCGGTTCCGCGTCAGTCACGGCTTAGTCGCCGCCGGCGCCCGGGCCGCCGGGGCCCATCGGACCGCCGCCGCCCGCGCCGCCCTGCAGCATCTGCTGGAGCTCTTCCTGCAGGCTCTCGAACTGCTCTTGGACGCGCTCTTCCTGCTTTTCGAGGGTCTCGGTGCGGACTTCGAGGCTGTCGACCTTCTCTTCGAGGTCCTCGTAGGCCTCGTCGTAGCCGGTCTCGATGAGGAGTTCGCCGACTTCGCGGTACATCTGGGTGTCGCCCTCGATGTCGTCGAGGGTGTCCAGCGCGTTGCGGGACTCCTGCAGCTGCGTTTCGGCCTGCTGTTTCTGCTGTGCGACCTGCTGTGCCGTCTCCTGAAGGTCCTGGAGCTCTTCGATTTTCTCCTGGGCCTCAGGCGGTAGGTTACCCTGCATACTCTACGCGTCGGGATGAATACTGAAAAAGCCATGCTTTCGGCGCCAGCGGCCGCACGCCCGTCAGACCCGCGCGCCGCCGGCCGATGCGGCCCGCTCGGCCACCTCAACGAGCGTGCTCCAGGTGTTCATGCCGGCCCGCAACGCCACGAGGTCGTCGGCGTCGACGTCGACGAACACTTCCTCGCCCTCCCGGCGGACCGTCGCCGACGAGCGGCCGCCGTCGATTTCGCCCGCCTCCTGTGCGATGGCGTCGGCGACCAGCGCGGCCGCTCGGGGCGTATCGTAGCGGAAAACGAACTCGGCGGTGTGCACGCTACTGAACGTCGACTTCCTTGATGTCGCGGCTCCGCTCCTTCAGGAGGACGCGGTGGCCGCAGTACGGACAGCGCACGCCGCCGTACTCGTCGAGTTCGACGTCGCGCTTACAGCGGGAACACTTGTAGCTCATGGGGAGTCGTTATTCCTCGTCTTCGCCGAGCGCCGCGCGGATGGAGCGCGTGACGGTCTCGCCGGCCGGCGTCTGGGGTCGGTAGGCGCCACCGGTGAACTTCTCACCGGTCTCCTCGTTGACCCAGATGCCCGTGCCGACGCGCTTGACGTTGTCGCCGTCGACCGTCGCGTCTTCCATGTCCTCTTCGATTTCAGCGACGCGGCGGCGGGCAACACGCCCGTATCGTGCGCCGAATCGGCCGGCGCTCCCGGTCTTTCCTCGTTTGGCCATAGTATCATATATTCCACCAAGCGAACGGATAAACCCCACGTTTTGTGGGCGTCAGCGGACGCGGTCGCCGCGTTAACGGAACCACAAGAGATTCCTACGTTTTCGCGGAACCGTCAGCCATGCCCTCCATACAGTTCGACCGTTCAGCACGCGTGTTGCGGCTCGTCATCGTGATGCAACTGGGCCTCTGTGTGTTCCTGCTCGCCGATATCGCGAACGCGGTTCGAGGATACGAGACGTTCGCCGTCTCCGTCGGCAGGGTCGGCGGCGGGCTAACCGCGGTCGGGGCGCTCGTGGTCCTGCTCGCGGGGACCCCCGACGGGAGCGCGGACGGACCGGCCGAATAACCGCCGACACCGCCTCACACCGGAAACTCGGCGTCGGGGTCGACCACCCGGTCGACCTCCTCGGGCATCTCCCAGTCGGTCGCCAGTTCGAGGAACTGCACGAGCATCCGGCCGGTCGCGCCCCAGACGGTGTAGCCGTCGACCCGGAAGAAGTGGATGCGAATCGCGCCGTGGTGCTGGTGGTCCCGCCGCTCGGATTCGTAGTTGTCGAGGTCCGTCAGGTCATCGAGGGACAGCACTGCGATTTCGGCCACCTCCCGCTCGTCGGGTGTGTATTCGCGGTCCGGCACCCGCGCGACGAACGGCCGGACGCGGTAGTCGGTGACCGTCGGAATGTCGTCGAGGCGGCCGACCACCTCCACCTCCTCGGGCCGGAGGCCGATTTCCTCGTCGGCTTCGCGTTTGGCCGTCGCCTCGAGGTCGGCGTCGCTGGGTTCGCGGCCGCCGCCCGGGAAACTCATCTGACCCGGATGCTCACCGAGGTGGTCGGCGCGCTTGGTGAACACGAGGTGATGGTCGTCGCCGCGGGTGATAATCGGCACGAGGACGGCCGCATCACGTTCCTCGCCGTCGAGGGCAGCCGGCTCGTGTGCCATCACCCGCTCCCAGTCCATGTCGGGCATGTCGGGCCGGGCGCTCTTAGTTTGTCTTGTTGTCCGCGTCGTCGAGGCGGTCCCGAACCCCCGAGAGGTCGACGCCGCCCCACGCCTCGATATCGTAGCTGATATCGAGCAGTTCGTCGGCCCGCTCGGTATCGCCGGCGCTGACCGCCTGCGCGGCCTCGGTTCGCAGGCGTTCTTCGGCCGCCCGCGCCACCGTCGCCCGGTCGACCGACCGCGTCTCGACGTCGAGGATGTGCGGCAGGTCCTCGGCGCCCTCCGGGAGCGTCGGAAACGCCGCCGGCCCGGGCGCGAGCAGTTCGTCCGTGTCGCCGTCGGCGTCGAACCGCACGAGTGCGAACTCCGAAAGCGCCGTCTCGACGGCGTCTTCGGGCGGGTCCTCGCCCCGCCGGTAGGCCAACTCCGAGCAGGCCGAGCCGAGTTCCTCGCGGGTCAACGCCCCGAAGAGGTCGACGATGCCGGCCAGCTCGTCGGGGGTAAACATATCCGGGCCTCCGCTTGCGTGTGCCGTTAACGTTCCGGCTGCTGTGCCGCCCCGGCTTCGCCGGCCGCCCTGTGGGCCGCCCCGCCCGCCGGCAGCCAGCCGGCCCGATAGAGCACGAACAGGCAGCCGAGAACGACCACGAGCACCCCCGACAGCGTCCGGAAGACGACGGTGTAGCTGACGCCGCGGGAGACGGCGATGCCGACGCTGCCGGAGCCGAGCGCCTGCACGAACATCATAATCGAGGAATACAGCGCGTAGGCGCTGGCCCGGTGGCGGTCCGGCAGCGACGCCAGCATGTAGGTGTCGACCGCGGGAAACAGCGAGTGGACGACGTAGCCCAACACGAGGCTGATTGCGGCGACGGCGTAGACGCCCTCTGCCAGCGTCAACAGGAGGACACAGACGATGAAGCCGCCGACGATGCTCAAAAGCAGCGGGACGTTCGGCACCCGGTCGGCGAGTCGACCCGTGATGAGGAACGCCGGCACGCCCGCGGCGAACATCAGCGACAGCAGCGTCCGGCCCGTCGCCGGGTCGATGTTCTTGACGACCTCCAGATAGTCGCCATAGAGGTTGAACAGGCCGTTCCAGAGGAAGCCGGCGGCCCCGAGGAAGGCGACGCCCGTGAGGATGATGGGCCACTGGGCGCGGCCGGCAGCGAGGAGGCTCCGGTCGGCCGTCCCGGCCTCCGGCAGTTCCGCGCGGGAGGCCGCAAACACCAGAAAGGCAGTCACGACGGCTGCAATCCCCGAGATAAGGAGGAACGACGTCCGCCAGTTGCCGACCAGCAGGATGGCGCTGACCGCAAGCGGCGCGACGACGGCGGCGACCTGACTCGACATGCCGTGAATCCCGATGGCGCGGCCGACCCGGTCGGGGAACAACTCGCTCACCAGCGGGTTACCCGCGATGAAATACATCCCGCTGGAGAGACCCATCAGGAAGGCACCGACCGTCAGGTGGGTCACCGACGGCGACAGTGCGGTAAAGGCAGCCGTCCCGACGAGCATCGTCCCCGTCGCGGCGACGACGTGATGTCGGGGGAAGCGGGTCAACAGGTAGCCGGTCGGCAGGCGCGGGGCCGCACTGCCCATCCACGCGGCGCTGGTGACGATACCGAGCGAGGCCGCCGACACGTCGAAATCGGCGGCCGCTGGCTGGACGATAGGTGCGAAGACCACCCGCGCGAGGTTGACCAGAAACACCATCGCACAGAGCGACCCGAACAGTTCCCGACGGGACACACCCGCCCTTCGGTTGGGGCCGGTTTGAAAGACTCGGACCGGGGGCGATGTGAGAGTTGATATCGTGAGGTTCGATTCGAACCCGGTGCCGCCGACGCTATGCCGCGGAGACGGTGTTCTGAACCCGCTGGAGGTACTCCGCCTCGCTGAGTTCCCTTCTCATCAACTGTTCGACCCACGCGGCCTCGATGTGGAACTCCCCGAGGACGTCGTCGTTGTAGGCGTAGCCGGTCACCTCGAAGCGGTCGACCTCGACGTTCAGATACTGGCCGTAGGCGCTGGCGGCCGCGGCGGCGACCCGCTGGACTTCCTCGCGGAACCCCGACCTGCTGCCGGCGTCGCTGTAATAGTCCAGCAGGAGCGTGGGCCCGTCTTCCTGGATTCGCTGGACGTTGATGTCCCGTCCGTCCAGTTCCGAGCGATACCGCTCGATGAGGTCCTCGCGGGTCGGCGTCGGGGATGGCGTCGGCGTGGGCGTTTCGGTCGACGACCCGCCGTCGCTACACCCGGCGACCGCGGCGCTGGCGGCGGTTCCAAGCAAGGCGAGATAGCGGCGACGGCGCATACCGCCCGGTATCCGACGGGCCCGTATCAGTTTACTGGAAGACGCTGTCGAAGGCGTCGGCGCCCATCGGCGCGAAGGTGCCGGCACCGACGTTCTCGGCGACGTGTTCCGGCGACCCGGTGCCGACCAGCGCCGAGGTGACGCCGGGGGCGCTCCGAGCGAAGTTGAGCGCGCGCTGGGCAGCGGTGTCCCCGGCGAGGCGTTCGTCGACGGCCTCGGGGATACCGCCCGATTCCGCGAGGTCGCCCTGCAGCAGCGACGCCGAGGTGAAGACGTCGAGGCCGGCCTCGCTGGCGAACCACAGCGCGCTCTGTTCGCCGTCGGCGCCCTCGTGGGCTTCGAGGGTGAAGGCATCGGCCATATGGACGTTGAAGGGCAACTGCACGGCCCGGAAGTGCGTGGCCGTCGTCCCCGCGCGGTCGGAGGCCGTGCGGGCCCGCGAGACGACTTCGGGCAACGAGAGGTATTTGTCGTGGTCCTGCGGGACGCGGAAGGCCTCCCACGTCGCCACGCCGTAGTGGTTGATGTCGCCCGCGGCGGCGCGTTCTTCCAGTCGGACGAAGGCGTCTTCGAGTTTGTCGTAGACCGTCTCGCGGTCGAACTGGGCGAGTTGTGCCTCGGGGTTGTGGACGTAGTAGAGGTCGACTGAGTCGAAGCCGAGGTTCTCAAGCGAGCGGTCGAGACTCCAATCGAGGAACGCGGGCGTGAGACAGTTGCCCATCACGAGGTCCTCGCGGTCGATGAGGCCGGTATCGAGGAACTCCGATTCGATGTACGCGGAGGCGTCGGCGGGCCGTTCCTCATCGAAGGGGACGAAGCCGCCTTTCGTCGAGACCATGACCGCGTCGCGGTCGATATCGCTGTCCCGAACGGCCTCGCCGACCACCCGCTCGGCGCGCTGATGGCGGTAGTTCACCGCGGTGTCGACGACGTTGATGCCGCTTTCGAGCGCCTCGATGATGGCCTCGTGGTAGGCCTCGTCGGCGGCGTCGGTCGCATCGCCGAGATACGTGCCGACGCCGACCGAGGAGACCAGACAATCAGCAAAGCGCCGGAAATAGGTGCGAGCGAAGGACTCGTGGAAGCGGTCACGATAGGCCCACGTCGCCGATTTCGTCGCCATACCCGTGATAAGCGGGTCGGACACAAAAGCACGCTGGCAGGCGAGCGTTACAACTCGCCTTTCATCGCCGCGAAGAGCCGCGATTCGAGGTCGACCGACTCCCCGGACTCGCTGTCCGACAGCGGGAGTTCGATACGTCCGCCGCCCATCCGCGCGTGACCACCCGCGCTGGCATCCGAAAGCTCTCCCGTCGCCCGCTGGAGGGCCTTACCCATGTGAACCCGGTCGTCACGGGAGCGCCCCGAGAGGTGAATCGCGCCGTCGGCCTCGCCCATGATGACCGAGACGGAGACGCCCTCCAGACGGACGAGTTCCTCGGCCGCGGTCGGTAGCGCATCGAGGTTCGACAGCGTCTCGACGTCGCTGACGAGGAACGACCCGTCCTTCTTCCGGTCACGGATTGCCTTGGCCTTCACGTCGAGGGTCTCGCCGTCGACCTCGGGGTTGGCGATGCGGTCCAGCGAATCCCCGTTGGCTGCGGGAAAGAGGAAGGCCGCCGCCTCGAACTCCGCGGGCGTACAGCCGCGGGTGAACGCCGTCGTATCCGACTGGATGCCGTAGAGCAGGCCGGTCGCGACCCGCGGTGAGACCACCTGTCCGCTGGCCTCCGGGTCGTTGCTCCAGCCACGCTGCTGGAGGTATTCGGTGAGAATGCTCGCACACGACCCCCGGTCGGGGCGGACGTCGGTGAAGGCCTCCCCCTCCCCGTTTCCGGGATGGTGGTCGACGATGGCGTACGGTTCGATGAAATCGGCGCCGCCGAAGCCGCGGGGTTCGTTGTGGTCGACGAGCACCACGTCCTCGCCGTGTAACTCCGAGGCCGCATCGATTCGCTCGAAGGAACAGTCCAGAACCGTCTCGAAGGCCCGGTTCTCCGGATGGCGTATCTCGCCGGGGTACTGTATCGTCGCGGGCGTGCCCACGGCGTCAGCCATCGTCGCGACGGCCAGCGCCGACCCCATCGCGTCGGGGTCCGGGTTCGGGTGCATCAGCACCGCGATGCCGTCGGAGACGGCGAGGGCGTCCAGAAACCGGTCGCCGGGCGTCCGGCCGAATCGGGACCACAGCACGACGCCGAACAGCACGAGCGCGAGCGCGACGGCGGCGACGACGAGCACCCGCTCGGGATTCCCAGTGATTGCCTCGAAAAGCTGCTGGCCGACCGCGAACGCGTCCTCGGCCGCGGTCTGCTGCATAGCCCGAGATAGCCCGGCACCGAGGTAAGTACTTCGCCGCGAAAGCCGGTTATTGCCGGTTTCGGTAGGCGTCGATGGCGTCCCGATACCCCTCTCGATAGGTCGGATAGCGGAACTCGTAGCCCGACTCGCGAAGCCGGTCGTTCAAGCAGCGCTTGCTCGTCAGGATACGACGACGGGCCGCCTCGGAGATATCGTCGTCGAGTCGCTCGGCTTTCGTCCGCTTGGGTGGCTGCTCGACGCCGCATTCGTCGGCCAGCCAGTCGGCGAAGGCCCACTTGTTGACCGGTTCGTCGTCGACGGCCAAAAGCAGGTCCGCATCGGTGTCGGTCAGCATAAAGCGGACGACGCCCGCGGCGTCTTCCTGATGAATCATGTTCAGATACCCTTCGGTAACCGGCCCTTCCAGATACCGTTCGAGCCGATAGCGGTCCGGGCCGTAGAGGCCCGCAAACCGCGCAACTGCGCCGTCGATGCCGTAGTCGGGAGCAACCTCGCGGGCGATTCGTTCGGCCTCCGCCAGCACTTTCGTCTTCTCCGTGGTCGGCTCTAGCGGGGTCTCCTCGTCGACCCAGTTGCCATCGTGGTCGCCATAGACGCCCGTACTCGACGTGTAGACGAGTCTGTCCGGCGAATCTGCGCGAGCGCCGAAGGATTCGATGGCGGTCCGAAGCCCCTCGACGTAGACACGGCGGGCGGCCTCGGCGCCGCGGCCGCCCGAGGAGGCCGCGAACACCAGCGCGTCCACGTCGGGAACCGCTTCGAGCGCCTCGGCGTCCGTGACGTCGGCCTGTACGGCCTCGGCGCCCGTCTCCTCGACGGCCGCCAGCCCCGCCTCCGAGCGGCGAACGCCGACGACGTCGTGGTCGTCCTGTAGCTGGCGGGCCAACTCCAGGCCGACGTAGCCACAGCCGAGAATGCCCACCTTCATCGCTTTTTGCTCTCGATGAACTGATGGAGCAAGGCGAGTTCCCGGAGGTTCATCGGGAAGCGGCCTTCGAGTTTCGACTGGATTTCCTTCGCTTCGAGTTGGCCGCCGATACCGGACTCGATGGCCTCGACGTCGAGGACGGCCATCGACATCCCCATCATCAGGTCGTCGCGAACGAGCATGGCGATGGTCTCGGCCTCGGGCGCCTCCGCGAGCACCGAGAGGATGGCCGCGGCCTCTTCGAGTGTAAATTCGGGCGTTTCGCCGTCCAACAGCGCGCGGAGCCGTTCGGCATCGACGCCGGATTCCTCGGCGACTTCCTCGACGCCGTGGGACTCGACGGCGCCCGCCAGTTCGGCCTCGTACCGTTCGTGAAGTTCCTCCGGGGTATGGGACCCGGGGTCGTCGGCGACTTCGTGGAGCATATCCGCCCTTCGGGTCCCCGGCCTCAAGTAGCGTTCGGGGTCGGGCTACAGGAACGGTCGATAGTAGTAGGGGCTGACGAACCCCTCGATGACGGCGGCGATAGCGAGCAGGACCCCCAGACCGATGGCGACCCAGAAGGCGCGGTCGATGGCATCGGCCAGCGCCTCGGCGGAGGCCTGCCCCCGGAGGGTCCGCCAGCCGGCACCGCCCAGCCAGAAGCCGAGCGCGCCCGCGACGATGAAGGCCGGGATTTCGAGGATTCCGTGCGGCACGACGAAGGCCAACAGTTCGAGTAGCGTCTCCTCGGTGCGGGCGATGACGCCGAACACGAAGCCGTTGAACAGTAGCGCGCCCGCGGCCGGCACCGCCAACACGAGGCCGGCGAAAGCCGAACTCACCGCGACCGTCCAGTTGTTCGCGCCGAACTCGACGGCCGCCACGAGCGGGTTGTGGCCGGCCAGTCGGTCGGCAATGGACGTCGAGACGCCCCCGAGGAACGGCTCGATGGCGACCCACCCGAGCGCGAACCCGGCGACGCCGACCGCAAGCGAGGCGACATGCAGCAGAGGGTGGCCCCGGACGAAGGCGAATAGCTCGCCGATACCGCGGGAGAGGCCGGCTCGGAACCGGCCTCCGAGTGGCCCCTCGGGAGCCCCTGGCGGGTCGACTTCCCCCCTGTAATCCCCGTAGAAGGCGGTTTTCACGAGGTCCAGTCCCGGCGACAGCAGGGTAAAGCCGAGCAGGCCGAAGAGGACGCCGCTGCCCTGTGTGGCGAAGGCCCCGCCGAGGGACCCGACCGTCAGAAAGCCGCCCAGCGCGATGAGGACGTACGCGCCCGCAGCGACCGGGTTATCGGTAAGAAACCCAACCGACCGTCTGAGGCTCGGGCCGACGGTTCCCTCGTCGACGATGACGGCGACCGGCGCGAAGATGAACACGAGACGGATGCCGACGAGCAGTCCGACGGTCACCGGGAAGGCTGCGAGAGCCACCAGCGCGGCCACTATCGGCGAGAGCAGCGACACGACGGCGATAACGATTCCGACGGCGGCGAGTATCCCCGCCCAGAGGGCGAGTTCCAGCAGGCGGAGCACGAGTATCGGTCCCCAGAAGCGGCGGCCGCCCCGAAGCGCGGCCGTCGTCCCGCGTTCCGAACACAATCGCGCGTGGCTGGCGGACAGTTGGGCAGCCGATGCGACGGCGACGAGGATGACGGAGACGACTATCGTGGCCAGTATCGTCGCCGCGACGATGGCGACGGTCGTGGGCGTGACGACCGTCTCGACCAGTGGCGTAATTTCCCGGACCCATGTGTCGAAGGCATCGGGGTTGGTCTCCGCCGAGGGCGGCGACTCGATATCGCGCGCGGCGAGTTCTTCGCGGAACCGCGCGAGCCGTCCGGTCGTTTCGAGATACAGGTAGACGACGGCGATACCGAAAAGCGAGACCGTTCGTGTGACCGCCGAGACGGCCGGCGTCAGGAAGTACGCGGGGAGGATGTTCGACGGCCGCTGGAGGACCGCAGCGGCCGACTTGAGGGCAGTAGCGGCGTCCATACCCCCCGTTTCCACCGCCGCCCGCAAGAAGCCTCGGCTGTCACGGCGGCCACCCCTGAGACCGTTCGTCGGCGACGCCGTCGGTGTCACCGACGCCGCGGGGACCCGGCGGAACGACGACCACGACGGCCGTCGAGAGCCGGACTGGAACGCGCTCGGCAGTGCCGAGGCGGGCGTCTCGCGAATCGATTCGGGCCGCCCGCCCGTCGCGGATGTAGGTCACCGCGCCGGACGGGCCACCGCGGTCGGCCCGGACCACGAACCGTTCGTACTCGCCGGCCGCCTCGACGTACCAGACGTTGGCCGTCGCATACCAGTAGCCCGGAACCGGCGCAATCGGCAGGCCGGCCGGAAGCGCGCCGAGGCGCTTGCCGAGAAGCCGCTTCCGTTTGTCCGCGATTTCGGCCTCGATGCCATCGGCAGCCACCCGTCGGAGTTCCCTGCTGTATTCCGCGCGAAGCGCCTCGGGAATCGGCGTCGTGGCGCTTCGTGGCGGGCGGGCGCCCTTCTCGGCGAGCGTCGCATCGAGCCTCCTTCGCAGACGGACCCGAAGCCGGTCCCGTTCGGCCTCACTGTCGGCGACGGTCGCGGCCGCGCGGTCGGCGGTCGTGCCGTTCGCCAGCGCCAAGGCGGCCTCGGCGGTCCCCGCATCGGTTTCAAGCGCCGCCCTCGCGTCCCGCTCGGAAATTCCCTCGTCGACCATGACCGCGACGAGCGCACCACGGACGTGGGCGTTGGCCGATCCGACTTCCCGCTCGAGGTCCGGGGCGTCAGTATCCGACCGCTCGGCCGCGAGGAGCGTCGAGGCGGCCGTCGAAAGGGCGATCCGGTCCGCCCCGAGATAGGGAATCCGGTCGACGATCGACTGTGCGACCCCGTCGTGCGGCGAGGTGAAGACGTTCACGTTCCGGGTCGCAAGCGGCGTGATACGACCCTCGCCGCGAGCGCCGATTCGGTCGCGGGCCACCGACCCCGTCGTGAGATAGGACGGCCCGGTTTCGACCGCAAACGAGAGGTTCCCCGCCGGGTCGGCGGTTCGCGGCGGGTCGGGACGACGGGCCGCCCGATGGGCCGCGAGCGCGCCGTCGAGCCGGTCGGCAGGGAGGTGCTCGCCGAGTGCTGCCTCAATACCGGTGTTGGTCTCGGCGTGGGTATCCGCCCGGCCGTCGAGTTCCGCGCCCAGCGCGTCGAGATACGCGGCCCGGCCGGCGCGTTTCGCCCGCGGCTCGGCCGACCGGTCGGGCGGGCCGAGCAGTTCCTCACGGCGGTCCGCGAGGCTCTCGCGCAGTCGGGCCGGCGGGTTCGCTCGGCCGGCACCGACCGCCGGCGCGGGCAGTCGAACGGTGTGGTTGCGCGTCGTTTCGCGTAGCGGTCGAACGGTGTGCAGAACGTCAGCCCGTGAGACGGTCCGGTCGGCGGTCGCCGTCGCCGTCGTCGGGGACCATCCGCCGGAGACGACGCTTCGGGCGGCCGTCCGGAAGCCGCCCGCCTCGCGAAGCGCCTCGTCGGTCGCCCGGTCGGTCGCAGGGGCCAGTGCGCCGTCGAGGCGGCCGCTCGGAACCCCGTCGATGGGTGCCGTTCGAGCGCGAAGGGTGACGGAAACCCGATAGCGACGCTTGCTCGTCCGTACCGTTGTTGTCGTCCGGTTTCCTTGCCGCCACGTCCGCGTCGTGGTTGCCGTCTCCACCGCCTCGAAAGCCCTCGCTCGTCGTGTCGTCCAGTCCGATTCGTCGTCTGCCGCCGCTTCGGCGTCATCGAGCGAGACGCTCGTTTCGCGCCGCACGTCGACGAGCGTCCAGTCGCCGCCGGGCGAGCGCTCGCCGGTCGAGTAGCTGCCCCGGTTCTCGACCGAGGCGTCGACGCGGGCCTCGACGGTGTGTGCCCGGTCGATGTGCCGAGCGATCTGGTCCTCGCCGCGGATGCCGACCACCTCGGCGTAGGCGTGGTCCGCCGAGCGGTTGACGCCCACTGACACCTCGGCGGCCGGCGGTTCGGAGCGCCAGGCGCCGACCGGTTGGCTGCCGGAGTCGGACTGGCCGACCTCGTTGGCACCACCGAGGACCGCGTCGACCCATTTCTCGTCACCACCGGCACCGAGCAGGGCGTCCGTGGTCGCGACACGCCGACCCGCAGCGGCGACGCCCCGGTGGCCGTCGGGGTCGGTGGCGCCGAAGACGGCCTGCTGTTCGGCGACGAGCGCGTCGTTAGTCGCCAGTTCGACGTGTCGCGTGCCGACGACGTTGGCTATCGGCGCGCCACCGTGCTGGGCATACCCGCGGGTCCATGCAATCGGATAGAGCCGCGCTGTCAGGCGACGCGAGATACCCGTTTCGGTCACTGGCGCGGTCGCCCGGCGTTCGAAGCGTTCCGTTCGGTCGTGGAGCAACAGCGCGGGATTGGCAACGACGAAGGTCGGCGACCGTTCGGTTTCGGCGACCTGCCGCTCACCGCGAGTCGCGGTCAGTGTGACGTTCTCGATGGTCACCCGAAGGGCCGCCCTGTCCTCGCCGGCCCGTTCGACCGTGACGTGGTCGATGGCCTCGCGGTAGCCGCGAGTCGTCGACTCGACGGCCGGCAGCGACGCCGTCGCGGTGACACCACCGCGTTCGACGGCGACCGGAGTGAGGCGCTCGCGGGCGGCCAGATACAGCCGTAATCGGAGCGCGTCCCGGAACGGCTGAGTGTCGTTCAGCGCTCGGCCGGCCGTCGTGTTCGCCGGGCGCGTCACCGGAGCGGCCGCCGCCTCGGTCGCTGCCTCGTCGGCCGCCGCCCGGAGCGCGGTCACTGATTCGGCGGTCGCGCCATCCATCGCCCGGTCGACCGACGGCCGGTCGGCGGGCGCCTCCGTGCCGATGGTCGCGGTCAGCGTCGTACTGGAGACCAACAGGAGCACGCCGACGAGCGCGAACGGGACGCGCGCACGGTCGTTCATCTGTCCCACCGCCGGACGACGAGTACCGTTCGGTCGGGAGCGCTCGCCTCGGCGGCGGCCGCGGGCGTATCGTACCGCTCTCGGAGGTCGGCTTCGAGACGGTTGGCCAGCGCGTTCGCGAGCAACTCGTTTGTTCGTCGGGTGTCCGCCTCAGCGAGTGCGCCCTCGATATCCGCGCCGAGCGGCGCTGCCGCCGTCCGATAGCGATCGGCGGTTGCCGGTGCGGTCCGCTCGTCGACCAGCGCGGCACGCGTTCGCTCCGGCGGAAAACGCCACTCGACATACGCCGTCGCGAGCGCTCGTGCCAGCGTGCCGAAGGAATCCGGGTCCGCCATGGAAGCGTCGATACCGGTGGCGACGACGTGTCTCGTGACTGCGACGTCGGCGTCCGTCGGCGGCATTCGTCCTGCCGTCACCGTTCCCCGAAGCGGTGCCCCGGGATACGGTTCCCAGCGTGCCGTGACTGCGACCCGTCGTCCGGTCGTTTCGGCCGTTTCCGTCGCGACCGCGCCGGCATACTCCCCGTCCGACAGCGAGTCGCCATCGAGCGAGGTATTCGCCACAGCGGCTCGTCCGAGATGGTCCGCTAGCGTGCCGTGAACCGTTCGATTTCGAGGGGCGGAGACGTCAGCCGTCACAGTCGCGAGCGTTCGGGCGGGCACGTCCGCGTCGGGAGTCGTCGAGTCGCCGACCGTGTGGCGTCCTCCGTTCGGAATCCCGACAGTCAGCGTCGTCATCGCCGCGCCGACCAGCAGGAGACAGACCGCTACGTCGAGGACGGTGCTCACGCCGCGGGCCACACGCACACCTCCAGACGCCCGGGGTGGACCGTCCCCGGTGCGGTGCGAGCGCTCACCCGTCGCTCGACGCAATCGACGCGGCGTGAACGGGGCGAACCTGCCTGCCACCGCTTTCCGCCGGCCGCGAGCGTCGCGTTCAGCCGATAGCCCGTCGGGCGAGCACGCTTCGCGGCCGCCGATAACGGCGGGTCGACGGCGCCGAAGGAGGATGCTTCGGCGACGAGCGCGTCGGCCGCCGTCGGCGCCATCTCGCGGTCGTCGTCGAGCGCCGCAAGCGCCCCGTCGAGCGCGCCGACGTAGAGCGTCAGGCCGACACCGACGGCGAAAACCGCAGCCAGCGCGGCCAGCGGTTCGACCTGTGCCCTAGCCGACGAGGACGACATCGGTTCCCTCCCACGTGACCCGCCTGACGAGCAGTCGGTCGGTGCGGTACCACGTCGGGTCCGTCGCCCGCCGGTCGGCGACCGCCCGCTCGAACCGCGCCGGCGATGTGAAGACCTGCTCGGGCGGTTCCCCGCGGAGGACGCCCCCGAGCGGCGTCCCTTCGGGAGCGAGGACGACCGGCCCGTAGCCGAGGCCGGCATGGGTCGTCCCACCCGGCCCGCGAAGCGAGAGGGTATCGGCGCCCACCCGAACGGCGTCGGCGTCAGCGAGCGGGTGGCTGCCGACGGATGCGTGCTGGCTGGCGGCGACGCTATCGACGGTTCGAGCGGCACCAGTCGCGTCCGGCGGCGCTGCGGCGGGCATCGCACCCGCGAGCGTGACGGTCGCCCCGCTGGCGACGGCGAGACCGAGATAGACGTACCAGGCGTCGACGGGAACGTCGAACATGGGGCCGCTGGCCGCGTGTTCAGTTATAAACCCCCGGCCGCGACCGAGGCGGCGGCGAAGCCGGCGAGATACGTCGACGTCGCCAGAGGGAGGGCGATACCGATTCGGTAGCCCACCGTCGCCCGGTCGAGTCCCCGCGAAAGGCCCGTCGCCAGTGCCGTCAGAACCACTGCCGTCAGGAGGACATACGCGCCGATAGCGGGGCCGAGCGCGGCGGCATCCGGGGAGCTGCCATCGATGACAGTGCTGGCGTCGATGCTATCGGCAAGGGCGACCGTCGCGCCACCGACGAGCGGGCCGAAGAAAGCCGCGGTGTTGCCGAGCGTCGCGGTGACCCGGCCGAGGTCGCGGCGGGCCTCCGCCTCCACGCGGGCGAGCGCATCGAGGTGGTCGGCGGTTTCGACGAGCGCGCGGCCGGCCGGCGGGCCCTCGCGGGCCGCCAAACCGAGCAAGCGCGCGGCGCTTTCGCCCCGTTTGCTCGGCACGCCGTCGAGGGCGCCATCGAAAGCCGTCTCGACGCCGACCCGGAGTTGGCGGCCCCGCCGCTCGGCTGCGGTGAACGTCTCGCCGACGACGCCATCGAGGTCATCTGCGGCGTCGGCAACGGCGCGCTCGACGGCCACGCCGTCGGCCACGCGCCGGCCGACGAGATATAGCGCGTCCGGGAGGCCGGCGTCGAACCGACTCGCACGCCGTCGAACCGAAACGATGGGGCGAAACCAGCAGATGAGGGCCGCCCCGCCTCCGAATCCGACGGCCGCCAGCGGTCGAGTCCACGCCGGGAGGAGAGTGCCGACGACGAGCCAACTACCGACGGCGACAGCCAAACCCACGACGACCGGCGGCCACCGACGGTCCGGGACGTCGGGATGGTCGCGGCCGACGGGGACCGGCGGGAAGGCGACCGGGCGGGCCGCCAGCAGCCAGCCGGCCGCACAGCAGAGCCCGGCGGGCAACACCACGTCGTAGACCACGACGACCGCGGGAAGGGCGGCCTCGACGCCGGCCGCGCCGGCCGCCGGCAGGACGGCCACGAGCGCCAGCGGCAGGAGCACGCCGAACGCGTAGACCGCCGTCGTCGGTCCCTGAAGCGAATCGGCTGCTTCAGCAGCACGAGTCTCGGCCCCATCAAGGACCGTCTCCATCGCGCGGTCGAGTGCCCGGTCGCGCTCGTCGTCGGGGGCGTTCGCGGCCGCCTCCAGCAGCGTCACGGCCCGATAGAGCGCCGGGAAGGTGTCACGCCAGCCGTCGGCGAAGGCGCCGAGTCCGGAACGGGGCGTCCCCCGCGCCCGTCTGACGTGTTCGGCCAGACGGTCGCCGAGCAGGCCATCGGTCCTCGCCGCAAATGCGGCCGCCCCCTCCGCCGTCGGGGCGATGCGCAACCGGAGGACCGCCCGCCCGACGAGGGTCGGCGCCGCACCGAGCGCCCGGCTTTCGCGGAGGTTGGCGACGGCGAGGAGTACGCCACGGACGGCGACGGCGGCACCGAGGCCGACGCCGAAAGCGACCAGCAAGAGTTCCGCCCGTCCAAGCACGAGCGCGATGAGGACAACTGGAACCGTCGCGATGGCGCCGACGACGTCCGCGCCGGCGGCCAGTATCGACGGTTCCTCGTCGAGGAACGGTGCGACTTCGGCCAACGAGTCGGGGGCCGTCTCCCGCGGTGAGAGCCGCGCGAGGCGTTCGATTGCCGTCATTCGCCGAGGTGGTTCGCTCGGCTCTCGATGTCCGCCCGGACATCGGCGGCCGTCTCGTTCGGCGCCGCGAGGTCGGCAATGGCGGGACTGTCAGCGAGGCAAAGGCCTTCGTCGTCCGCTACCGTCTCGAAGCCGACGCCGTTGGCGGTACGACGAACGGCCTCGACGGCTCGGAGCCGGCGCGTCCGGCCGTCGCCGTCGTCGTAGGCTTCGACCGTGACGACGAAATCCGTGTCCGCGAAGGCGGTTTCCGGCACACCGAGGTCGGTGACGACCCGCTCGCGGACCGATTCGCCGCCACCGCCGTGAATCGTCCCGAGGACCGCGCCGTCGGCGGCGCCGACCCGCATCGCCTCGTAGAGCACCTGTGCCTCCTCGCCGCGCACCTCCCCGACGACGAGTGCGCCGTCGCCGAGTCGGAGGGCCGTCCGAAGGGCGTCGGTCGGTTCGATGGAGGCCCCGTCGCCGGTCGCTACACGAAGCGGCTGGACGTCCCGGCCCGTCGACTGGAGTTCCTCGACGGGAAGTTCGGGCGTGTCCTCGATGACGACGGTCCTGACCGACGGCGGCAGTTCCCACAGCAGCGCGCCGAGCAGCGTCGTCTTGCCAGCGCCGCGGGCGCCCGCAAGCAGGACGGCCGCGCCGCGCTCGACGGCGACCGATAGCAGGGCCGCCCCCTCGGGGTCGAGCGTCCCGTTTTCGACGAGGTCGGCCAGCCGGAACGCCGACTCGTCGTGGGCGCGGAACGTGAAGCCGACGCCGTCGCTGACGGGGTCGGTGACGCCCGCGACCCGCACTCGGCGGCCGCCCGCGTCGACGGTCGCAGCCAGCGTGGGGCTGGCCTTCGAGAACGCGCGGCCGCTGGCCCGCCGGAACCGGGAGGCAAGCGCCGCGGCGCCGTCGGTTGTCAACCGGACGTTGGTTCGCATCGTCTCGCCGTCCCGGCGGACCCGAATGCGGTTGTTCTCGACCGGTGCGGTGACGAAGGCGTCGGTCACCTCGGGGTCGGCGAAACAGTCCTCCAGCGCGCCGAGGCCGCGCGTGTGCTTTTCGAGCGCTGTCGCGAGCGTTTCGACTGGCTGGCCGGTATCGGCGACGGCGCGAACGGCCCGTCCCGGCGCCCGCTGGCCACCGGTGACGCCCCCTTCGGCGAGACGGTCGTAGGCTGCCGCCAGCGTCGCCGTCGCGTCGGCGTCCAGCCGGTGTTCCGCAGGCGTAAGGTGGTACGTGGAGAGGTCGTCGCCGGTATAGTGCCGGACGACGGCACCGGTATCGAGTTCGTAGCGCTCGGTCAGCGTCGCGTCCGCGGGCGGTCGGGTCGCCACCCGGGAGCGGGCGACCGTCGGCCCGACGCTCGGCCGGAGCGCCGTCTCGTAGTCGGCGCCGAGAAACGTCGCGAGGCCGGTTTCGGCGGCGATACGCGCCAGCGGGTCGCCCCGACCCGAGGCGACGCGGGCCGCACCCAGCGGGTCCCTCCGGGCGCGGGCCGCGAGGTCCGCATCGTGAAAGGCGGCGGCCTCGGCGAAGCGACCCGCCGCAACGAGCAGGGCCGCGGCGTCGTCCTCGTAGGCGCGCTCGAAGCCCGACGCGCGGGTGCGGACGGCCGTCACGTCTCGGTCCTCCAGCGCTTCGACGACGGTCCCGCGACAGGCCGGTTCCTCGGCGAGCCGGCCCTCTCCCGCGCAGTCGTCGCTGTCGACGTGGAGCCGGTCGGCCTCGACGGACGGCACACAGCCGCAGTCGGCCGCGGTATCGAGCAGTCTATCCAGCATAGGGCGGTTGGTCGCGGCTTTCCTTTTGAATCCCCGCTCGCCGAACGCGGACGACCGCCTGGCCGTCGGTTCGGGACAGCGACAACCGGAGTTCGGTCCGACTCTCGATGCGGAGGGAGCCGTCGACCCGAATCGGCACCTCGCTTCGGACGGAGACGTTCGGGCCGCGCGCGGGGACCCAGACTAATCGCCCGTCGGCGACGTGAAACCGCCCGCCGTCCGTGAACGACGGCTCCGGTGGGCGGAGTGTGACGGTGGTCGTGGCCGGCGAAGCGTTCGCGTCGACCGGGTCGTTTCGGGCCGCGAGTCGCTCGGCGTCGGTCGCGAGCACGTTCAGTTCGTCCGTCGCGAGCGCGGCGTTGCGGTCCCGTTCGGCCCGCTCGGCGGCCGGCAGGCTGGCGCCCACGAGAGCCGTTCCGAGCACGACCGCCAATACGACGCGAATCACGGCCGCAGGCGTTCGAGGAGAGGGATTTGGGCCCCATCATCGGTCGGTCCGGCGGCTTGCGTCGGCTCCTCCCGCTCCCGCTGGCCCGCCGCGACCGTTCGCTCCAGTGCCTCGGCCTTCCGGAGCGCGCGGTCGGCCCGCCGTTCGACGTCCTCGTTGACCGAGCGCACCGACCCGACGTAGCCCCGAAGCGCCTCGACGGCGGCTTCCAGTTCCGCAATCCGGCCTTCGAGTTCGGCGAGTTCGTCGGTTCGGTCGACTGGTTCGTCCGCAGAAAGCGCCCGTTCGACGGCATCGAGACGACGTTCGAGCGACTCGCGGTCGGCGTCGGGCGGCGACATACCGGGGCTGGCCACGTTATCGTTTATAAATCCTCGCCGCCGACCGGCAGCAATTGCCGGAACTGCACTAACAATCATGAGGTTTAAGGATGATGAGTCGGTACGGGTGAATAGATGACGTCCGACGAAATCGAACCGATGGTGCCGCGAATGCCTCGACAAACGTCCACCGAAACGGTCCGCGCCGACGGCGGCCAGCCGAAACGCTACGACGCTGACGAGGTAACGGCACCCCTCGTCCCCTCCTTCTAAGCCTCCCGTCTCGTAAGACGCTTTGCGCAGCGGCGTCCAGCCGAGGGTATGCGCGAGTCCCATCCCGTCGAGCAGGCCGTCGGCATCGAGTATTACGTCAGCGAGGCCGATGGCACCGGCGGCCGCCTGCGCGCCCGCCCGGAGGATTTCCGGGTCCGCGAGCGAGAGTCCTTCGACGTCGACGTCCACCCCGTCGACGCCGACAGCGGGTCGTACCCGCATCTCGTCTTCCGGGCGAAGCTCTCGGGATGGGACACCAACGATTTCGCCTCGGCGCTGTCGAACAAACTCGAAATCAGCCGCGAGCGCGTCTCGTGGGCCGGAACGAAGGACAAGCACGCGATTACGACACAGCTGTTCTCGGTGAAACTGCCCGACCGTACGGAACTGCCGGAGCTTGGTAACGCCGACGTCGAGATTCTGGGGCGGGCGGGCCGACCCGTCCTCTTCGGCGACCTCGCGGGCAACGAGTTCGAACTCGTCGTTCGCGATGCCGACCACCCCGAAAACGCCGAGACCGTCGCAGACGAACTCCGCGAGTTCGCCGCCGATTTCGACGGAAGCGCCGACGAGGTGGCCGTTCCGAACTACTTCGGCCAGCAGCGTTTCGGGTCGAAACGACCCATCACCCACCGCGTCGGCCTCGATATCGTCCGCGGCGACTGGAAGTCGGCGGCCGTCCGGTACGTCTGTGAGTCCAGCGAGCGCGAACCCGAATCGACGCGCGAGGTCCGGGAAGAAATCGGCGAAACGCGGGACTGGCAGGCCGCCCTCGATACACTGCCGGGGCGCTTGCGCTTCGAGCGCGCCATCGCCGCCCGCCTCGCGGAGGGCGCCGAAACCGACGAGGACTACCGCGAGGCGCTGGAGCGCCTGCCGACGAACCTCCAGCGGATGTTCGTCAACGCCGCCCAGTCGTATGCCTTCAACCGCATCCTCTCGGAGCGATTGGAACGGGGCCTGCCCTTCGGCCGTCCCGTCCCCGGCGACGTGGTCTGTTTTACCGACGACGCCGGCCTGCCGGACCCCGACCGCGCCCAGACCGTCGACGAGGGCCGGGTCGATACGGTCGGCCGCCATTGCGAGCGCGGCCGCGCGTTCGTCACCGCGCCGCTTGTCGGCACCGACACCGAGTTCGGGGCCGGCGAACCCGCCGAAATCGCCCACGAAGTGCTCGACGAGTTGGGCATCGAACCCGCCGACTTCTCGCTACCCGGCGAGTTCGATTCGACGGGTACCCGACGCGCGATTCGCGTGACGACCGACCTCGATATCGACCGCGACCCGCTTACGCTCTCGTTCTCGTTGCCGAAAGGCAGTTACGCGACGGTCGTGGCCCGTGAGTTCCTGAAGGCCGACCCTGACGATCTGTCGTGACAGGGAAGTTCCCCCAGATGTGAGAAAGGGTAGAGTTAGAAGCCGCTATTTAAAAGAATCAACCGACTGAGGGGGTAGCATCCGCCGAGTGGGGCGCTTGAAAAGCGCCCCCGAGGCGGTTCGCGGCAACGAGGCGGCGAAGTCGCCGAGTCACCGTAGCGAGAGCTTCCAGCCACGCCCTCCGAGTGCGTTAGTCGGCTCTCGCGCATATTTTCCCCATGTTTTTGCCGGGGCGCTACAGGCGCCCCGTGCAAAAAGTGGGGGTGAACCGCCCCGCTTATCGGGCTCGGACGACTTCGAACGGACATGGAGTGTCGGCAGTGCGCGTCGTCGCTGGAACGGCCGGGCGATTACTGCCTGGTCTGTCGCAGCGCCAACACCGACACCGTCGTCATCGACTGCGAGCGCGAGCGAGCGACCGTCACCTGCCTGCTCGACGACGAGATCGTCGCCCAGCGAACCGTCACGACCAGCATCGAAACCGACGACCGCTGGGCACCGGCCGAACGTCGCAACTACGCCGGCCGCATCGCCGACGAAGTCCGACGCAAACGGCCCGAGGAGGTCTACGCCACCGGCGAGCGCGACATCGTCCGCGCCACGCGCGCGGAACTTCACTATCCCTTCTACCGCGTCGAGGACGACGACCCCATCGAGGCCGTCCGCCGCAAGCGCGGTGACACCGCCCTCGAAGTCATCGAAGCCTCCTTTCAGGAGAAACTGGGCGGCAGCCACTCGACGGTCATCGGCGGCCGCGACGGCCGGCAGGTCCTCCAGACCGTCGCCAGTCATCCCCACGTCAAGAAACTGATTCCGGGCCCCATCGACGCCGGCGGCTCCGGTTCCCGCACGGGCGTCCGCGCGAAGGTGACCCGCGCCGACGACAACGGCAACGTCCGCCTGCTCATCCGTGACGGCTCCAGCGTCCAGGAGAACCGCGTCGTCACGACGGCCGGCGACCGCGAACTCGGCGAACACGTCCGCGACGACCTCAACGAGGTCCTTCAGGAAGCAGAACTCACCGAGTGAAACGGGACCGAGGGATTATAGACGCCGGCGTGAAGCACTGTCCGAATGAGTGACTACCAAGTGCCGTTAGGGTTCGGTACACGCCCGCTGACAGCCGTCTGCACCCTGATGGTTCTCGGCGCCCTGTCACTCGTCGCCGTCGGTCGGCCCGCACTCGCGCCCGCCGCGGCGGCCGGCATCGCTCTCGCTCTGGGCGGCGGCATGCTCTGGGGCCAACACCGCCTTCGGAGCGACGTCGCCCGCCTGCTGACCCGGTGGGACGATGCCGTCGACGACGTCGAACTCGACGAGGGAGGGTTCGTCCCGCGCTGGGAGGTACAAGTCGAGGACCGAACCGTCGCCCTAACGGGCACCGCCTTCGGCCCAGAGAACCCGCTCTTCCTCGAAGACGAGGACGGTCTACACCGGCTTTAGGACGGCCCCGCTTCGCTCTGGACCAGCCACCCGCCCTCGATATCGCAGGCCTCCCGCACCTCGTATTCGATTTCGGTGTCCTCGCCGACCCTGTTGCCGCCTTCGACGGCCTCGACCCGAAGCGGCACGTCCAGCGTGTTCCCACAGCAACCGACGCCGACGAACTCCTCGAAAACGTCACCCTGACTCGCCATCTCAGTGGTCTTCCGCAGATACGCCCGGAACGACGGCTTTTCGACCTGAAATCGCCCCCACTCGCTGAGGTCCGCAGGATACGAGATGCGGAGTCGGTCGGCTGTGCTATCCTGTGGCATGCATAGAACTCAGGAAGCCGCAAGCAAAGGCCTATCGCCGAGGCTGTCAGTCCGCGCGCTCCGTGCGGCCCGTCTCGCAGAATCGCGTCAGGTCGATTTCGTCGGTAGCGTCCTTGGGTGACTCGTAAGGGCGGTTGACGACGATGTTGCCGGCGCGCTGTTTGCCGATTTCGGGGAGCATCCGGAGTTCATCCATCGAGGCGCTGTTGATATCAAGCGGATAGGGCACGCCCGAAACCGAGCGGAAACCGTGGTCGGTGACGGCCACGTCGATGGCCTGTCCGAGTTCGTGCTCGCCCGGGATACCCACGAGAAGCGCGTAGGTGCCCAACTGCCGGCCGAAGGTCTTGCCGTCCTGATGGTATTCGAGGTAGACGTTCGGCAGGACGGTCCCCGGCGGGGCGACGCGCTGGAGCATCGGGTTGTCGATCTCCTCGCGGACCTCCTGCTTGTACGTCTTGAACTGCTGTTTGTGGTCCTTGGCGATGTCGGCGCCCGTCTCGGCCATCTCGGTGCCCTCGAAAGCCATCACCTGCCGGATGTTGATACGGCGGACCATCAGGCCCTCGTCGTAGACATCCTGCAGGAACTGCTTGTTGTGCTCGAAGGTCTCCGAGCGCTCGCCCTTCAGGCCGTGGACGAGGTTGATGCCCGGCAGGAGTTTCGGCAGGCGGTCGGCGTTCGGGTCGACGGAGGGGCCGCTTCCCGGTTCCTCGCCGGGACGCCAGCCACCTTCCTCGTTGACGATGCGGACCGCTTCGAGACACTCCTCGGCGGTGACAAGGAGGTTGTTCTCCTCCTGAACGAGCGGGTCGGCGGATTCGAGGCCGAACGCCGCGGTGTCGCCGGGCGTGTTGTTCTCGGCGATGATGCGGATTCCCTCCCTCGATTTCTCGGGATAGTCCGTAATCGTCACGGGGTTCATGTTGTCGAGATGCAGCGTCCCGAGGTCGGGGACGGCCTCGCGAATCCCCCCGTAGAGTTCACGGAGGGCGTCGGGGTTCGGCGCTTCGCCGTCGCCGCCGTAGGCGAGGATGTCCGCCTGCCGGCCGAGTCGGAAGTGGCGGGCGCCGTGGTCCGAGAGGCGGTCGACTTCCTCGACGACCGAGCGGGGCGCCCGGAAGTCCGGGTCGCCGTACATCGGTTCCGTACAGAACGAACAGCGGTACGGACAGCCACGCGAGGTCTCCATCTCGCAGATGAGGTATTCGGGGTGGTCCGGATGCTGCTCGATGATAAAGGCGCCCTTCGAGGCCCATCTATCGAGTTCCTCGTTGTCGCGGTAGCGGTCCTCGAAGCCCTCCAAGCCGCCGTGGACGAGGTCGTAGACCGCGGCCTCGATGTCGGCCATCGCGAGGAAGTCGTAATCGAGGTTCTGCCGTTCAGTCTCGGTGGCGCCCTCGTTGGCCTCGCCGACGCCGAAGCGGACTGGCCCGCCCATGACGCTCGTGCCCTCGGCCATCCAGGCGAGTTCCTTCACCTCGTCGGGTTCGGCGGGCGTGCCGCCGACGTACTTGCCGGGGACGGTCATCCCGCCGACGTAAATGAAGAGGTCGGCCGCCGCGACGTCCCGCTTCTTCGAGCGGTCCTCACGGAGTTCGTCGATGGTGTGATACGTGATGTTGTCGGGCGAAACGCCTGCGTCGACGGCAGCACCGGCGGCGAAGCGCGGATACGTCGAGATATAGGGTGGCACGCCGAAATGCGCCGGCTCGTCGACGTAGCCGTCGACGAGGGTTACGTCCAGGTCCGCCGGGTCCTTCATACTCGGCCGGAGGGCATCGACGCGTAAAACGAATGCGGATGGTTACTCAGCGAGTTCTCGTGCCTTCCGAACCGCCTGCAGGTAGACCGACTCATCGAGGTAGAACCCTTCGTCGATGAGGCGTTCCAGCGACTCGACGAAATCGTCGAAGGTGGCGTCACCCGACCGGAGTTCGTCGAACAGTACGGACAGCGTCCCGCGGGGATTGAGGTCGAGCAGGCGGGCGACTTCGCGGACGGCCTCCTCGTCGGCAAGCAGGCAGTCCGCATCCCGGTCGAGAGCCAGCGAGAGTACGGCGGTTTCGCCGGCTTCGAGGTCGAATCGCTCGACTGCCGGGTTGACATCGGTCGGTTCAACGACGAGCCAGCCGTCCTCGATCGCCTCTTCGGCGAGTGCGGCGTCACGCGCGCCGATCTCCTTGCCGGCAACGACGACTTCCTCGTGGACCGTTTCGGGTATATATACAGTATCGTAGCGTTCCCGAAGACGGTCAAGTTTATCGAGCTTTCCGAGGAAGATCAGCACCGTCGCATCGGCGATCGCTCCCTCGTCAAGCATCGAAGTCCTCGTGAAGGCTCTGTTCGGAGTAGTTGAAGTGGATACCGCGTTCCCGGAGTTCCGAAAGCGCCTGCCGGACGGACATATCCGCCGCCTCGGCCAGTTGCCCGAGCGATAGTTCACCGTCCTCGTAACGCTCGAACGCCTGTTTTCGCCGCCGTTCGGCGACTGCCTGTGCAAGCAACTGACGGGTAGCAGCGCTCTTGTCGAGGCCCTCCTCCTCGCTGATACGCTCGATTTCCGCCGCGAGGTCCTCCGGAATCCGTGTCGTGAGGGTGGTGCTCATACCAGTGTGTACGATAGTTGGTGATTTAAAACACACGCCAAACACTGTTTAAGAGTAGATATATCCCTCACAGTCCCGGTAGTCGTAGTCCGTGGCGAAGTCGTTCCGAACCGCCCGCGCCGTCGCGACGGCAGCGACAATGCTATCGAGGGCGTCAGCCCCCGGTGACTGAAGGGCGATTTCTCGTGTCTCCTCGTCGAGGGAAAGTACGATATCACCGCGGTCTGATTTCAGTACGCGCAGGATTTCCGCACGGCGGTCGACCGTCTCCTCGCCGCTTTCCTTATATTGGGTGTCGACCGTCCGGAGCCGACGGAGCGTGCCCGCCGGATACGTCTCGATGACATTTCGTTTTCCAGCCGACTGCATCGGCGGGACGCGGACGGCATCCTCGGCGACCAGCGGCGCGAGCACGTCCCGAATCCCGTGGAGCGTCTGGTAGTAGGTGATGAAACCGTACGGGGAGTTCGCGCCGACCGCCGTGTCGGCCTGTCGTTTCAACTCGACGCCGGATTCGTCGCTCGCCCTGGCGCGTTCTTTTAAATATTCGCGCATTTCGGACGCGTCTGCGTCGGCGAACGTCTCGGCGAACCAGCGGACGGCATCCGGCCACTCCGCCACACCGTCGGGAAGCAACGCTGCGGGCAGTCCGAGGGAGACGTCAATACCCGTCGTCCCGGTGCTGCTCCGGAGCAGGTCCACAAGCGACGAGAGAATCGCCTCGCGGCCCCGCGTCTCGAACGCCTCAGCGGCCGACCGACAGGCCGTGAGTTCGAGGGTTCGGCCGTCGAGTCGACCCTCGGTAATCCAGATGTCCTCGCCCGGTTCGGCCGCGCCGCTGAAGTCGATGCCCCGAACGACCATACGTCGGTCAGGTACGCCAGGGACAAAACGCCGGGGCATTGATTAGCGTCTCGCTCCTACACCCGTTCATGCCAAAGACGCTGGAGGTTTCCTGTACTCGCGACGACTGTCACCTCGACATGTTCGAACTGCATTACGAGTATTCGATGCCCGACGATACCGGGGTAGAGGCGTTCAGTTGCCCCTACTGCGGGGAAAGCGACGGGCTCGAAGAGATTCACGTATGATTCGGGAGGTGGGGGAATCCATCGGGCGGACGGTACTGGAGGGCATCGGCCGCGCCTCCAGTCGCGTCCAAGAGCGAAAGTACCTGCCCGTCGACCTGCTGGAAAACGACGACGCGTATCTCGCCGTCTTCGACGCCCCTGGCGCGAGCGCGGGCGACGTGAACGTCGAACTGGTCGGCCGCACGCTCGAAATCGATATCGAACGGTTCCGCGGCCTCCACGACGGCTACGATATGCGGTTCCCCGGCCGTGGCCTCAAACTGCGCGGCGAGGTCGAACTGCCCGAGGACGCCGATGTCGATGCCAAAGCCGCTGACGCGACGGTCACGAAGAACGGCACGCTCGAAGTGCTGATTCCGAAGGACGGCGAGGAGAAAGCCGATGAGGTCGAGTCCGTCGAAATGGCGGCCGAAGACGACGCGAGCGACGCTGACGCCTAACCGAGCCTATTCTTCGAGGGTCATCCCCTCGACGATATCGAAGTCCTCGTCGGGAGCAAAGCGGTTGGGGTCGAACGCCGGCGATGCCGACTCGCCCAGCACCGCCCTTGCGAGCCGTTTGCCGATAGCCGGGCCGCGCATGAAGCCGTGGCCCTGGAAGCCGGTCGCGACGTAGATGCCGGGCGCCCGCTCGCCGACCAGCGGGTCGCCGTCCGGCGTCGCGGTACAGAGACCAGCCCACGACCGGCGTTCGGGAACAGTCTGACCGATTGCCTGCTGAAGGTAGTCGGCACACTCCTCGACGAACCATTCGTCGGCGCGCCGGTTCCAGTCGGTCGGGTCCGCCGCCTCGGGGACCGTGCCGTCGCCGACGAAGAGGCCGCCCCCTCGCGGCCGGAGGTAGTAGCTCCCGGTTGCATCGTAGCACATCGGTACCGCCGCCGAAAGCGGCGTCTCCGCGGAGAGAAATGCCTGCACGCGGTAGGCTTTCACCGGAATCGGCAGGCCGGCCGCCGCCACCAGTCGCGGGGTTTGGGCGCCAGCGGCGACGACGACGGCATCGAAGGCCTCGCCGTTGACGCGGCCGCGTTCGTCAAGCCGGGCGGGCGTCTCCGCGCGGAGGTCGGCGCCCGCGGCGACCGCGAACTGGGCCGTCTCGCGGGTGTAGTTGCCCGTATCGACGAATCCGGCGTCGTGGGCGATGGCCGCCCGCTCGATGTCGTCGGTTCGGAGTGCCGGCCAGCGCGCGTCGAGGTCCGCAGGGGCGATGAACTCGACGTCGCGGCCCTGTTTCTGCATTCGCGGGACGTGTTCGGCCATCGCCGCGGCGCTGCGGTCGTCGCCTGCGCGGGCCAGCCAGACGTACGGGCAGTCGGTGATGGCGTCCCGTTCGCGGAAGGTTTCGAGTGCTTCCGCGGCGATTTCGGCGTCGAGACTGTCGGCGAAGGCGTCATAGCAGATGCCGGCGGCGCGGCCGCTGGCCCCGCTGGCGACATCGCCGGCCTCGAAAACGGTCACATCGGCGCCCGCCTCGGCGAGTTCGACGGCGGCCGTCGCCCCGACGACGCCACACCCGACGACGGCGACCTCCATGGATTCGGCTGGCGGCGCGGGGCTCATGGACGGAAGGCATCGAGGCCGCGAGCAGGATAGGCGACGACGCGGTCGATGCCGGCGGCTTCGAGGTCGGCCACACGGTCGGCGACCGTCTCGGCGTCGCCGACGAGCGCGTAGTCGGTCGCGGCCTGCAGGAGGATTTCACGGGCGCGGCCCTCGGCGGTGGCATCGGTCGTGGCGTCGTCGGGAAGCGCCTTGCGGACGGGGCCGCGGCGGGAGACGTAGCCGCCGACGGCATCCAGCGTCTCGTCGGGGTCGTCGGTGAGGACGGTCGGCGCGTAGAGGACGATATCGCCGTCGAAGCCGGCCGTCCGAATCGCGCGGACCTCGGAGTCGGTGCCGCGGGAGAGGAGTTCGAACTGGGTTCCGCCGGTCGCCAGCGCGACGCGTTCGATGCCCTCGGTGCCGACCCACGCGTCGGGGGCGGCCTCGCGGGCGGCTTTCAGACGCGGCGCGATGGCGCGACGGGCCTCGCTTTCGGTCAGGTAGGCGCCGTTGCCGGCGACGAGGACGCGCGTGGCCGTCTCGGGGAGGCGGTCCAGAAGCGAGTCGTCGCCCAGCGGGTCGAAGCCGTCGGCGCGGACGGGCGTCGTGACGAAGAGGTCGTAGGCGTCGTCCAGCGCTGCCAGCGTCTCGGCGTCGGGCAACCGCTCGCGGCCCTCGTAGTCGATGACGGCGGCCTCGGCGTCGAGGTCCAGCGCGTCGGCGACGTCGACTTCGGCGGGTTTCAACGCGACGGCGTCGATACCCGTCGCGGCGAGTGAGGCCTCGGTCAACATGGTATCAGCCGCAGAAGAGAGGCTATCGCGGCACTCATTATCTGCACCTCGTCACTACGACAGATATGCGTGTCGTTCCCTGCGAACGTCGCCGCTGGCGGGCTACAGCTCCTCCAGCAACTCCACGCGCGTGCCGCTTGGGTCGTAGACGAAGGCGATTCGCAACTCGCCGAAGGTGGCCGGTTCCATCAGCAGGTCGGCGCCCGCGTCGGTCAGCGTCTCGACGGCGGCGTCGACGCTCGGGACGACGAAGCCGAAATGGAGGAACCCGGTCGGCAAGTCGTCGACGACACCGTCGGCCTCGTAGGGCGCTTTCTCGAAGACGTAGACCCGCTTGTCGGCGACTTCGAGGGCGACGTACTGGACCGCCTCGTCAGGGGCGCTTTCGTCGACGACGGTCCCGCCGAACAACTCGCGGTAGAAGGCGACGCTCTCCTCGAGGTCGTCGGTCTTGATGGCGACGTGGAAGAACCGTTCGGGCTCCATACCGAGAGCCTCGCGCGGCGATTCAAAAGGGCTGGTGGGGAGCGTGGCCGGACACGCACGGCCGGTGGGGCCGTCAGGCGGCCATCGTCAGGCCGCCGTCGGCGTCGTGTCAGTCGATTCGGGTTCGTCTTCGCCCTCGCCTTCCGCGTCGGCGCGGCGGCGGTTGGCGACTACGAGGACGACGAGCAGCACGCCGCCGATTACCCGGAGCACGATATCGGTCGTAACCGTGTAACTGACGACGTCGATGCCGACCATGCCGAGCGCCGTGCCGGCCGGCATCAGCACCAGGCCGGGCGCCGACAGCAGCAGCGACGCGATACCGAAGGCAACGCGGGCATTCAGGCGGACGTCGGTGCGGTAGTAGCCGATGATGGACGGCGCCAGCGCGTAGACGCCAGCGAACATCCCTACCACCGGGATGATGACTTCGGGAACGAGGAAGCCGATATCGGCGAGGTCCGAGGCAGCCAGCGTCACCCACTCGCCGCTCTCGCGCTGGCGGAGGAACATGATACCGGGCGCGAAGATGAACGCGAAGGGGACGAGAATCTTGTTCAGCGACAGCAGGAACGCCTGTTTGCCGGTTTCGAAGGCGTCGGATTTCGCGATACCCGCCGCGGCGTAAGCGGCGACGGCCACCGGCGGCGTCACGTCGGCCATCAGGCCGAAATAGAGGACGAACAGGTGTGCGCCCAGCAGGGCGACGCCGAACTCCTGCATCGTCGGCCCGAGCAGGACGACGATGATGATGTACATGACCGTCGTCGGCATCCCCATCCCGACGATGATGGCCGAGATGCCGGTCAGAAGCAGGAGCACGACGAACGACCCGCCGGAGACGGTGAGGATGAGCGACCGGAGGCTCCCGCCGAGGCCGGTCAGGTTGATGATGCCGGGGATGACGCCCGCCGCGGCGACGGCGACGACGACGACCGTCGCGGTCCGGGCGCCGTTGTCCAGCGACTTGACGACGAAGGTGCCGAAGGCGCCCGCCCGCGTCGAGGCGGCGTTGTAGCCGACCTTCTCGTCGACGGCGTTGGCGGCGTCGTAGACCGCATCGTCGAGTTCGAGCAGCGGCGCCTCGGTCAGCGGCCGGGCCAACATCGCGAGGACGCTCACGACGAGGACGATGGCGGCCATCGACGGAATCGCTGCCCGGATGGCCGCAGCGAGACCCAGACCGGCACCAGCCTCACCGAGGACGAGACCGAGAATCGTCGTCCCGGCGAAGTACTGCGAGAGGACGGTTGCGGTCGCCAACGCGAAGATGCTCCCGAGCAGCACCGGGCCGATATCGCGGTCGTAGGCCGCCACCAGCGCGGTGAGCGTGACGGTAGCGACGATGGTGTACCAGCCGGCGCGGCCGATGGAGAGCCGCGCGATGACGATGTAGTACAGCAGCAGGCCGAGCGGGACGAGGTAGAACCACCCGTGTTTCATGTGCGGTCCGATATCGAGTAGTTCCCCGCGGGTGAGACCGCCGATATCGTGTTTGACCGCCTCGAAGTGGACCATAATCCACATCCCGAAGAAGAAGGCGATAGCGGGCAGGGTCGCGGCGATGATGACGTCACGGAACGGCGTGCCCGTGAATTCGACGATGAGGAAGGCCGCCGCACCCATCACGGGCGGGAGAATCTGGCCGCCCGAGGAGACGGAGGATTCGACGGCACCGGAGAACTCCGGCGAGTAGCCCGAGCGCTTCATCAGCGGAATCGTCAACGCGCCCGTGGTGACCGTGTTGGCGACGGAGGAGCCGCTGAGCATTCCCATGAAGCCGGAGGAGACGACGCTGGCCTTCGCGGGGCCGCCCTTCCGGGTGCCGGTCAGCGAGTAGGCCAGGTCGATGAACCACTTGCCGGCGCCGGACATCTCCAGGAAGGCGCCGAAGAGGATGAAGATGTAGATGAACCGGACGCTGACGCTGACCGGGACCCCGAGGATGCCCTCGACGGTGTACCAGAGGTTCTGGACGACCTGGTCCCAGCGGAGTTGGCTGGTCGCAAGCAGGCCGATACCCGGCGCGTCACGGGGGATGAGCCAGCCGTAGCGGCCATAGAGGATGAAGACGCTGACCAGTCCCGTCAGGAGGATACCGAGCGCGCGGCGCGTGGCCTCCAGCACGAGCAGGATGGCCAGCACGCCCATCATGTAGGCGACGGGCCACGACGCCAGCGGGCCGATGGCGATGGGGTCGAGGAACGGGTAGAGTTCGCCGACCGGCGCGGCCCGACGGAGCCCGAACAGGCGGACGACGTCGACGACCTCCTGATACTGGGTAGCGTAGTAGATGGTCGGCAGAAGCGACAGGGCGATGAGGACGATGTCGGCCGGCAGGATGCGGTCGCGGTTCTCGTCGACGAAGAACCAGCTGATTACGGCCCCAACCCGGTCGACGACGGACGTCACAGGCGAGTCGCCGAACTGCTCACGAGTCGCGGGCGGTATCCGCCCGAGTCGTCGCGCGACCCCACCCGTCCCGTCGGAAAGCGGGTATAACAGAAACGCCATGATGAGCGCGAAGTTGACGTGAATCGCGCGAATCTGGAGTTGCTGGAGGGCGGCGAGTTGGACGGTGCCGACGAACGGCAGCGTCGCATCGAAGACGAAGCCACGGGCGGCGAGCCACAACTGGAACAGCGAGAAGATGATGCCAACGGTGGCGACGACGACGACGCCGGCACCGCGAAGCGAGCGTTTCCGTTCTATCTCTTCGAGGATGCTCTCGGCGTCCGCCTCGGACATCTCGTCGGTTGGCTTGTCCTCGTCGGCCGGCCGATCCTCGTCAGTCGATGTATCGTCTACCATGGTCTTTTGAGTCGTGTCTCGACGTGTATCTCGACGGTGCCGCCATCGGCACGCTCGGCGATATCGTACCGCTTGTCGCCGACGATGAGGTCGTGTTCGGCGACGAATCCGGTCGTAATTCGAAGGGGGTCGTAGCTCCGTTCCGGCGGGTAATAGACGTACCTTCCGTCGACTTCGGTCACGGGGACGGTCGACGGAAGGCCGGCGCCATACGAACTGAATTTCATGTGCGTCATCACGAGCGTCCCGTTGCGGACCTCGTAGACGTCGCTAACGAGTGTCTTTTCGACGCTGTGTGTGTATTCGACGGTGACTTCGGTCCCGTCGTCGACCGGCGTGACGAGGATGTCCTCGCCGTCGCTGTCGGTGACGACGAGAACGGTTTCGGTTGCCCCGCCGGTGGCGGTTACAGCGCCTACACAGACGAAGGCGAGCGTGACGGCGACAAGGAGCCACGCTCGTCGATTCACGTTATTCGAAGTACTGGGCCGCGCCCTCGTGGAGTTCGATGGACATGCCGTCCTGGGCGGAGTCGACGCTGATGAAGTCCGTCTTGATACTCAGACCGTCGAGGTTGTCGAAGATGGCCGCGGTGACGTTCTCGACGACTTCGGCATCGTACTCCGCTCGGGTGGCGATCATCGCCTGCACGGAGACGGTTTCGGTCGCGGATTCGATGCCCTCGTAGGTGCCGGCGGGGATGGTGTCATCGGCGAACCAGGAGGCGGCATCCTTGACGGCGGTGCGTTCCTCGTCGCTGAGACTGAGGAGGTCGATATCGGTCGTGGTCGCCAGTTCCTCGATGGCACCGACCGGCCAGCCACCGACGACGAAGGCGGCGTCGATGTCGCCGTCCTGAATCTGGTTTGCGGCCTGCGTGAAGTCGGTGTTCTGCTCCTCGAAGTCGTCGGGCGTCAGGCCCGCGGCGGCCTCCAGAATCTGGAGGGCGTTGACCTGCGTCCCGGAGCCGAGGTCGCCGGTGTTGACGCGCATGCCTTCCATGTCGGCGATGGATTCGATGCCAGCGCCGGGCCGGAGGACGATGGTGATGGTCTCGGGGTACAGCGTCGCGACACCGCGGAGGTTATCGATGGCGTTGTCCTCGAAGGCGTCGATGCCCGTCCCGTTGCGGGCGAAGTAGGCGATGTCGTTCTGGATGAGCGCGAAGTCGGCGTCGCCGTTTGCGAGGCTGCCGACGTTCTCGACGGAGGCGCCCGTCGCGGAGACTTCCATCGCGTAGTCCGTGTTCTCCTCGACGACGGTCTCGAACTCGCCGGAAAGCGGGAAGTAGGTCCCGCCGGTCCCGCCAGCGTGCCAGCGAATGACCTCGGTGTCACCGTTGCCGTTTCCGTTCCCATTTCCGTTGCCGTTGCCGTTTCCGTTCCCGTTGCCACTGTCGCCGGTACAGCCGGCGAGCGATGTGATTCCGAGCGCACCAGCACCTTTCAGAACGGTACGGCGGTCAATACTGTCGTGATTCAACAGATTTTCCATGGGAGGTAGTTATTGCCGAGTCCTATAAATAATTACACCCATACGCTCCGTGTGAGTGTTATTAAATCGCACGACAGCAAGGGGGTATTTCGTTCGTTCTGAACGTTGCTCCAATATAAAGCACCCGCGCGGTAAAGGGGATATAATCCCGCAGACGGCGGTACGTCAGACGTGTTCGTCGGGGCGGTCGAGTTCGCGCTGCAGTTCGACGACCCGCTCGGCGACCGTCCGGCCGTCGGCGGCGAGGAGTTTCGTTATGGCCTCCTTACCGACCGCACCGCGGTCGACGACCGCAACCGGTGGTTCCGCGTCGGGCGCGAAGACCTCGCCCGCGGCCCACTCCATCGTCGAGTCGGCACCGTCCGGTTCCTCGCTGCGGTCGTATTCGACCACGCTCCAGTCGAGCGACGACAGCGCGTCCTCGACGTCGTCGTCGAACCGGCAGTTGACCGCAAAGCGGAACTCCGGATGGTACTCGCGGGCGCCCAGAAGGAACCGTGCGACGTGGCTGGAGGCCCCGAACCGGACGCCGCGGTTCGGCGCGATGCCGTCGATGGTTTTCGTGATTCGACCCTCGACAGCGGCCGCGTCTCCCGGTTCCTCGGCGTAGGGCGTCGCCGCGACGACGTTCATCCCCACCTCGGGCACCAGCGGCCGGACGTTCTCCTCGACGAACCACTCGACGATGTCGGAAACGCGTTCGGCAGTTTCGTCGCGGGCCGCGTCGTTCCGCAAATCGACGAGGTGGTGGACCGCACCCGGACCCGCCCCGACGTCGTGGTGGTAGCGGACGGCCCGCTCCATGAAGTCGACGCTCCGACCGACGGCGTCGGCCAGCGATTCGCCGCGGGCCAGTCGGGTGGCGATAGCCGCCGACAGCGTACAGCCCGAGCCGTGGGTGGCGTCGGTGTCGACTCGCGGGTGGCGGGCCGTCTCGATGGTCTCCTCGGTGACCAGTACGTCGAGGACTTCGTCGCCGGGCATGTGGCCACCCTTCACCAGCGCGGCGTCGGCGCCCATCGTCAGCACGCGCTGGCCGGCGAGGCGGGCGCCCGCCTCGTCAGGATGGCCGCTGCCACCGACATCGATATCGGTCAACACGGCCGCCTCGTCGGCGTTCGGCGTCACGAGCGTCGCCTCCGCGATGAGGTCCTCGTAGGCGTCCTCGGCGGCCTCGGTCAGCAGGCGGTCGCCCGTCGCGGCGACCATCACGGGGTCGACCACCAGCGGAAAGTCGAAGTCGGCGGCGTAGTCGGCCACCGTCTCGACTACCTCGGCGGTCGCGAGCATGCCGGTCTTGGCCGCCCGAACGTCGAAATCCGACAACACGGCGTCGAGTTGAGCCTCCAGTTCCGCGATGGGGAGGACATGGCTCGATTCGACGCCCGTCGTGTTCTGGGCGGTTACGGCGGTGACCGCCGAGGTGCCGAAGCCGCCGGTCGCCTCGATGGTCTTGAGGTCGGCCTGAATCCCGGCGCCACCGCCCGAATCGCTGCCCGCGATGGTGAGCACGACCGGCTTCTCGGTCGGGGCCGGTCTGCGCGTGTTCGTCATACGGGGACCTATAACAGTTGAATATAAATCGGTGGTGGTGACAGCACTCGGCGGGGCGGCGCGTGGGTCCGGGAGACACCGTATGCTTTTGGCGGCGGAGTCGAACGGTAGGGTATGAGCAGTCGGCGCCGCAAGCCAGAGTGGCTCAAGACCCGGCCCCCGAGCGGCGAGCGGTTCGCCGAAATCAAGGAGACGCTCCGGGACCGGAACCTCCATACGGTCTGTGAGGAGGCCAACTGTCCGAACCTCGGGGACTGTTGGAGCGGCCGTAACGGCCCCGGGACGGCGACGTTCATGCTGATGGGCGACCGCTGTTCCCGTGGCTGTAACTTCTGTGACGTCGAAACCGGCGGGATGGAGCCGCTGGACCCCGACGAACCCCGGAACGTCGCCGAGGCCGTCGCCGAAATCGGCCTCGATTACGTCGTCCTCACGTCGGTCGACCGCGACGACCTCGAGGACGGCGGCGCGGCCCACTTCGCCGAAACCATCCGGGAAATCAAACGGCTCGATTCCTCGATTCTCGTCGAGACGCTGATTCCGGACTTCCAGGGCGACCCCGAGGACGTCCGGAAGATTATCGACGCCGGGCCGGACGTCATCGCCCACAACGTCGAGACCGTCGAGCGCCTCCAGTGGCCGATCCGGGACCGCCGGGCCGACTACGAGCAGTCGCTGTCGGTGCTGAAGCAGGTCAGCGAGGAGTCGGACATCTACACCAAGACGAGCCTCATGCTCGGCGTCGGCGAGTACGACCACGAAATCTATCAGACGCTGTCGGATTTGCGGGAAAACGACGTCGACATCGTCACCTTCGGCCAGTACCTCCAGCCCTCGCGGTCGCATCTGGAGGTCTTCGAGTACGTCCATCCTGACGCCTTCGACGTCTGGAAGCGGGTCGCCGAAGAGGAGTTCGGCTTCCTCTACTGTGCCTCCGGGCCGATGGTCCGGTCGTCGTTCAAGGCCGGCGAGTTCTTCGTGGAGGCGCTGCTTCGGGATGGGAAAAGCGTCGAAGAGGCACGTAGCATGGCCGAGCAACGCGAAGCCGCTGATTGAGGTCACGGAGGCATCGGACTACACGACCCCGACCGCTTCGGCCGGTATACGGAGTCGCTCACTCCTGGCCCGGATACGCGAAGTCACCATCCCAGCCGTGGTCTGGGCAGGGACAGGCGATGTGGACCACCACGGATTCGTAGGTCTCGGTTCGGTCGTGGGGTTCCATGCAGACCTTCTGACTCTCCGGGCTGTGGATTCGCGTCCCACAGGCGTCACAGTATCGTCCCATCGTTTTCGGAATCACCGTCATATCGAACCGTTACGAAACGGGGCGAATACCCACCTGTTCGGTTTGGACATTTTTAAACCACTGTATTATAACGTTTTGACTATAACTGCCGTCGTTATCGGCCATCCATCCACTATTCGCGTGTCCTTTCAAACGTGGCAAAATTTACGTAAACACTATGCCGTCGGCCTTGGACAATCACCCTATGCGACGGAGGGACCTATGAGTATACTGCAGCGAGACCCGCGGGACCGCGTGCAGATACTCGACGAGGACGGTCGTGTCGTCGACGGCGCCGAGGTACCGGACCTCGATGACGACAGCCTCATCGAGATGTATCGGCAGATGCGGCTGGCGCGTCACTTCGACCAGCGGGCGGTCAGCCTGCAACGACAGGGGCGGATGGGAACGTATCCGCCGCTGTCCGGGCAGGAGGGCGCGCAGGTCGGCAGTGCGGCCGCACTGGACCCACAGGACTGGATAGTACCGAGTTACCGCGAACACGGCGCCGCCTACGTGCGCGGGTTGGAACTCCACGAGACGCTCCGCTACTGGATGGGCGACGAGCGCGGCAACAAACTGGCGGACCTCAACATCTTCCCCGTCGCCGTCCCGATCGCCTCACAGATTCCCCACGCCACCGGCGCGGCGTGGGCCTCGAAGATGAAGGGCGACGGCGACGAGGCCTTTCTCTGTTATTTCGGCGACGGCGCCACCAGCGAGGGCGATTTCCACGAGGGACTCAACTTCGCGGGCGTCTTCGATACGCCGACGGTCTTCTTCTGTAACAACAACCAGTGGGCGATTTCGGTACCCCGCGAACGGCAGTCCGCCTCGGCGACGCTGGCCCAGAAGGCCCACGCCTACGGTTTCGAGGGCGTGCAGGTCGACGGGATGGACCCCCTCGCCGTTTATAAGGTGACGAAGGAGGCCCTCGAGAAGGCCAAAAACCCCGAGGAAGCGGGCGACGACGCCCCCGGCCACGCGACGCGGCCGACGATGATCGAAGCAGTCCAGTACCGTTTCGGCGCCCACACCACTGCCGACGACCCCTCGGTCTACCGGGACGACGAGGAGGTCGAACGCTGGAAGGCCAAGGACCCGATTCCGCGGCTGGAAGCCTACCTCCGGAACGAGGGCATCCTCGACGACGAGCGCGTCGAGACCATCGGCCAGCAGGTCGAAGACGAGGTGGCCGAGGCCATCGACGAGGCCGAAAGCACCGAGCGGCCCGAGCCCTCGGAGATGTTCGAACACGTCTACGAGGAGATGCCCGAACGGCTCGAAGAACAGCTCGAGTATCTCGAACAACTGCGTGAACGACACGGCGACGAGGAGCTGTTAGAATGAGTTCGCAGAACCTCACGCTCGTCCAGGCGGTACGGGACGGCATGAAAGGCGAGATGCAACGGGACGACGACGTCGTCGTGATGGGCGAGGACGTCGGCAAGAACGGCGGCGTCTTCCGCGCGACCGAAGGCCTCTACGACGAGTTCGGCGAGCAGCGCGTCATCGACACGCCGCTTGCGGAATCAGGCATCATCGGCACCGCCGTCGGCATGGCCGCCTACGGCATGAAGCCGGTCCCCGAAATCCAGTTCTCCGGATTCATGTACCCCGGCTTCGACCAGATCGTCAGCCACGCCGCCCGCTTCCGGAACCGCTCGCGGGGGCGCTTCTCGCTGCCGATGGTCATCCGCGCGCCCTACGGCGGCGGCATCCGTGCGCCGGAACACCACTCCGAATCCAAGGAGGCCTTCTACGCCCACGAGGCCGGCCTGAAAGTCGCCATCCCCTCGACGCCCTACGACGCGAAAGGGATGCTCGCGGCGGCGATTCGGTCGCCGGACCCCGTGGTCTTCCTCGAGCCCAAACTCATCTACCGGGCCTTCCGCGAGGAGGTGCCCGACGACCCCTACACGGTCGAGTTGGGCGAGGCCGCAGTGCGTCGCGAAGGCTCGGATGTCTCGCTGTTTACGTGGGGTGCGATGACCCGACCGTCCATCGCGGCCGCCGAATCGGTTGCGGAGGACGGCATCGACGTCGAGGTGGTCGACCTCCGGACCCTCTCGCCGCTCGACGAGGAGACGGTCCTCGAATCCTTCAAGAAGACGGGGCGTGCAGTCGTCGTCCACGAGGCGCCCAAGACGGGCGGCCTCGCGGGCGAACTCACCGCGACGATTCAGGAGGACGCCCTCTACTACCAGGAAGCACCGATACAGCGCGTGACGGGCTTCGACGTGCCTTACCCGCTGTACGCGCTGGAGGACTACTACATGCCGGAGGAGACGCGCATCGAAGACGCGATTCGAGACACCTACGACGCCTAACATGGTACGCGAATTCAAACTCCCCGACGTCGGCGAAGGACTCACCGAGGCGGAAATCGTCAACTGGCTCGTCGAACCCGGCGACACGGTCACGGAGGACCAACCGGTCGCCGAAGTCGAGACGGACAAGGCGGTCGTCGAAGTGCCCGCGCCCGTCAACGGCACCGTTCGCGAGATTCTCGCCGAGGAAGGCGAGATGGTGCCCGTCGGCACCGTCATCATCACCTTCGACGTGGAAGGCGAGGAACCGGAGCCGGAACCGACCGAACCCGAAGAAGCGCCCGCCAGCGAACCCGGCGAACCGGAGGCCGAAATCGAGGAGACCAGCGGCCGCGTCTTCGCCGCGCCCTCGGCCCGACGGCTGGCCCGCGAACTGGGTGTTAGCATCGGGGCCGTCGAGGGCTCCGGTCCCGGCGGCCGTGTGACTGAAGCGGACGTCCGCGAGGCCGCCGAAGCCTCCGCCGGCGAGGAAGCCACCGAGGAGGCGGCCAGCGAAGCCGAATCCGAGGTCAAATCCGCGACGCGGAAGATTACCGCCGACGAGGGCGAGGCTGAACTGTCGACGGACACCGACGGCACGGAAGCCGCCACGAGCGGCGGTAGCGGTGCGGCATCCGTCGAAAGCGCCGACCGCGAGCGGACGCTTGCGGCGCCGTCGACCCGCAAACTCGCCGAAGAGAAGGGTGTCGACCTCGATGCCGTCCCCACCGAGCGGACGAAGGACGGCGAACCCTTCGTCACCGACGAGCAGGTCCGCGAGTACGCCGAGGCCCAACAGCAGGCGCAGGCGGCCGACGCCGAAGCCGTTTCGGGCGCGGAGGGCGGCGCTGGCCCCGAAATCGAAGCAACCGGCGAAGACGAGCGCATCCCCTACCGTGGCGTCCGGCGCACCATCGGCAAGCAGATGGAGAAATCGAAATTCACCGCGCCACACGTCACCCACCACGACGACGTGGACGTGACGCGACTCGTGGAGACCCGCGGGCGCCTCAAGGAGAAGGCCGAGGCCCGCGATACGAAACTCACCTACATGCCCTTCGTCGTGAAGGCCATCGTCGCGGCGCTGAAGGAACACCCCATCCTCAACGCCCAACTCGACGAGGAAAACGAGGAAATCGTGGTCAGGGGCGATTACAACATCGGCGTCGCGACGGCGACCGACGCCGGCCTGATGGTCCCCGTCGTCAAGGGCGCCGACCGGAAGGGCATGCTCGATATCGCCGACGAGATGCGCGACCTCATCGAGAAGGCCCGGAACCGCGATATCTCTCGCGAGGAGATGCAGGACGGCACCTTCACCATCACCAACTTCGGCGCCATCGGCGGCGAGTACGCCACCCCCATCATCAACTACCCCGAATCCGCGATTCTCGGGTTGGGTGCCATCAAGGACAAACCGCGTGTCGTGGATGGTGAGGTCGTCCCGCGGAAGGTCATGACGCTATCGCTGTCCATTGACCACCGCGTCATCGACGGCGCCGACGCCGCTCGGTTCGTCAACACCGTCAAGGAGTATCTGGAGAACCCCGAACTGCTGTTGCTGGAGTAGCGTTCGGGACCGCGGGCGGTGTCGCTTTTTATACGTGGTTTCGTTCAGAAGACCTGAATCGGCCGGCCGAGCCCGCGAACCGAGAGTAGGACTTACTCGACGAGCTGAATCGTGTTGCCGTTGCCCGTCGGGTGGAGGTCCTGACCGATTTTGTAGCCCTCGCCTCTCGCTAGCTCGACGTAGCCGGAGAGACCCTTCAGGTTCTGGTGGGCTGGGATGAGATGCTCCGGCTGGAGGGTCTCCAGCATCTCGTAGTGGCCTTCCTGACGGAGGTGGCCGGAGACGTGGATGTCGTCGTAGATGCGGGCGCCCTGCATGCCGAGGAGTTTCTCGGCCTGGTAGCGCTGGCCGACGTTGGTCGGTTCGGGGATGACACGGGCGCTGAAGATGACCTTGTCGCCCTTGTCCAGTTCGTACGACGTTTCGCCGCGACCCATGCGGGTGAGCATCGCCCGCGGCTCGCCCTGGTGGCCGGTGACGACGGGGAGGTACTTCTCCTTGCCCTCCTCCATGATGCGCTCGAAGGCGTTGTCGATAGCGCGGCGGCGACCGTACATTTCGAGGTCATCGGGGTAGTCGGTGATACCCAGTTGCTCGGCGGTGCCGCTGTACTGTTCCATCGAGCGGCCCAGCAGAATCGGCTGGCGGCCGATATCCTCGGCGAACTCGATGAGCGAACTCACGCGGGCGATGTGGCTGGCGAACGTGGTGGCGACGATACCGCCGTCGTAGTCCTCAAGCGAGTGCATCACGTCTTTCAGTTGTTCGCGGGCGACGGATTCGGAAGGCGTTCGGCCCTTCTTGTTCGCGTTCGTGCAGTCCTCGATGTAGCAGAGCACGCCCTCCTGTCCGATTTCGCGGAACCGGTCCATGTCGATGGGGTCGCCGATGACCGGCGTGTGGTCCATCCGCTTGTCGAGGCCGTAGACGACGGCGCCCTCGGGCGTGTGGAGGACCGGGTTGATGGCGTCGATGATGGAGTGGGTGACGTTGACGAACTCGAGTTCGCAGTCGTCGCCGATGTCCATCGTGCCGCCGGGGTCCATCTTCACGAGGTCGTTTTGGCCATCGTACTTGTCGTCGTCGCGAATCTCCTCGCGGACCAGTTCGATGGTAAAGGGCGTCCCGACGACGGGGGCGTCGTAGCGGTGTGCGAGCTTCGAGATGGCGCCGATGTGGTCGAGGTGGCCGTGCGTGGGCACGATAGCCTGTACCTCGCCGTCGAGGTCGCTCATCACTCGGTCGTCGGGGATGGCGCCCATGTCGATCAGGTCGAGACTGTGCATGCTTTCGGTTCGAACGTTGTCGTGGATGAGCACCTTCGACAGGTTCAGCCCCATGTCGAAGATAACGATGTCCTCACCCGCGCGGACGGCAGTCATCTGCCGGCCGACCTCTTCGTAGCCGCCGATAGTTGCGATTTCAATTTCCATTATTTGGATCCGATCATAGCAGCCCGAATCCCGACAAAGCCGAGAAATCAGGAGAGAACAGCGGACGTTGGGTCGCCGCGGCACGAATCGTGAGCGGCGAACCCAAAGCGACCATCTCCCAGGGGGACGGCGCGTATTTCGGTTGCTAATGGTTAGTGCTTCGAGCGGTAAATACCCGCTGCATGGCGCCGGATATCTATCCGCATCAAATAACAGTCCGAATCGCTACGACTCCGGCCGGTTGCCGTTATTGAACACGAAGCCACCGACGGTGTCGGGATAGAAGACGAAGACGGCCACGCTCGTCATGACGGCGTAACACTCCTGGTCGGCGTCGTAAATCACGCGCGTATCCGAGTCGATGGCGACGTCGACGAGCGCTTCGAGCGACTCCACGGGCACGACAAGCGGGTGGTCGGCCAGCGCCGGGGGGAGTTCACCGCCCGAGATCCATTCGCCGTAGCGGAGGCGGTGAAGCGTGACGCGCTCGCGGTCGGCATCGAACTCGGTGCGGCCGTACCGGACCGTGCCGAGAAGCACGACACCGAACAACGCGAGGAAGCCGAACACCGGCGTCAGATGCGGAACGACGACGGGACCGAGGGTCGGAACCGTCGGCTGGAACACCTCGGTCGCGACCGGTTCTACCTTCGACGTCGTCGTTCGGTGTTCCTCTCGGAGTTCGAGCGCCGGGATGCGGTAGGAGTCGTCGCTCACGGCGAGTTGGGTCTGGTCTTCGAGGGTACCCTCGTAGCCGTCGCTCGCGTATACCGTTTCGATGTTGAGGTACGCGTTCACGAGACCGGCGTCCCCGATTTCCTCGCGCATCGCCTCCAGCGTCGCCGCGATATCGGCGACCCGAAGCGACACGACGCTTTCGACGGTCTCGCCATCGCGTTCGATGGTACCGGACGTTGCCGTCACGGCCTGTTTCTGCTCGCGGAAGACGCCGTCTTCCCTCGAGGACGCTTCGTAGACGATGGAGACCCGCTGGTCGACCGCGACGCCGTCCGGCGGTGCGCGCGTCGTTGCGGTCACCGTGACGTTCGGCGCGACGCTCCGGACGTATACCGGTTCGTCGGTCAGGTTCTCGCCGGCGGTGTACATCGCGTGGTCGCCCTCGACGGTCGCCGTGGTGGTCGTCTCGGTTTCGACGACCGACCGGTCGGTGACCTCCGCCACGGCCATCGTCGGCGGGAACAGCATCGTCAGCGCGACGCCCACGACCCCAACCAAGAGGAGGAGCGCGCCGAGTTGTCGAATCGTTCGGCCGCTCGTCGCGACGAGATACCGGATTTTCGCGGAGGCAGTCGGCATCATGTGGTACTGTCCTCGATGGCTGCGCTCCGGTTCGTGGCGACGGCGTCGATATCGGTGCCGTCCGCGGACGCGTCGAAGACGATGCTCTCACCGACGTAGGACGTGTCGTTACCCACGTAGACGTCGATTGTGCTGCTTTCGGAGCGGTTCAGGTCGGTGGTGTACTCGTTGCCCACGTTGACGCCGTCGACGACGAGGTCGGCTTTCGTCGCCGAGTCGCCGTCCAGCGTGACCGTCACCGTCGCGGCGCTGTCGAGGTTGTTGGTGACGACGACGAGTTGGTCGGTATGGTCGATTCTGACGCCCGAGGCGGTATCGAGCCCGAGAATCGCCTGTGGGTCGTCGGCCACGCCGAGGGAAGCCCCGCGGCCGACGTCGCCGGTCGAGTAGGATGCCGCCGGCAGAACCGTCGCCCCGACGAGCAAAACGGCGACCAGCAGGACGGCGAGGGGAAGAATCCGGACGGTTCGCGCCCGGGAACGGCCACGACTCATCGGGGCTTCCACCACGCGCCGCGTGACCGCGACTTGCTTACGATTGGCGCCCGGCCGTCGACGACGAGCCGGTGAACCGCATACAGCGGCGCGACGATGGTGCCGATGGAGGCGAACGACGCCGCCACGGGATGAATCGCGTGCAGGCCGCTGACGAGACGGTAGGGGAGAACCGCGGGGTAATAATGGGTCGTCACCGTGGCCTCGTAGAGCCCGCCGGTCGACTGTGCGGGAACCTCGATTTCGACGTCGGCGGTGTCGCCGTTCGCGACCACGTCGAGGACCGTGACGCCGCTTCCCTCGACGAACTGGTAGGTAAATCGAGGGCCGGCAGCGACCTCGAACGACCGGGTCGCGGACTCGCCGACGGCGATGATGCGGCCGCCACCGTCGTCGGTGACGACGGCGGTAAAGGCCATCGTGTAGGTCGGCACCGCGTACGCCAGCGCGAGGGCGGTCCCGACGACCGCGGTGAACACGAGCGGCGTCATCAGGTCGTTCACGCGAACGAGGTCCCGAGCGCGGGGATTGCGTTCGATGAGGCCACCGCCGAGCAGGACGGCGAGCACGCCGAGCGGCCAGTACGTCGAAAGGGCGGACGCGATGCCGGCAAGCCCCGGGATGACGATGGGTTGGCCGCGGACGGCGAGAACGGTCCCGACGACGCTCTCGTCAGTCACGACGGGGTGGCCGACGGCCTGGTCGGTGGATGGGTTGTTGTCACCTTGTGTGATGTAGCCGTCGTCAGTAACCGCGACGACGCGGTGTGTGACGTACTCGCCGCGGGACTCCGAATCGAACGTGATGATGTCGCCCGCCGTTATGTCACCGGCCGGCCCGACGATATAGCCGTCACCCTGTCCGATGGTGGGTTCCATACTGTCGCTGTAGACGTACGAGAGCTGGAGCGGCGTCCCTGGCAGTACCAACAGCAGGAAGCCACCAACCGCTACGAGTGCCAGCGCTCGTCGAATCATGAAAGAAGCGGCGAGGTTAGTTCGCCGAGATGGTCAGCGTCCCGTCCAGGTCGGTCGCACCCGAGGCGACGCCGCTGGTGTCGACGGTCATGACCGCGCGAATCTCCTCGGCAGCGGCCGCGGTCCAGGTAACGTCCGTCGCACTGTCGACGACGCCTAGGGAGGTCGCGTCCGTCCAGTCGGTCCCCTGCTGGAACAGTTCGAACGTGACGCCGGCGGTGCCGTAGCCCAGTGTGAACGAGCGCTGGCCGCCGTCGTTGTTGGTAATCGAGAACGCGTAGGACGAACCGATGTTCGTGCCGTCGCCGTAGGTGAACGTGCCGTTGGTGTTGAGGTCCTGAACCGAGACCGAGAGCGCGTCGCCACTCTCGGTGACACCAGTCGTCGAGCCGGCGTTGAGCCCGATGAGCGCCGAGGACGCGTCGGTCGAGACGGTAAAGGTCGCGTCACGAGTCACGTTAGCGTTGGTGTAGGCTGCTGCGCCGACGCTGGTTCCGAGTATCGCTCCCATGCTGGCAATCACAGTTCTGCGTTGCATACTACTCCGTACCACCTCTTCACGGACGTGTAGCACTATTGACGTTCAAAGGGGTGAGTCGGGTACAGCTTGAATAGTAAACCCCCGCCGCGATTCGGCGGGAAACCGGCGCGTCGAAACCTCATGCGGGCGGGTCGTCGGGCGTCGATACCGTCAGAATCTGGCGGAACGCCTCGTCGAACAGGCGGCGTTCGGCGCTCCGGATGTGCTGGTAGACGGCCTGTGCGGAGATACCGAGTTTCTCGCCGAGTTCCTCGCCCGTACAGCGGCGCGGCGATTCGAAGTAGCCGTTGAGATACGCCATGTGGACGACTTCCCGCTGGCGCGGCGTGAGCGAGTCACGGAACGCGAGCAGGCGGTCGTAGTCGCTGCGTTCCTCGGTGTTGGTGCGTTTCGTGCGCAGCGACGCCGACGGATACCGCTCCCGGATGGCGGCGGCGACGTCCCGAACGTCCTGCGGGTGGGCGAGTTCCAGCGTCGCCCGGACGGAGTCCGCGGTCGCGAGCAAGCGCGTGATGCGAACCGCATACTGGTTCAGTTCCACGCCTAACAGCGGCACTTCGAGGTGCAGTTCCACGGCGCCGCCATCGTCGTCCTCGGTCGCAATCGTCACGCGACGGACAGCGTTCATTTCCTCGGCGACAGTCTGGAGATGGCTCGGCGACTCACCGTGGACGGTAACGAACAGCCGACAGGTATCGTCCGGCTCGGAGATGACGCCGGTGACCTCCAGTTCACAGCCGGCGTCGGCCGCGAGGCGTTTGAGGGGGTGGTCGTCGGCCGTGATTTCGAAGGTGAGTTCGACGGTATCGGACGCCCGGATGCCCTGCCGTTGCTCGATGGCGTGGACCGTTTCACCGACCGAGGACGCGACCGCCGACAGCAGGTCCGCGAACTGGCCGCTGAACGCCGCTCTATCCCCCGCAAGGACGGAGAGCACGCCGAAGGTAACGCCCTCGGCCTCGATGGGAAGCGCCATCGCCGACTCGACGCCGTGAGAGAGGGCCGTCCGCTTCCAGGGTTTCCGCTGGAGGTCCGTCGCCGTGTTCGCGACGCGAACCGCGTCGCCGGTCCGGGCCGCGACGGCCGCCGGTTCGTCGCTCGACCCGGGTTCGAAATCGGCGCTGTCGAGATACTGGGGGATATCGCCGGCCCATACCTGCGGTTCGAGGGCGTCCGAGTCGGTCCGCGCGCCGATCCAGGCGAGTTTGACGCCCTCGATGCCGCTCAACTGCTCGCAGACCACCTCGAAGACCTCCTCGCGCGTCTCGGCGCTCAACAGGGTGTCGTTGAGTTCGCGGAACGCGGCGTTGATGCGTTCGAGCCGCTGGAGTTCCGCGGTCTGCTCGCGGAGTTCCTCCCGACTCGAATCGATTTCCCGTTCCTTTTCGATGCGCTCGAAGGCCGCCGCCGCGGCGTTTGCGAGTATCTCCGCGAACTCCCGGTCGTCGCCGTCGAAGGACGTCGCCTCGTCGTAGCCGGCCGCGAGCACGCCGGCCGAGCCGATGGGTACGAACAGCGTCCGGCCATCGTCAGCATCGTCCGAAGCGTGTTCGAACACCGAGGCCCCATCGACGGTGATAGTCGTCCCGTCGATGAAGGCGCGAGCGGGCGGCTGAGAGGGGTCAAGCGGGAGTTCGTCGATAACACTTGGTAGCGACGTGGCGTCGACGACTTCCAGCCAGTTTTCGGCCGGCGCGTGGCGGAACACCGCCGCCCGGTCGGCCGCGAGCAGGTCCTCGACTGCCGAGAGGACGCTGCCGGTGACCTGCCGGGACTGTTCGGCGCCGACGATGTCGGTCACCGCCGAGTGCAGCGCCGATAGCGTCTGTTCGTACCGCTTGCGTTCGGTGATTTCCCGCGCCTGCGTCAGGACCAGCGAGTGGCCCTTCACCTCGATGGGTTTGAACTGGAGTTCGACCCAGAAGCGCTCGCCGTCGGGGCGCCGACAGCACTCTTCGGTGCTTGTCGTCCCCTCCGCCGTCGCCCGTCGCAGGTACTCGACCAGCGTCGGGTCCTGCTCGTCCTGTGGCGGGACGCTCCGAATATCCGAGATACTCATCGCCATCAGTTCCGCCTGATTCAGCCCGAGGATGTCCCTGAAAGCGGGGTTGGCATCGACGAAGGAACCGGTTTCGGGGTCGTTCAGCGCGAGGCCGTCGACGGCCTTCTCGAACAGTTCCCGGTAGCTCACTTCCGCGCGCTCGCCTTCGACTGCGGTTTCGATACGCTGGGCCAACACCGGGAACTGCTTGGCGATATCCGACTTCTGGAAGTAATCCGTCAGGCCGGCCGTCACCGCCTCGCCTGCGACGTCCTCCGAGCCCTTCCCGGTCAGGAGGATAAAGGGGATATCCGGCCGCTCGGCCCGTACTTCATCGAGGAGTTCGAGCCCGTTCATCCCCGGCATCTCGTAATCCGAGATGACACACTCGACGTCGTCGTCGAGTTCCTCGAGTGCAGCGTCAGGACCGTCGGCTGTTCGGACGGTGAACGCGCAGTTTACGCGTTCGAGGCTGTATTTCACGAGGGTCCGCATCTGTGGGTCGTCGTCGACGTGCAGAACGATTATCGGGTCCTGCCGCAGGACGGGATTTGAGGTCATTCGGGGGGCGTCTACACGAGTTACGAGAGACGATGTCAACGAATCATCGTGTTTATATAGGTGCTTTGGCCGTCCGTAGGTTGTTCACCGGCAGTATCCGGTCGAATCCTCTCAAAGAGCAGTCCTCTTAAGGAGCATCTCCCGCGCGCGCGAATCACGCACGTTTTTTAAGGGGGCGCGCAGAAGATGGTCGTATATGTTCAAGGCTATCGTGAGCGCGGACACGCTCGGGGCGGCGCTGGACTCCGTGAGCGTGCTCGTAGACGAGTGTAAAATCCGCCTCGACGAGGAGGGCCTCACGATTCGCGCGGTCGACCCCGCCAACGTGGGCATGGTCGACCTCGAACTCTCCGAAGCGGCGTTCGAATCCTACGAAACCGACGGCGGCGTCATCGGCGTCAACCTCGACCGACTCGAAGACATCGTCGGGATGGCCGACTCCGACCAGCTGGTCCATCTCGAACTGGACGAGGAGACCCGCAAACTCCACATCCAGATCGACGGCCTCGAATACACGCTGGCGCTCATCGACCCCGACTCCATCCGCCAGGAACCCGACCTGCCGGACCTCGACCTCTCGTCGGAAATCGTCATCGAGGGCAAGGACATCGACCGCGCGGTCACCGCCGCCGACATGGTCTCGGACCACATCGCGCTGGGCGTCAACCCCGACGACGAGGAGTTCTACGTCGAGGCCGAGGGCGACACCGACGACGTCCACCTCGAACTGGGCCGTGAGGACCTCATCGACCTCACCGCCGGCGATGCCCGCTCGCTGTTCTCGCTGGACTACCTCAAGGACATGAACAAGGCGATTCCGAAGGACGCCGAAGTGACGATGGAACTCGGCGAGGAGTTCCCCGTCAAGATGCACTTCGACTTCGCCGAGGGCGACGGCCACGTCACCTTCATGCTCGCACCGCGCATCCAGAGCGACTGACGACCACTCTCCCCGTTTTTCTCCCTCTCGCTACCGCCGACAGCCGCTCGGCCGTCCATTCCCCGGCCGATACCCCCGCTCGGAACCGAAGCCACTATTATCTTTTAGGCTGGCCTAAACCATATGAGCGGGAGCACGCTCGCGGACATTCGACGGCACCTCGAATCCCTCTCGGACCCGAAGGGGCGGTATTACCTCGTCTGTGCGCGGACCGGCGAGCGGCCGTTCCCGGCCGACGGCCTCCGCTTTGCCACGCGGAAGACGGCCGCCGAAGCCGCTGACGCAGCCGCGGCCTATCGGGCGGAACTGCGCCGATGGGACGAGCTCTTGCCGCCGCGGGATTTCGTCGTCTGCGAGGACCCCTATCTCTCGCCGTCCGCCGACCTCGTGGATTTCTGCCACGAGGTCGCGGGCGCCGTCTTCGAGACGCTCTCGACCCGCGGCTACGCCGACATCGAAAACGCCGTCATCGACACCTACCTCGAGGCCGCCGAGCGGGTCGAGGACCGCGACCGCCTCTGTCTCCTCCTGCTGGAGTGTATGGCCCAGGAACTGGCGACGCTGTCGGCCGACGAGCAGGCGACGGTGCTGCGGGCCGCGAGCGAGCGGCTGTCGGAGCCCGCTGCGGCGCTGGACCCGATTTCCGGAACGCTGGACCGTTTTACGCGGCTCACGCTCATCGAGGGCTACGAATACCGCCGCGAGGACGACGCCTGGCAGGTGGCCGTCGACGGCTACGAACTCGCCGACGGCGAGGCCCTGCCGACGCTGCCCTTCGCGGTCGAATACTTCCGGCGGAACCCCGAGGGGACGCCCGCCATCCGCGCGGCCGAACGCGACGAGGACGGCTGGCGGTTCCGCGTCGTCGACGACGCGTCCGCGCCCGACGGGCTGGTACAGGTCGGCGCCTGATTACTCCGAAACCGCGGCTTCGACGTACTCGACGGCGTCTTTCGGCGTCTCGACGGCCTCGAACCCCTTTAAGTCGATATCGTGGGTGTCCAGCCCCGCAATCGGACGGCCGAAGTCCAGCGCGTGACCCAACTCCGAGAGCGTGCCGGCGGCGCCGTCGATAGCGATTGCGGCGTCGCCGTTGAGGACGACCATGACGTTGCGGGCGTTGCCCATCCCCGTCGCGATGGGTGTGGTCACCCACTCGTTGGCGTCGCCGGGGCGCTCGGTGGGGAGGATGCCGATGGTTTCGGCGTCCGCCTCGCTGCTCGCTCCACCCGAGGCCGGGCCCCCGGCCTCGTGGGCGCCCTTACAGACGGCTTCCATCGTCCCGCCCAATCCGCCACAGACGACGGTGTGGCCGCGGGTCCCGAGCAGGCGGCCGACCTCGCGGGCGCGAGCGTAGGTTTCGTCGTCGATGCTGGAGCCGCCGATGACGGACACGCGCATGGCGGGAGATAGCGGGCGGGCGAAAAGTGGCTTCCGGCGGCGCCGCTGGCGGTGCGGGCGACGGGAGAAGGGGGAGGAGGCGTTATTCGCCGAGCGCGTCGTCGATTTGCGACTCGAAGTCCTCGAGGACCTCGGAATCGGAGAGTTCCTCCATCCGCTCGCGGAGGTGCTCCTCACAGAGGCCGACCTTGAGATGGTTCTTCTCGACGGCGACGGCGGCCTCGTCGTCGCAGTAGTGACACTGCATGCACGGGGATACGGTATCGACGGGTTTCAACCCAGCGTTCGCGGCTATAAGGCGGCCCGGAACCGGCGGTACTCCTCGCGGTCCAGACCGGCCTTGCCCAACTCCTCGTCGTGGGCGTCGCTGCCGCCGGTCACCAGCAGGTCGTATTCCTCGATGGCCCGTTCGATGGGCCTGCTGTCGACCTCCCGGCCGTAGGCGTAGTGGCCCTCGACGGCATCGAGGTCCGCACACAGGTCGAGGGCGGCCTCGGGGTCTTCATATCGGAAGGGATGGGCCAGCGAAACGAGGCCGCAGGCGTCGTGGAGCACGGAGACGCCCGCCTCGAAGGTGGGGATGTCGCGGGCGACGAAACAGGGGCCGTCGTCGCCGATGAGTTCGTCGAAGGCCTCGGTGTAACTGTAGTCGGTGGCCTCGTCGATGGCCCGCGCGATGTGGGGCCGACCGAGGCCCTCGCGGGGTTCGACGGGCAACTCGACGCCGAGGCGTGCCTCGACGTTCTCGATGATTTCCCGGCCGCGCTCGATACGGTTCTGCTGGAGGTCCGAAACGAGGGCTTCGAGTTCGGCGGTCGGCGTGACGCCGTAGCCGAGCAAATCGACCCGCTCGGCCTCGGTTTCGACCCGCAGTTCGATGCCGTGGATGACGGTCACGCCGTCGAGGGTCGCGACCGGCGTCGGTAACTCGGGGTGGATGCGGTCGTGGTCGGTGACCGCGACCGCCGAGACGCCGGCCCGCTGGGCGGCCTCGGGCAGCGTCGACAGCGTGAGTTCGCCGTCGGAGTTCGTGGTGTGGACATGGAGGTCCGCAACGACCATACCCCCAGTCGCCGCCGCACCGTCAAAGCCCCGACGCTTCGTGGCCGCCGAAGTATAAGGAGCCTAGACGTCTCATTATTGGAGTAGGCCGTTTATAGCAAACATTCATGAAGGACTATCGGCTGAACCGAGACATGCAACTACTCGCCAACGTGGAAGACGCCATCGACGCCCACTCGTATCCCGCCACCGCCGCGGAACTGGTCGCCGAGTACGGCGACCTCGAACTCGAAACGCCCAACGGTACCGAAACGTTCGGCGACGCCCTCGAACGCCTCGGCGAGACCACCTTCGCCGACGCCGAGGAGGCCCGACTCGGCGCCTACTCGGCCGTCTCCAGTGACGCCATCGGCCGGCAGAACTACTCGGACCGCGATGCGCCCTCCATCGGCGAGAACGGCCGGGATCAGGTTTCCTTCTAGCCACGACGCGTGGCTACGCCGCGACTATCGGACACCTCGCTCGGCGAATGCTCGTGTGGGCGACCGAGTAGTAAATCAAAACGAGTCACACGACGGGTCTCGTACCGCCTTTGCCCTCACCGCAGGTCGACCAGCGATTCGTGAATAACACATCCGGACCGCTCGTTCGACGGCCAGTCCGCTGACAACCCACGCGAGACAGAAGGCGGTATATAACCCGACCACCTGCGCGATTTCTCCGACCGTCAGCCTACTGAGTAGAAGAGCGATGACCGCGATCACATTTCGATACCCCTCGTTTACTCATATGCGTACCTCGTGCCGAAACGCGGTAACCCTTCTCTCGGCTCTAACAAACGTCAGCCGGGTAGTAGGGGCGGCCTTTCGGTAGTGTCAGTTCGTCGCGCTGGAATCATTGCTGGTTCGGCCGGTTAGGAGTCCATCCGGACAGCGGATGTTCAGTCCGTAGTCTCGATGGGCGCGGTCATCGAGTTACACGCCGAACAGGAACGTGCCTCTTCACTTAAATAGACGGTGCCGCACTCGGGACACTCATGCAGCAGGTTCGTCGTCGAGCGGTCCGCTACCTCGTCTTCCGCGTTTCTTTCGGCGTCCTCTTCGTTTCCGGTGGAATCGCTGGTGTGTGACCGGGTGAGTATCGACTCGAGTTTTGATGTTATTGTTGACATTTTTGTAGTGGTTTCGATGGGGTTCTATCCCTGTTCGTACGCGTGAAACGCTGCAAGGCCGGCGACGCCCAGAGAGAGGCCGACAAACGAGAAGGCGGCCCCGATACCGCCGACGATGCCCGTCACGACGCCGAGCAGGAGTACCAGTGCACTAACGCCGAGAAACTCCACGTAGTGCCGCTTCGATGAACGGGTATCGGCCTCATCGTCGTAGAGGTACTCGTCGAGTTGCGAGGCGGCTGGTGTCCGCTCGATGTGCCCACGTTGCCGGTCGAACGTTAGTACACCCATACTGTCGAGTTTGGGGAGGTGCGACTGATAGAGGCCGACGTAGACGCGTTTCCGCTGCTGGGAGTCGAGCGCTTCGGGCGTCGTGTCATTCTCGATGGCTGCGATGTGTTCAGCGAGGTCGCTCAACGTCACGCGGCCGTTCTGTTCGTTCAGGTATTGGAGGACTCGACGGCGACGAGCGTTTCTGAGCGCATCGAATACGGTGTCTAACCCCAGATCGACGGCTCGTTCCTCATCGCTATCCCGTTCGGTGTCGGAGGCGGTCGAGGCCGACGCGCCCCCCACATCGGACGGCGAGTACTCCTGTTTAGTCCCCCCGTTCAACGTGAGGGTCCCCCGCTCCCGCTCATTCTATTCGGACCATACTATCCATATTTAAATTATAGGCCGCCTCTACCCGTAAGGCTGGGGCTTGGTGTATAATGGAGAAGTTACCATCTTGCTACGCGGAATCCGATACATCTGCACGCACGTCCGAACGGCTGCCGCATCGTGTCAGAAATAAAACCGACACCGCGTGAATCGTTCTATGGCACCCGGACGTTCAGTTCTCCACGTCCTTCCGTAGCCGCGTCTCCCGGTAGTCGACGGCCACCTCGAAGGGGAGACACGCCTTGCAGAAGTCGACGCCGAAGTCGGTGAGGTGGATGCTCCCGTAGACGGTCTTGGCGCGTTTGGCCTTCTCGCGGGCCTCCTCGATGTGCGGCTGGGCTTCGAGCACCTGATACTCCTTGAGGTTCTCGACGGGCTGGTCCGAGAAGACGATGAGACCCAGCCGTTCGAGGTTCTGGAGGTAGATGGGCGTCCGGTCGGCATGCCGACAGCCCGCGTCGCTGCCGATGCGAGTGAGGTTCTCGGCGATGACCGTCGATTTGAACGGGATATACCCCTTGTCGTGGACGTCCATCGAGGCCTGTCGGCCCTCGGTACCGAGCAGGCGAAGGATGCGCGCCTCGTCGGCCGCCAGTTGGTCGAGAATCGACGGGAAGGCGGGATGGAGCGTTTCGTCGCGGCCGATTTCGGCCGATTGCGAGAGGAGTTCGGTACCCCGCTTTTGCAGCGCCTCGCGGGTCATCGGCCGTCTGGAGGTGGTTTCGTCCTCGTGGGCCTCCAGCCAGTCGGCGCGTTCCTCGCCGACGTCGATGCCCGCACGCTGGAGTTCGTCTAGGGCGATGGCGCGCATCTCGGTGAGCAGTTGGGCCGGCGACTCCGAGGTAGAGGCGGCATACGCCATCCGGGTGCCCGTCCGGATACCCGAGTCGACCGAGTAGCCGGTCGCCCGCTGGGTCATCGCGGCGCCGACGCGGGCCATCCGGAACAGGTCGACCGCACCCTCGTCGTCTATGTCCTCCTGTGTGACGCCGGTCAGGCCCGGGATGGGGAAGAGGCGGTCGATGCCGCTGCCGCCCGGGTCGGTAATCTCGACGATGGCGTCCTCCAGACCCGTACGGAACCGTTCGACGTCGGCAGCGTCGATACTGCTCGGGTCGGTGATGCCCGCCCCGACGACGTCGAAGAGGTCCGCCAGCGTCTCCTCGGAGGCGGTCGTGGTGCTGGCGATGGCCCCCTCAAGCACGGCCAACAGCCCCTCGACGTCGGTTTCGTCGAGGTCGTCGGGTTCGACGAGGCCGGCCTCCAGCAGCGACAGCAACTCGGCGACGGCTTCCGGGTCCGTCCGTGCGGGAACGGCGACGGCCGACTCCAGTATCGACAGCAGGCGGTCGAACTGCCGGTACTCGATTTCCTCCTCGTTGATGGCTTCCTCGAGGAGTTCGAAGGCCCGGTCGATTTCGGCCGGCGGGAGGTCGCCGGTTTCGTCCTCGGGGACGTCGGTCGGTGCATCCTCGGCGGCGTATCCGGGCGGTTCCTCGCTGCGGTCGGTGTCATCGAGGGCCTCGTCGGAGGTCTCGGAAGCGTCGCCACCGTCCTCACGGTCCTCGCCTCGGTCGTCGCTCATACCGCGGTCACCACCAGTAACTGAAGCCACCCGGCGATGAAGCCGAGGATGGCCCCGAGCAGAATGAGCATCCATTCGTCCTCGACGAAGGCCGGCCGGAGCAGGCCGACGAAGTCCCGCGAGGAGAGGTTGCGGATTCGGTCGGTCATGAGTTCCTTGATGGCCTCGCTTCGTTCCTCGTTGAATTCGGGGTCCTGTAGCGGTTCGATGGTTCGTTCGACGCTCTCGGAGGCGAAGGACTCCCGGATGCGTTCGTATCCTTCGCTACCGGTCGTGATACGGATAAACGGTCCGGCCACGCCGACCGCGTGGTCGACCTCCGGGCGGATGGCATCGCGAACCATCTTCCGGGTGCGGTCCGACTGGGTGCCGTGCATGAGGTTCTTCGCGACGTTGCCGATGGTAACCACTTCCTGAGAGACGATATCGGCGTACTCCTCGGCGACTTCGCCCTGCCGTTTGATGAACAGTCCCTGCAGGCTGAAGGGGCCGAGTTTCCGCTCTTCGATGGGCAGGAAGATTATCTTGAGCGCGATCCAGTTCGTCAGATAGCCGACGGCGACCCCACAGACGGGCAGGACCCACCACGCGTCGATATAGAGGAAGAACGGTATCGAGAAACAGCCGAGCACCGTCCCCAGCAGGAAGCCGGAGTTGATGATGAACTTGAGTTCGTGTTCACCCACCTCGATGAACAGGCGGTTGAGTAGTTCGGGGTTCTCGTCGAGGTGGTTCGTAATCATCTGGTTGATATCCAGCAGTTCGTCGATGTTGTCGCCGATGCGCTCGGTGATTTTCTCGGCGATAGCCGGGAGTTTCGACTGCACGCGGGCGTGAATCACCTCCCGGACGGCCCGGGGGGTGTTGTGCCACAGTTCGGGGTGTTCCTCTTCGAGGACCTCCTCGGTGAGTTCGCGAATCTCGTCCTCGGAGTTGGTCACGATGTGGCGGGCGATGCGCTCGGGGTCGAACGTCTCGTAGAACTCCCGTTCGGTCGCGATTTTGGCGATGCCCTTCTCGGCGGCGATGGTGCCCATCCGGGCGGACCGCGAGGGGATGATGCCCTGCCAGCCGAGACGCCCCTCGATGATGCCGGGAATCTGCTTGAGTTTGCGCGGCAGCGCGGGGGCCACCTGCTTGAGGCCGGGCATCCGAATCCCGACGAACTCCGTCGGGTAGAACAGCAGGCGGATGGCGACCCAGTTGGTGCCGTAGCCGATGACGCCCGTGATGAGTGGGATGAGTATCAGGCGCCATTGCAGGCCGTAGGGCAACGCGGGGAGCAGTCCGTTCATGTGTCGTCTCCCGGGAACTCGTCCGACTGAACCGACGCGGGCGTGGCTTGCCGCGAAAGCCGCCGACTGTGGCCGGAACCCGGCACCACGCTCGCTCTCACAGTTCGGTATCTCGGGTACGTAACTTTAAGCCTTTCAAGCGTGCTGCGGGGCCACACGGACCGATTTCGCCCGTCGACGGCCGCCAGCCCCTTTCGCGGACGCCGCCGACCCGAAAACCAGCATCACCAACTAAAGACATTGAGAGACATTAAAAGGTTATTTACGGCAAAGGTTAAAGTTCTTGCCGCCGAACCGTCAGGCAGCCATGAGCGACGACAACTCACCACTTAGTACGCTCTTCGAGTTGCAGCGGAACACCATCAGACAGACCGAGGACGCCCTCGAAAGCGCGCTTTCGGTTCCCCGGGAAGTCGGCGACAGCCTCCATGCGGGCGCCGAAACACAGCAGGAACTCCAGGGGCGGGCCCTCAACCTCACCCGCGAGTCGGTCCACACGTCGCTGGACGCCGCTGAAGCCATCTCCGGGGAATCCGCGACGCTCGATGACCTTCGGGAGTCCGTCGACGAGACGTTCGATACCCTCGAAGAACAGCAGGAACAGGCCTTCGACACCGTCGACGAGGAGTACGACGCCCTCGGCGAGACCTACGACGAGTTCAGCGAGGACACCCTCGAGAACCTCTCGGAGCAAATCGACCTGCTCGTGGACCTCAACGAAGGCCTCGAAGACCAACTGGTCGACTCCCTCGAAGAGGTCACCGAGCAGTTCGAGGACCTCCAGGAGGAACTCGACGAACAGACCGAGGAGGCCCGAGAGCAACTCGAAGAACAGGCCGATGAACTCGCCGACCGCTTCGAGGACCAACTCGACGAACTCTCCGAGCAGTTCGAAGAGCAGGCCGACCGCTTCGACCAGCTCGAAGACCGCATGGACGAGCTTGGCCTCGGAAGCGGAAGCGAGGCCGAAGAGAGCGAAACCGAAGAATAACGCCGACGTTCCGCCCTAACCCGGAGCCGCTGGCCTACACGCCGGGCACGCCGAAGGCGCCGACGCCGAGGTCCAGCACCGTGTTGAGAACATAGAGGATGACCAGTGCCGACACCCACGCGACGGCACCGATAATCGCCGCGTCGACCCAGCCGCCCGGGTAGCGCCATTTGATGACCCAGACCCATGCGATGAGGGCGATTATAAGGCCGATGAGGGGAATCCACGACGTCAGCGCCCACGCGATGGCCCCAAGCAGGGCGGTGATAACCGCGTGGCTGTAGTCGTCGACGTCGGCGATGACCCTGGCGCTGATATAAATCGCCAGACCGCCGACGAGCAATGCGACGAGGAACGCGACTATCGAGCCGACAAACGGGATTGCCATAGTGGCTAGCTCGCGCGGCAGTCCCCTATACCCTGTGGCCACCGGACGCTACGCCGACACGTCAGGACCGCCCCGCCAGAAGGGCGATTGCGGCCAGCGCCAGTGCGGTCACGCCGAGACCGAACCCGGCGCCGCTGCCGGGTGTCGGTGTCTCACGAAGGCCGCCGTCGCCATCCGACGGTTGGCCGCCGCTCTCCGTGTCGGTCGTGGCCGGCGTCGCCGTCGCGGTGGGTTGGGCCGCGAGCGTCGCGGTCGGCACCGCCGTTTCGGTCCTCGCAGCGGTCGGTGTCGACGGTGCGTCGGTCGTCGCTGCGGTCGCGGTCGCCGTGGCGGTCGGCGTCTCGGGTATCGGCGTGCTCGTTTGAGTCGAGGCCCCCTCCGCCGACGGCGGCGGGCCGAGTTGTTCGCGGGCGTCGGCCTCGCTCTCACAATCACAGACGTAGAAGTAATGCGAGGTGGTGTCCTCCTCGACGTACTCGCCCTCGGGGTTCGTCCCGTTGAGGTAGCCGGTCATCTGGTACCAGCCGGGCGCTTCGGGCATCGTGTAGCAGGGGCCGTCCGACGAGCCGGCGCCCTGCTGGGCCCGAATCGCGTCCTCGGGGTTGACGAAGACGGGGTCACCGCCGAAGTCGCTCTCCTGATAGAACCGGAGGTAGAGCCCGCTTTCGCGGAAGTCGTTGGTCTTCATGTGCTGGACGAGGTCCTTGTCGCTCTGGGTGCCGGAGTTGTTGCCCCCGCGGTCGAGGCCGAAGGCGGCGATATTGCCGACGCCGCAGGCCGAAAAGTCAACGCCCTCGCTTTCGACGACGATTGCATCGAGAGTCGCCCCGTTGGGTGCGCCGGCCTCCGCGAAGGCGTCGGTTCCCTGGAAGAAGTACCGGACCGTCGCCCCCTCGGGGTTCCGGTCGCCCGGTTGGTGGTCGGACGCCTCGGGGAGCGTGATGGTGAGGTTCCCGAGGTCGCCGTGGTTGGCTGCCGCGGGCGCCGCCGCCCCCGTGAGAATCACGATACTGGTGGCCAGCGCGACCGCGACCACGACTCCTAACGACGCACACGTCGGCTTCGGCATCGTCCGTTTCTCCGACCGAACCACAAAAGGGCGTCTGCCGCGTATACGCGGGGACCTTAACCCGTCTATCGCTGGCGTTTTATTAGCTTTCTAAATCCGAAACGGAACATGTTCGGGAGAGCCCCGTCGAAACCGGGCTCCTTCAGGCTTCGCGGAGCTGCCGCAGCACGTCGGGGGCCTCCTCCAGCGCGTCGTCAAGCTTGTCGGTCTCGGGGCCGCCGCCCTGTGCGAAGTCCGGCGGGCCGCCACCGCCGCCGCCGACCTTGGCTGCGAGTTCGCTGACGACCGCGCCCGCGTTGAGGTCGACGTCGTCGGGCACGGCGACGACGAAGGTCGCGCCGTCCCGTCCGCTACCGAGGACCGCGACCTTGCCCTCCTCGACGAGGGCGTTGGCCGTCGCCCGGAGTTCGTCCATGTCGGCGTCGACGCGCTGGATGACCGCCGTCGCATCGCCGAGGTCGACCTCCTCGCCCTCGCTGCCGCCGCCCTGGGCGCGCACCTCGGCGAGTTGCTCCTTGAGGTCCTCGATCTGCTTGCCGCGTTCCTTCCACTCGGTGAAGAACCGCTCGGCGGTGTCGGGGACCTCCTGGGGCGAGACGTCGAGGGTATCGGCCGCATCGTAGAGGGCGTCCTCGGTGCGCTGGGTGGCCTCGATGGCGGCGTCGCCCGCCGCGAAGACCAGCCGTTCGACGCCGTCCTGCACGCGCTCCGTCGAGAGGATTTTGATGGTGCCGATGTCGCCCGTCCGGGTGACGTGGGTACCCGCACAGGCCTGAACGTCCTCGGCGACGTGGATGAGACGCAGTTGTTCGCCCGGCGGGATGCCGCCCTGATAGAGGTCGAAGCCGTGTTCCTCCTCGGCCTCCTGTCGGTGGGGCCACTCCTGTTTGACCGCGAGGTTGTCGGTGACGATTTCGTTCGCCACGCGCTCGATGCGTTTGACCTCCTCGCGGGAGATGCGCTCGTAGTGGCGGATGTCGAACCGGGAGGAGTCGGTGCCCTTCTGGGCGCCGGCCTGCCGGACGTGGTCGCCGAGTACCTCGCGGGCCGCATGCCCGATGATGTGGGTCGCGGTGTGGTGCTGCATCAGGCGCTTGCGCCGGGTGCCGTCGATTTGCCCGCGGACGAACTCTCCCTTGCCGGGGTCGCCGTCGGTGCGGTGGAGGACGACGCCATCGATTTCCTGTACGTCGGTGACCTCGACAGTCACGTCGTCCGACGACAGCGTGCCGACGTCGGCCGGTTGGCCACCACCTTCGGGGTAGAACATCGTCTGGTCGAGGACGACGTCGTAGCCCTCGCCGTCCTCACACTCCACGACGTCGAGGACGACGGCCTCGAACTCGGTGCGCTCGGGGTCCTCGTAGAACAGTTTCTCCGTGTCGGGGAGTTCCGCGATGCGGTCTTCCTGTTCGGCGACGGCCTCCTCTTCCTCGAAAGCCTCCTCGCCGCCGTGGCGGGCCGCCACCAGCGAGTAGAAGTCGTCCGGAATCTCGACGTCAGCGCCGTGGTCGTCGGCGATTTCCTCGACCATATCGGGCTGGATACCCTGCGAGTCGTAGAGTTCCAGTACTTCCTCAAGCGGGATGGGTTCGCCCTTCTCGGCGTACTCGCTGGCGAGGCGTTCGACCTGTCGGCCGCCACGTTCGAGCGTCTCGCGGTACTTCTCGACCTCGGTGCGGACGATGTCGCGGATGGTATCGCGGTTCTGATAGTCGAGGCGGTCGGCCTGCATGTCGACGAGTTCGTCCAGCGGCGCGTCAACGCCGACGTTGTCACAGAGCCGTTTGGTCCGCCGGAGCACCATCCGTGCGAGATAGCCCGTCCCGACGTTCGAGGGGACGATGCCGTCGCCGAACATGTAGGCCAGCGTCCGACTGTGGTCCGCAATCGCGTAGATGTCTTCGAGCGGTTCGACCAACTCGCGGAGTCGACTCGTCGAGACGTCGAGTTTCTCGGCGATGTTGTCGCGGGCGGCCTCCACGTCGTCGACGTCGTCGATATCGAGTTGGCCCGAAAGCCGCGCCGCACGGTTGACCAGCGCGAGTTCGTCCTCGGTGTATTCGAGGCCGGCGTTGTCCTTCAAAAAGTCGATCATCTCGGGGTAGACCGCCTCGTAGACGGTCGGCGTCCCCTGGGACATCCACGTCCACCGCTCCAGCCCGTAGCCGGTGTCGACGATGTACGTGTCCATGAAGGAGTAGGTGTTGCCGTCCTTCAGTTCGTAGTCGCCCTCGGGGTCCTGCTCCATGCACATGAAGACGAGGGTGGCGAGTTCGAGGCCGCGGTAGATGACTTCGATTGCGGGCCCGGCGTTGCCGCCGCCGACCCACGGGTCCTCGATGTAGGTGACGTCCTCGATGTCCGCCCCCAGTTCGTCGAGCAGCGTGTCGCAGTATTCGACCGTTTCGTCCTTCCAGTAGACCTCGCCCTCGTAGGCGTACTGGTCGGGGTCTTCGAGGTCCTCGCGGGCGTTGAAGGCGTGGTGGGCCATCATCTCGAAGGCCATCGTGTGCCGGCCCGTCTTGCCCACGTTGTCGATGTCCTGCATCCGGATGCAGGGCTGGCTCACGGTCAGGGGGTTCGCCGGCGGCGGGGTCTGTCCCGACGTGACCAGCGGCTGGAAGTCGTAAATCGACGCCTGCGTCAGCAGGACGTCGTCGCGCCAGCGGTTGGCCGCCACGGGATAGGGGTCGATACGCTCGTGGCCGTGCTCCTCGAAGAAGGAGAGGAACGCCTCGCGCATCTCCTCCAGCGAGAACTCCTCGTCGAAACCCGGCTCGCCGATGAACTCGTAGTCGGCACACGGCGGTTCCCCACACAGTTCCCGGTCCTCATCGCGGGTCCAGAAGTGCGCCCCACACGACGGACACTCCTTCCGTACGAACCCCTCGTCGTGGAAATACTCTAGTTGATATTCCTCGTCGAGGTCACTCATTACCCTTCCTTGGCCCGTGGGCGGCTAAAGGGTTTTCGAGCGAACTTTTTGCACGGGCGGCCTGCGGCCGCCCGGCAAAAATCCATGCGAATCGCCTCCGGCGATTTGCTGGATGACGAGAGTCGCCTCCGGCGACTCTCGAACCACTTCGATGAAAAAGACACGGCGGCCTTCCCGACGGTCAGGCCTTGGTCCCGCGCTCGCTTCGCTCGCGCGGTGAAACGCCTCCCTACGGTCGGCGTATGCTACCCGCCGTTCAGGGCCAGCAAACGTGAGGGCGTCATAGAACTCTTCCCAAGACTTGTGTTCAGCATACAATAAACAAATCGACTGGTCAATAGAGTGTGCACACTAAGCGGTTAGTTCAGTACCTTCTTTATGAAACAAACATGTCCGCCGTGCTGACTACATACTCTGTATCTCGCACGCGGTTACTGACAACTTCCGAGACTGGGCCAGAACAGGAAGTTGGCCTATCATGAACTCGTCGCAATGGCGTCGTCCGATCTTGATGTAGGCCTGGCTCACATCTCTTGTATGAGATTTCAACAGAGTCGCCGGATGGGGAACGCATATTAGATGGACCTGCCGTGGCTGCTGTGGATCTTGTAGTGAAGTGGGACGTGGTACCGACCTCTGATTGTCGATGATCAGAGATGCCGTTTCGTCTCTTCTGATGGATCTTTTACACCAATGTGCGCTCCCATCATAATGACCGAAGTCATCATTACCACCGTTGGGAGTACCAATAGCGGCGGTGTCGCCACAAAGAGTACCGTGCCGATAATCGCGAAGATACACCCTAAGACTCCGTGCAGCAGTCGGATCCATATCTGACGAACGGACACGTAGGAGTACACGTTCAGCGTCTCAAACGGCCCCCAGGAATCACGATCCGGATGATTTCGGATATCGGCCAGTGGAGCCAGTAGCAGAATTGCTGTGTACCCGCTCCAAACGAGTGCGCCGATGACCCACAGTATGGCGGCACCCAGGAATGAATCACCGACCACTGGGATATCCGCGAAGACTGCGTAAATGGGGATCTGGGCGAGTATCACGACCAGCATCGCACTGAGGGTTGCTGTGCGTGAATCCCGGATTCGTTTCGATGCCAATACAAATTCCATAGGTGATGAATTGAGAGACGTGAGTTAGACCTCACCCACGATCGCCAGTTGAATCTGGTCGACCCGGGTCTCTGCTTCAGCCCGGGGCGTTTGTGCCAACAATGGATTCACCTATTATGAGTTTTGACCTTGTCACTTCCTTTGCCATCGCCATTGCCGTTTCCGTTGCCTTGCTGGTCTCCTTGGGTTCCGCTGTAACCCTCGGCTGACTCACCGAACTGGTTCAACATTTGCCCCAAGAATCCGAGATGCTGTACTGAACGACACCTGAGTCCCCTGTATTGACCGGAACGAGGGGTCCGAACAGTTGTCGCTACTCCTCGTCCAACGCCAGCGACGCCAGCAACGCTTCCAGTTGCACCTGCTCGTTCGCGCCGGCCGTAATCCGGTAGTCGGCCTCACCGACCCGTTCCATCAGGCGAACGGCCTCGCGTTCTTCGAGTCCGAACTCCCACACCGAGCGGTGCATCTGGTCGATGATGTCGCCGCCAGCGATACCCACATCGCGGAGGAGCGTATCGAGTTGGGAGCGAGCGGCGGTGAAATCACCGTGCATGGCCTTCGAGACCATCTCCTCGATTTCCTCGGGGCGCGCGGTAGAGGTGATGGTGTAGACGGCCTCCTCGTCGACGACCCCGCCCATGACGGCGGCGGCCTGCAGGCCGTTGATGGCCTTCCGCATGTCGCCGTCGGCGGCGTAGACGAGCGCATCGACGGCGTCGTCGGTCATCTCGATGCCCTCCTCGTCGGCGATGATGCGAATCTGCTCCTCGACGGCGTCGTCGCCGAGCGGCGAGAAGCGGAAGACGGCACACCGGGACTGGATGGGGTCGATAATCTGACTGGAGTAGTTACACGAGAGGATGAAGCGAGTGTTATCGGAGAACTGCTCCATCGTCCGCCGGAGGGCCGACTGGGCGTCCGACGTGAGGGCGTCGGCCTCGTCGAGGAAGATGATGCGGTGGTCGTAGCCGCCAAAGGAGGCGCGGGCGAAGCTCTTGATGCGGTCCCGGACGACGTCGATACCACGCTGGTCGGAGGCGTTCAACTCGAGGAAGTTCTCCCGCCAGTCGTCGCCGTAGACTTCCTTGGCGATAGCCGTCGCGGAGGTGGTCTTGCCGGTGCCGGCCGGCCCCGCAAACAGCAGGTGCGGCAGGTCTTCCTGTCGGATGTACTCCTTGAGGCGCTGGGTAATGGCCTCGTGGCCGACGACCTCGTCGAGCGTCTGTGGGCGGTACTTTTCGATCCAGATTTCCCGCCCGCGGTCGGTTTCGGCGGCAGCCTCACTCATGCCCGGAAGGAGTGGGTCGCCGGCCATAAACCTCCCGAGAGCCCCCAACGTATTTTTGCCGGCGTTGTGAGGCACAAGATATGCGACGTGTCACGTTGGTTGTATGTGTGCTGTCGGTCGCCCTCTCGCTGTTCGCCGGCGTTGCGGCCGCCGAAACGATGGTAGGCGGTACCGTCGTCATCGAGGACGGGGAGACGGTCAGCGGCGTGACGGCGACCGGCGGCGAAATCGTCGTCCGCGGGACCGTCGACGGTGACCTTCGTGCCTACGGCGGTGACGTCCACATCGCCGAGGGCGGGGAAGTGACCGGCATCGTTCGAGCCTACGGCGCCAACGTGCGAATCGACGGGACCGTACAGGGGAACGCGCTCGTCTACGCGGGGAACGCGACCCTCGGCGAGAGCGGGACCGTCGACCGCTCGTTCGGCGCCGTCGGGTCGGGCGTCACCATCGCCGGAAACGTCGGCGCTGACGCGAACGTCGTCGCCGGCAGCATCACGCTTGCCGATTCGGCGACCGTCGGCGGGAGCCTGAACTACTACGGCACGCTTCAGGACCGGGGCGGAACCGTCGAGGGAGGCATCCAGAACGCCGACGACCTCGCGTTGGGACCGCCAACCGAGGTGCTAACCGTCGGCTTTATCGGCTTCATGCTGCTCGCTGACCTGCTGTTGGGCGCTGTACTCCTCCGAATCGCTCCCGGCTTCGCCGACGCCGCGACCGATACCGTCGCCACCGAGCCCCTGTATACCCTCGGCATCGGACTGGCCGCCGTCCTCGGCGTCGGCCTCGCGGTCGTCGTCCTGACGATAACGATTATCGGCCTGCCGTTCGCGGTGGCGCTGCTGATGCTCGCCCTCGTCTCGGGCTGGTTCGCCCGCGTGTACGGCCAGTATACCGTCGCAGCGGCCGTGCTGGGGCGGGCCGACGTCGAGAGCCGCTATCTCGCACTGGTGGTCGGCGTCGTCGGCGTGACCCTGCTGGGGCTGGTCCCCTACGTCGGGCCGGTTCTCGCCACACTCGTCTATCTGCTCGGCGCGGGTATCGTCGCGCTCGGCCTCCGTTCGGGCTACGACCTCATCGCTCGGAACCCCCGCCCGCTGAGTCACCTGTAGCCGGAACGGCACGCTGAAATTCCTCCGGCCGCTTTCCTCGCGTATGCACGTCACCTGTGAGGTCGTCGGCGAGGAGACCCACGACCTCGAGTTGGACGCCGAGGCGACCTACGGCGACCTCCTCGATGCAGTCGGCCTCTCCAGCCACGAGGCCTCGGTGCTGGTCGACGGCAGCCCCGTCCCCGAAGACCGGACGGTCGACGCCGAGTCGGTCCGCGTCCTCCGACTTATCAAGGGCGGATGACCGACACCGAGGTCCGCATCGCGAGGGACGACGAGGAATCGACCGTTCGGAGCATCTGCAACGCCGCGATGCTGGAGGTGCCCGAGGCGGCAGTTCGTGAGGGGACCGTTCTGGTCGCTGTCGAGGGCGACCGTATCCTCGGCGCGCTAGTGCTCGACGGCGAGGAAATCGAGGCCGTGGCGGTTCGGCCGGGGCGTCGCGGGCAGGGAATCGGTGCGGCGCTCGTCGAGGCCGCCGCCGAGCGACGCGGTGAACTGACCGCTGGCTTCGACTCCGGCGTGCGGCCCTTCTATGAGGCGCTTGGTTTCGAGGTAGAGTGTGAGGACGGGCGGTGTCGTGGGGTTCTTCGATAAAGAGAGACTGAAAACATCCCCGGTGAATCGGCCAGTATGCCGTCAGCCCAAGAGGTAGTCAAGCACGGGGTATTTCTCGACGATGGGTTGGCCATCGATTTCGTACTGTTCGACGTAGGCGTCGAGCCCGAGGATGCGTCCGGCCCCGAAGGCGGCCACCGACAGGAACACCAGCATGTACATGAAGTCGCTGTTGATGGGGCCGTGGGCCATGTCCCAGTTACCGAAGTAGAACATGAGCATCATGAACGCGCCGAAGAACGCCGCGAGGCGGGTCAACAGCCCGACGATGAGGCCGAGGCCGATGGCTACTTCGCCGAACGGGACGGCGACGTTCACGAACTCGACGAACCACGGCGTCTGGCTCATCCAGAGGAACATCCCCTCTAGTGGGTTCCCGTTGGTCGCAGCGACGTTTCCGAGATATCCCTGCGCGGAGAAGCCGCCAAGGATCTTCTCGACGCCAGAATACAGGAACGCGAACCCGATGACAAGGCGAAGTGCGAGGACGAACCACGCGCTGAGCGAGTGGGCACGTCCTTCGACGGTGAAGCCACCGATAGTCGACCGGAGTTCGTTATAGCGGGACTGAGCGTCAGTTGTGGTACTCATACGATAATATAGCCTCAGTAGAGTGATAATGATACCTCTGAGTCCCAGATTATGAGAATGACGGCCCGAATGAGCAATTTTCCATATGTAAGGAAGTGTATAAATAAGTCCTTGCAGTGGCCCACGCTCGGACGATAAACGGACGACAGTACCCGCCGTTAGATCAGGGGTCGAACGAGTTCGCGGCCGGCCTCTAGCAATTCTTCGACACGTTCGCGGCTCTCGGCTTCGGCGTAGACCCGCAGTTTCGGCTCCGTGCCGCTCGGTCGGACGAGCAGCCACGACCCATCCTCCAGCACCAGTTTGAAGCCGTCCGTGTCGTTCACCGATTCGATTTCGACGCCCGCAACCCGGTCCGGGAGACTCCCGTCGAGGCTGTCGATGACGGCCGCCTTCCGGTCGTCGGGACAGTCGACGCTGATGCGGTCCTGTGCGATGTCACCGTAGGCGTCCCGGAGTCGGTCGAGGCGGTCGTCCAGCGGTTCTTCGCTGTGGGCGGCCGCGACCAGCAGCGCGACGAGAACGCCGTCCTTGTTCCGGAGATGACCGCGAACGCCGAAGCCGCCGGACTCCTCGCCGCCGATGAGGGCGTCGTGGTCGGCCATCGCCTCGGCAACCCACTTGAAGCCGACGGGGGTCTCGTGGACGTCGTGGCCGTGGGCCGACGCGACCCGGTCGACGAGGTACGTCGTCGAGACGGTGCGGACGGCGTCACCTTCGAGAATGTCCTCTTCCAGCAGGCTGTCGTACAACGCGACGAACAGCCAGTTCGCGTCGACGACGCCGCGCTCGGGCGTGACGACGGCGATGCGGTCCGAGTCGCCGTCGTTGGCCACGCCGAGTTCGGCCTCGCCGTCCTGCACGCGGGATTCGAGGTCCCGCAGGCGGGCGGCCGAAGGCTCGGGCGACCCGCCACCGAACTCGGGGTCCCGCTCCGAACGGAGGCGTATCACGTCGGCGCCCGCGCGTGCGAGGAGTTCGTCGGTGACGCCGCGGCCGCTGCCGTGCATGGCGTCGTGGGCGAGAGTGAGTCCCGAGAGGTCCGCCTCGACGAAATCGAGCGCGTGGTCGAGATACGCGTCGAGGAAATCCGTCTCGGTGACACTGCCCCACTCGGCTTCGGGCAGGGGGTCCGGTTCGCGGAGGTTCTCGGCCAATCGGTCGGTGACGTCCGGCAGGGCTGGTGCGCCGCCCTCAGGGATGAACTTGATGCCGTTGTAGGAGGCGGGATTGTGGCTCGCGGTCACCTGCAGGGCGCCGGCGAGGTCGCGGTCCCGGACCGTCCACGCGACGACGGGCGTCGGCGTGTCGCGGTCCGGAAGCAGGGCGTCGAAGCCGTTGGCACAGAGAACGCGGCAGAGTTCCTCAGCGGCATTGCGGGAGCCCTCGCGGGGGTCGTAGCCGACCGCGACCGGGTCCGAGTGGTCGCTCGCACGGAGGTAGTCGGCGACGGCCTGGCCGACCGCACGGATGCGCGGGTCGGTGAACTCCTCGCGGGTCGTCCGCCAGCCGTCGGTTCCGAACTCGATGTCCATGCAGGCGAATCGGCAGGGGCGAGTAAAAAGACCGGCCCCTCCGACAGATGGTGTTCAGCGAGGGCTGTTCACGGATCGGTCGACGTAGGTGGGACAACTACCAGTTCTCGGTACTACGGTTCGTTCGGCGTACGCTCTGCAATCCCGCCGTCTTGTTCATCAACGATAACTCGTTCAGGAAGGCCCCCGTCGAACGTAACGACGAGTCGATAGTAGACTCGCTGGATGTCGTCCGTGCACGGTACGGACGTGGTGTGGTCCTGTTGAGAGGTACTGATAAGTCGAGTTTGGAGCTCGCCATCATCGTATTTAACGAAGTCAACGGCTGCCTCGTAACAGGAACTCGATCCGACGCGGAGAACACCGGTAACGACCACCCGCTCGTTCTCATCGTTGAACTCTACTTGCGGGTCAGCACCTTCGTCACGGACGAATGGTCCATCTTTCGAGAACGTCCAATCGACGATCTCCGTGGCGACGTGACTCCCGCCCTCGCTCCCATTCTCCCGTTCGTTGACGGCGATTCCAGCAGGGCCTTCGCCGAATGTGGTGGTGCCACCAACGACCGCCGCGCCAACGGCGACGAGCATCGAGCGACGATTCATACCCATCCATCGGGCCAGTAAAATAAAAGGATGGACTTGAGTCAAACGAGTGTTTGTCTCTTTACTCGGTGGATACGCACGCTCATTCTATCAGTTTATTCACCGACACAGGTGCGTCATCAGCCTATTCGGAGACCACCGCAGCGGGAAGGGGGACGCTTTTGAACGCCGGGGCGATACGGTACGGCAATGGAAGCGCCGCTGTGGACGGAGGAACACGCGCCCGATATTGCCGACCTGCCGCAGGCGGAGGCCCGCGACCACCTCCGCCGGGCCGTCGAGGAGCCGATGAACCTCGTCGTCTTCGGCCCCCGCGGCGCCGGCAAGACCGCCGCCGTCGGCGCGCTCGCGGAGGCGACCCACGAGGACCCCGACAACGACTTCGTCGTCATCAACGTCGCCGACTTCTTCGGCCGCACGAAGAAGGAAATCAAGAACGACCCCCGCTTTTCGCACTTCCTGGAGGGCCGCTCGCAACTCTCCAAACGGGACATGATAAGCCACATCCTCAAGGAACAGGCCTCCTACCAGCCCGTCTCGGGGGATTTCCGGACAGTGCTGCTGGACAACGCCGAAGCCATCCGCGAGGACTTCCAGCAGTCCCTCCGGCGGGTGATGGAACAGCACTACGAGGCGACGCAGTTCGTCATCGCGACCCGCCAGCCCTCGAAACTCATCCCGCCCATCGAATCCCGGTGTTTCCCGGTGCCGATGCGGGCGCCGACCCACGAGGAGACCGTCGAGGTGCTGGAGTCCATCGTCGAGGCGGAGGGCGTCGACTACGACGCCGACGGCCTCGAATACGTCGCCGGCTACGGCGACGGCGACCTCCGGAAGGCCATCCTCGGCGCCCAGACGGCCCACGAGGAAGCCGGCGAGGTGACGATGCAGGCCGCCTACGACGCGCTGGGCGACGTGGGCATGCGCGACGAACTGGAATCCATCCTCGCGGACGCCGAATCCGGCGAGTTCGAGGACGCTCGCAGCAGTCTCGACGACCTGCTCTACGACGAGGGCTTCGCCGGAAACGAGATTCTGCGGGAACTGCTCGCGGCGGCCCGAAGCCGCTACGACGGCCGCGAACTCGCCGAGGTGCACCGACTCGCTGGCGAAATCGACCTCGAAATGTCCGAGGGCAACACCGACCGGGTCCATCTCGGTCGCCTGCTCGCGGAACTCGGCCGATAGATGACGAACCTCGCACCCGTCGCCCCCGACGCGCCCGTTTTCGGCGTCTGTCGGGCCCGCTTCAGCGACGGTGACCTCGATTCGTGGCTCGATGCCCTCGACGAGGCGGGCATCGGTCGCGTGGTCTGTGTTCTCTCGGAAGCCGAAGCCGCGGAGTACGGCGTCCCCGAGGCCTATGCCGACCGCTTCGAGACGCGACACACGCCGCTGCCGGCCGAGGGGATTCCGGACGACGAGGCCCTCGATGCTGCCGTCGAGGCGATTCGGATGGGAAACTACGCAGGCAAGCGAGTGGCGATTCATTGCGACGACGGCCTCGGCCGGACGGGCCTGGTCGCCGCTGCGTGGCTGACCCGCTATCACGGCTACGGGCCGATGGAAGCCCTCGACGTCGTCGAAGCCGCCGGGCGGGCGCCACGGAAGACGCTACCCGACCTATCGGACGAGCGGTTGCAGGACCTGTTGACGACCGAAGACGAGGACGACGAGGAGTAGTCTTTTCTATCCGAACTACACCAGCACGTGGACGTACCTGACAAGCGAGCGGTGGACGCGCCGGTCGAAGCGTGATTCGACGGTCCACCCCGCGTCTTCGGCCGCGTCGTTCCACGGCCGGTCGGCGACGAGGACGGCCTTGGGGGCCACCCGCCGGACTTCGGCGAGGGCATCGCCGACCAGTGCGTCCAGCGAGACGCTCTCGATTTTCGACTGCCGGCCGTAGGGCGCATCGAAGACGACGCCGTCGAAAGGACGCTTTGCGTCCTTTCGGGCTCGCGAATCGTCCGACGATTCGCGACCGTCGAAACTGTCGTCGGCGAACGGCAGCCGCGTCGCGTCCGCGCGGACGACCTCGCCGTCGTCTAAATAGTGGTCGAGGTTCTTTCTGGCGCCGCGAGCCATTTTCTCTTGGGCGTCGACGCCGACGACGTCGCTGCCCGCGAGGCCGGCCTCCACGAGGATGCCGCCGGTCCCGCACATGGGGTCCAGCAGGCGGGTTTCGGGGCCGGCACCGGCGATGTTCGCCAGCGCGCGGGCGTCCATCGGGTCCATGCTGCCGGGCTGGAAGAAGGGTTTTTCGGTGGGTTGGCGGTCGCCGAAATCCCGCATCGTCTCGGTGTCGAGCCAGCCGAGCGCGGCGCTATCGGAAAAGAGGGCGACGAGCGTGTGGTCGGGGTCATCGAGGTCGACGTCGAAGCCCCGGTCGACGAGCACGCTTCCGAGTCGGCGTTCGACGGCCTGTGTGTCGATATCCGTACGGCCGCGGACGTCGCGGGCGCGGACGGCGACGGTTCCTTGCCGGTCGATGGTAGCGGCCTTTAGCACGGCAACGGCGGCGTCGACCTCGGGCTTGCAAGTGCCGACGAGCCGACAGACGCGACGGGTATACGCCAGCGTCTCCGCTCGGCGGACGCCGCGAGCGGTCGCGAGGCCGGGCGCCAGCAACTCGACGTCGGAGGCGCGGCTTTCGGCCTCACGAAGCGCGAAGGCGTCGTCGTCGCCGGCCAACTCCAGCAGATACACGGCCGAAAATGGCCGTCGCCCGCAGATAAACGGCGCGGTCATCACTCGCTTGTGCGACCTGTCAGAAACGACCACCTACATTTATAAACCTTAAATACGTGCTTTAAGTCGAATCATGCAGGACCCCAAGGAGACTATCAATATCGAGAACGTCGTCGCGTCGACGGGGATCGGCCAGGAGCTCGACCTCCAGAGCGTCGCGATGGACCTCGAGGGTGCGGACTACGACCCCGAGCAGTTCCCGGGCCTCGTCTATCGGACCCAGGAACCGAAGTCGGCGGCACTTATCTTCCGCTCCGGGAAAATCGTCTGTACCGGCGCGAAATCCACCGACGACGTCCACGAATCGCTCCGTATCGTCTTCGACAAACTCCGTGACCTCGACATTCAGGTCGACGAGGACCCCGAAATCGTCGTCCAGAACATCGTCACGAGCGCGGACCTCGGCCGCAATCTCAACCTCAACGCTATCGCTATCGGTCTCGGTCTCGAGAACATCGAGTACGAACCCGAGCAGTTCCCCGGCCTCGTCTACCGTCTCGACGACCCCGACGTCGTCGCGCTCCTCTTCGGCTCCGGCAAACTCGTCATCACGGGCGGCAAGAAGCCGGACGACGCGAAGGAAGCCGTCGACAAGATCGTCTCGCGGCTGGAAGAACTCGGTCTGCTGGACGGATAACGACACCTACTCCCGTCGCCGCCCCGTAATCGAGGTATGCTCCCGTTGCAGGCCGACCTCGTCGGCGGCGGTCCGCTCGCGCTCGTCGTCACGTTCGTGCTGGCGGCGCTTTTCTATGCGGTCACCCTTCATCTCGCGGCGCTGTGGGTGCTCGGCGACGAACCCCACCAGCGCGCCGTCGCCGTCTCACCAGTTCCGGCAGCCATCTCGATGTTCTTCGAAGCCGCCGGCCCGGTCGTCGTCGCGGTGTTGGCGTTCGGGGCCACGCTCGTGGCCGTCCGCTACGTCTACAAACTGACGACGAAGGGCGCGGCCCTGTTGACGACGTTTCACTTCGCCATCGCGGTGATTCTCGGCCTCGCGCTCCGGAACCTGCTTTCGGCCTGAGACAGGCACCTAACATTTTAGCCACCATCCCTTTTGTAGGAGAACCGAAACGATTGGATGCTGGTGGAGGCCGTCCACACCCATTGACATGCGTCCCCCATGCCGCACCGCGGCGACGGTCCGCCAGCGTGTCGGGTATCCCCCACCTATCTCCCCCCACCCCCCATCCCCCCACCCCATCCGTTTTCGACGGGCTTCGAACCGATAGCCGCCGGTGTGCGACGCTCGAAACGTCCACCGAAAAACGCGTAGGGGCGGGTCTCAGGGAACCAGTCGTTCGATTTCGGTAACGAGAATGTCGCTGGCGCCGGCCTGCTTCAGTTCCGGCACCACCTCGAAGACCTTCCGCTCGTCGACGACGACGTGGACCGCGACGGTTTCCTCGCCGTCATCGTCGCCAGCGACGTCCATGACCGTCGGCCCGCCCATCCCCGGGATGACCTCCCGGACGTCATCGAGGGCGTCGGTCGGGACGTTCATCATCAGGTAGCGTTTGCCCTCGGCGTCCAGCACCGACTGGAAGGCGGTTCGGACCTGCTCGACCTTCGGGTCGTCGGCGACGTCGGGGTGGGCGAAGAGACGCACCGACGACTCCAGCACCTCGTCGATGACTTCGAGCCGGTTCATCCGGAGGGTCGTCCCCGTCGAGGTGATATCGACGATGGCGTCGGCGATGTCAACGTGCGGGGTCAGTTCGGTCGCCCCCGACACCTCGACGATATCGGGCTGGAAACCAAGGTCCTCGAAGTAGGCCTCCGTAATCGACGGGAACTCGGTGGCGACGGTGCCGCCGGTGAGTTCCTGTGGGCTCTCGACGCCGCCCTCCTCGGGCGAGGCGAGGACGAGGCGACAACTCCCGAACTTCAGGTCGAGCAGGTCAACGAGGTCGACGTCGGATTCCTTGGCCTGGTCGAGGCCGGTCACGCCGAGGGCGGCGGCGCCGTCGGCGACGTATTCGGGGATGTCCGCAGCGCGGGCGAAAAGCAGTGACACGTCGGGGTCGACGGTGTCGGCGTAGAGTTTCCGGTCGGCGCCGTCCTGAACGTGCAGGCCGGCGCGTTCGAGCAAATCGAGTGCTGGCTCGTGAAGGCGCCCCTTGTTGGGCACGGCGATGCGCATACCCCCGCTTGTGGCGGGCAGGCCTTTGCCCTATCGGACGCCCTCGGACCCGCCGCGGAGGGCGTCGGCCGCGTAGCCGGCCCCCGCGACACAGAAGGTCGCAAGCGCCAGCAGGAAGAGGCCGACCGCCGTCTCTTCGAGGGGCAGCGACGCCAGCAGGGCGGTCAACCCGGAGTCGGTGCCGGCCGCGCCCAACACCAGCAGGTGGAAGACGAACACGAACAGGAAGCCGCCGAAGGAGGCAAAGCCGGCGGCGATTCCGTACCGGAGCAGTCGCACCCCGGCCGCATCGTCCGGGAACACCGACTCGGCGTACAGCCGCGGGGCGTGTCGATACCAGAGGTAACTACCGAGGAAGAAGACCCCGGCGAGCCCCGAGAGGGCAAGCGCCAGCAGGAGGAAGAGCGGGCTCATATCGGCACTTCCCGTCGACTGCTCAAAAACCCCGAACTCGGTTTAACGAGCGTGAAAAGGCGCCGGCGTGTCGGCAGTTTCAACCCATCCCTGGGCTTACGGCCGCCCATGAGTACGCTGGGAATCACCGGCGGCCGCGTCCTGCTGCCCGACCTCTCGATTCGCGAGGCGGACGTGCTCGCCGACCGCGACACCGGCCGCATCGCCGACGTTGGCGACGGACTCGGGGGAGAAGCCGACGAAACGCTGGACGCCGACGGCAGTCTCGTCGTGCCGGGACTGGTCAACACCCACTGTCACGCCGCGATGACGCTGTTGCGGGGCTACGCCGACGACAAGCCGCTTGACGCGTGGCTCCAGGAGGACATCTGGCCCGTCGAAGGTGCCTTCGACCCCGAGGACGTTCGGGCGGGCGCCCGGCTCGGCTCCGTCGAGATGATTCGCAACGGAGTCACCAGCGTCGGCGACATGTACTTCCACGTCCCCGAAGTCGTCGCGGCCTTCGAGGAGGTCGGCCTCCGGGCCCGCGTCGGCCACGGCATCGTCACCGTCGGCAAGGACGAGGCCGACGCTCGCGCCGACTTCGAGGAGGGACTGGCCGTCGCCCGCGAACTCGACGGCACCGCCGACGGCCGCATCCGGACGGCGCTGATGCCTCACTCGCTGACGACGGTCGACCACGAGTTGCTGGAGACGTACGTCGACCGCGCGCGTGATGAGGGGATTCCCCTGCACTACCACGCAAACGAGACCGAAGACGAAGTCGCGCCCATCGTTCAGGAACGCGGCGTCCGGCCCCTGGAGTTCGCCGACGACCTCGGCATGCTGGAGTCGGTCGATTTCATCGCCCACGGCGTCCACACCGACGGGACCGAAATCGAGTTGCTGGCCGACCGCGAGGTGGGCGTCGCCCACTGTCCGGCCTCGAACATGAAACTCGCCAGCGGCATCGCACCCGTCCAGAAGATGCTCGATGCCGGCGTCACCGTCGGTATCGGCACTGACGGTCCCGCCTCGAACAACGACCTCGACGTCTTCGACGAGGTCCGGGACGCCGCGATGGTCGGCAAACTCGAAGCAGAGGACGCCAGTGCCGTCGCCGCACCCGACGTCGTCAACGCGGCAACCGAAAGAGGTGCCGAGATACTGGGCTTCGATGCCGGACGCATCGAGGAAGGCGCGCTGGCGGATTTCGCGGTTATCGACCTCGACGCGCCGCATCTGACGCCCGAAAACGACCTCGTTTCCCACCTCGCGTACGCCGTCCGCGGCAGCGACGTCCGTCACACCGTCGTCGGCGGCGAGGTGCTCATGGAGGACCGCGAGGTCCGGACGCTGGAGGTCGACCCCGTCCGCCGGGAGGCCTCGCGGCACGCGAACGAGGCTATCGGCCGGGCATCCGAGTAGCGTATTAAACGACGAGCATCGTTTCTAAACGTTCTAACGATTTTTGAGCCACTTACTTACCAGTTGCAGACGGTGCTGAACCGACTGAACGAGAGACCCCCTTTATCCGTATCTCGGTCGTCCACCCGAGTGAGATGAGTTCGAATACAAAACTCGCGGCAATGGCGCTGTCGGCGCTGCTGGTCCTTTCGGTCGTCGGACCCGGCGTCGCAATGGCGCAGACACAGGACAGCTCAGGGAATCTGAGCGTCGACGTGACACAGGACGGCGAGAACGTCGTCGTGACCGTCACGGACGAAGACGGGCCCGTCGAGGGCGCGGACGTGACGGTGACGCAGGGCGACGCCGTCGCTGATGACGACGAGGAAGAAGACGACACCGACGAAAACGAAACCGAGGACGACACGAACACGACGTCCGAGGACACGAATACCACCGAGACCGCCACCTCGGACGACGAGAACAATACCTCGGACGGCGACAACGAGACGTACACGGACACGGAAACCTCGACGGAGGACGCGAACCTCCAGATGGACAACGAGACCGAAACGGAGGATGCAGAAACTGAAGAGGAATCCGACTCCGACAACGAAACCGAAGACGAGGACTACACCTACAGTGGTACGGGCGCGTACACGACCGGCTCGGACGGGACAGTAACGCTCCCGGCCCCCGAACAGGGCGTCCGCCTGACCATCACCGCCGAGGACGGCAACGAGTCAGCAACGACGACGATTACGCTGACGGGCTCCGAGAACAACGTCGTGCCGTTCGGGCAGCAGGTTTCATCCTTCGTCCAGCAGCTCGTGAAGGGCAACAACACGACGAACATCGGCCAGCAGGTCTCGGAGTTCGTCCGCGAGCACAACCCGGGTAACGCGCCGGAAAGCGCCGGCCCGCCGGAACACGCCGGTCCGTCCGACAACAAGACGCAGGGCCCGCCCGAAAACAAGACCCAAGGTCCGCCCGAAGACGTCGGACCTGACGGCGAACGTGGCCCAGCCGACAACAAGACGCAGGGCCCGCCCGCCGATGCCGGACCTGACGCCGAAGACGAGGAAACCGAAGAAACCGAGGAAGAAGACGATACTGACGGCGGTCCCGGCAACGGTAACGGCAACGGCCCTAACAACTAACGCACCGTAGTCGTTCCCCACGCTCCCCCTCTTTTCGCGCGGTTTTCTTTTTCGCAGGTCTCGTCCGATAGCACCAGCAGGCATCGTTCGGTAGCGTTTTCCCGGCCACACCCGTCGTGATGGGTATGAGCCACCCGACGATTACCGAACAACTCGACGACCCGGAAGAATCCCGGGCGTCGGGCCGAAAGAAGATCGAATGGGCCCGCCAGCATATGCCCATCATGACCTCGCTGGCCGAGGAGTTCGCCGCCGAGCAACCCCTCGCAGGCGAGACGGTTGCGATGGCGATGCACGTCGAAGCCAAGACCGCAGTCCTGACCGAAGTCCTCGCGGAGGGCGGCGCGGAAGTCGCCATCACCGGCTGTAACCCGCTGTCGACCCACGACGACGTCAGCGCCGCGCTCGACGAACACGACAACATCACCTCCTACGCGAAACACGACGTCGACGACGAGGAGTATTACAGCGCCATCGAGGCGACTATCGGCCACGACCCGACGATTACGGTCGACGACGGCGGCGACCTCGTGATGGCCATCCACGAGGACTACCCCGAACTCATCGACTCCATCGTCGGCGGCTGTGAGGAGACGACCACGGGCGTCCACCGCCTGCGCTCGATGGACGAGGACGGCGAGTTGAAGTACCCGATGTTCGCCGTCAACGACACGCCGATGAAACGGCTCTTCGACAACGTCCACGGCACCGGCGAGGCCACGCTGTCGAACATCGCCATGACGACGAACCTCTCCTTTGCGAGCAAGAACATCGTCGTCGCCGGCTACGGCTACTGCGGCCGCGGCGTCGCCAAGAAGGCCGTCGGACAGAACGCCAACGTCATCATCACCGAAATCGAGCCCCGTCGCGCGCTCGAGGCCCACATGGAGGGCTACGAGGTCTGCTCGATGGACGAAGCCGCCGCAAAGGGCGACATCTTCGTGACGACGACGGGCAACCGGGACGTCATCACCGAAGAGCACTTCGAGAAGATGAAGGACGGCGTCGTGCTGGCGAACTCCGGGCACTTCAACGTCGAAATCAACCTCGAAGACCTCGATTCGCTGGCCGACTCCCGGCAGGAAGTACGGGACGGCATCGAGGAGTTCCGCCTGCCCGACGGCCGCCGCATCAACGTGCTGGCCGACGGCCGCCTCGTCAACCTCGCCTCCCCTGTCGCGATGGGCCACCCCGCCGAAGTGATGGACCAGAGCTTCGGCGTGCAGGCCGTCTGCGTGCGCGAGATGGTGGAGAACAGCGACGACTACGGCCCCGGCGTCCACGACGTGCCCGACGACCTCGACAAGGAGGTCGCCGAAATCAAACTCGCCGCCGAGGGCATCGACATCGACGAGCCGACCGACGAGCAGATTCAGTACATGGAAAGCTGGCAGCACGGGACATAGCGCCTCCGTTTATACCGTTTAGACTGTTTGTATCGCCCGAAATTCGCCGTTTCGATTGAACGTTTTCCCCCGTTGAAGTGTCGTCTCGGGATAGGCTGAAGCGAACGATGCCCGCACCCTATCCCGACATCGACGACGAACAGGCGCCCAGTCCGCTGGTCGATGCCCGCATCGAGGAGACGCCCGACGGGAACGAGCGGTGTATCATCTTCGACCGGGGCGGCCCCGTCAGCGACGGAAGTCCCGACCGCTGGATCGCCGCCGACGAAGGCTGGTTCGTCGAGTTGCGCGATACCCGATAGTAGCGGCCAACAGCCGATTGCGCCGAGGACAACGTTTTTCCCGACAGCCCTCTTGCCGCCGCGTATGGCATCCGAACCCGCTGCCGTCGGCACCGTTTCCGACCGCTCCGTAAGCTTCGGGTTCGGCTTTTTCTTCGCGGCGTAGACGCGGGGGGAGCCGGGCGGCCACGCGTGGCCCCCGGTGAAACCCCGTCTTCGAGTCGGAACCGCTAACAGAGAGACCCACGCATACCGCATCAATGAGACTCCCCGAAACGCAGGTCGCGCTGCTGGAAGCCGCCAGCGCGACCGAGACGAAAACGGTCGCACAGCTCGCCGAGGAGCTCGGCGAGGACCCCGCCGCCGTCACCCGCGCCGCCTTCGAACTCGAAGACGACGGGCTGGTGGCGGTCGAGGAACACGTCGCCGAGGAGGTCAGCCTCACCGATGAGGGCGAGACCTATCTCGAAGACGGCCTGCCGGAACTCCGCCTCTACGAGGCGGCCATGGACGCCGGCGCGGACGAGGAAGCCGTCCCGATGGGCCAACTCATCGGCGCGTCGGGCCTCGAAGGCCCGGAAGTCGACATCGCGCTGTCGAACTTCGCCCGGAAGGGCCTCGGGAAGATAGACAGCGGCGAGGTCGTCGCCGAACCCGACGCTGAGGCCGCCGAGAAGAACCGCGAAGCCGAGGCGCTCGAAGCCATCTCCGGGGGCAACGCCGGCTACATCGACGCCGGTATTCTCGACCGACTGGAATCCCGCGGCCTCATCGAACGCGAGGAGACGACCGTCCGCTCGGTGACGCTGACCGACGAGGGCGTCACCGCGATGATGGAGGGCGTCGAGGTCGCCGAAACCGTCGGCGCGGTCACACCCGAACTGCTGACCTCCGGCGAATGGGAGGACGTCGAGTTCACCGAGTACAACGTCGAGGCCGACGCCGAGACGGTCCACGGCGGTAAGGAGCACATCCTTCGACAGACCGCAAACCGCGTCAAGGACGTGCTGGTCGGGATGGGCTTCCAGGAGATGGAAGGCCCCCACGCCGACGCGGAGTTCTGGATCAACGACTGCCTGTTCATGCCGCAGGACCACCCCGCCCGGACCCACTGGGACCAGTTCGCGCTGGACGTCCCGGCGATGGAGTCCATCCCGGAGGACCTGCTGGAACGCGTCGAGGACGCCCACCGCAACGGCGTCGGCGAGGACGGCGACGGCTACCACTCGCCGTGGACGCCCGAGGTCGCAAAGCAGGTCGACCTGCGGGGCCACACCACCTCGCTGTCGATGCGGTACCTGTCCGGGTTCGCGCAGGGCGACCTCGAACCGCCCCAGCGGTACTTCAGCGTCGAGAAGGTCTACCGCAACGACACGCTCGACCCGACGCACCTGCTGGAGTTCTTCCAGATTGAGGGGTGGGTCATGGCCGAAGACCTCTCGGTGCGTGACCTGATGGGCACCTTCACCGAGTTCTACGAGCAGTTCGGTATCACTGACATCGAGTTCAAGCCCCACTACAACCCCTACACGGAGCCGAGTTTCGAACTGTTCGGCAAACACCCGGAGACGGGCGAACTCATCGAAATCGGCAACTCCGGCATCTTCCGTGAGGAGGTCGTGACGCCGCTGGGCGTCGAGTGTGACGTGATGGCGTGGGGCCTCGCCCTGGAGCGCCTGCTCATGCTGATGTACGGCTTCGAGGACATCCGCGACGTCCACGGGACGTTGTGTGACCTTGAACTGCTGCGGAACGTGGAGGTGGTGCAGTAATGCCCGTCGTCGACGTCGACCCCGACGAACTCCGCGAGTTGACCGGCAAGGAAGACAAGAGCGACGAGGAACTCAAAGACGACCTCTTCGGTCTCGGCCTCGAATTCGAGGGCGAAACCGAAGACGGCGAATTCGAACTGGAATTCGCGCCCGACCGCCTCGACCGCCTCTCAGTCGAAGGCATCGCCCGGTCGCTCCGCTACCACTACGGCGACGACCGGGGCGTCTACGTCCCGAGCACGAACGACGCCCAGTGGACCATCGAAGTTGAAGAGTCCGTGCCCGAGGAACGGCCCTACGTGACGGGCGCCATCGTCCGCGGTGCCGAACTCGACGAGGAGGAACTGGAGTCGCTCATCCAACTGCAGGAGAAACTCCACGCGACGATGGGCCGCAAGCGCGCGAAGGGCGCCATCGGCGTCCACGACCTGACGATGCTGAAACCGCTCGGCGAGGGCGACGAGAACAAGCGCATCGTCTACCGCGGCGTCGAGCCAGACGAGGACAAGTTCGTCCCGCTGGACGACGATTCGGAGCGGACGCCCGCCGAGGTGCTCGCAGAACACCCCATCGGCGACGACTACGCGCCGCTGGTCGAGGATTTGGACCGCTATCCGGCCATCTACGACGCCATCGGCCTCTTCTCGTTCCCGCCAGTCATCAACGGCCAGCGGACCGAGGTCGAAGCCGGGTCCCGCGACCTCTTCATCGAGATGACGGGCACCGACCAGTGGACTATCGACAAGATGCTCAACATCGTCTGCTACGCGCTGGAGGCGCGCGGCGGGAAAATAGAGGATGTCGAGGTCGAATACGCCGACGAGACGGTCGTCCGACCCGACCTCAGCACCGACACCAAGACGGTCTCCCACGACCGCATCGAGAGCCTCCTCGGTATCGACATCGCCGGCACGGACGTCATCGACCTGCTGGAACGTGCCGGCCTCGACGCCGAAACGAACGACGACGAAATCGGTGGTTCCGACGCCCGTACGCCCGACACCGCCAACACCGGCGGCGTCGATGAGACGACCGAAATCGAGACCGTCCCGACACGGGAGCTCGAAGCCGAATCGGTGGCCGGCATCGAGGACGATGAATCGAGCGGCCCCGACGAAGACGCAGACGAACTCCTCTACGAGGTCGAGATTCCGCCCTACCGCGTCGACGTGCTCCACCCGCTGGACATCGTCGACGACATCGGCCGCTCCTACGGCTTCAACGACCTCGAACCGAAGTATCCGGACGTCTCGACGGTCGGCGGCCGCCACGACCGCTCCCGACTAGAGGATGCCGCCCGCGATGCGCTCGTGGGGCTTGGCTTCGAGGACCTGCTGAACTTCCACATGACGAACGAGGAAGAGTTGTTCGACCGGATGGGCCTCGACGCCGACGACGACGCGCTGGGGGCCGAAGACCCGGCGACCATCACCGAACCCTACAGCGAGGATTACACCGTCATCCGGACCTGGGCGCTGCCCTCGCTGCTGATGGTCCTCGAAAACAACACCCACCGCGCGTACCCGCAGGACCTCGCGGAAATCGGGCTTGCGGCCCACGTCGACACCGACGAAGCGACCAACGTCGCCGAACACCGCACGGTTGCCGGCGTCGTCGCGCGAACCGACGCCTCCTACGAGGACGCCAAGGCGCGCCTGCAAGCCATCGCGCGTGCCTTCGACAAGGACCTCGAAACGCCGCCGACCGACCATCCGAGTTTCATCTCGGGCCGGACCGCCGAAGTGGTTCTCGACGGGGAGTCGGTCGGTGTTATCGGCGAGGTGCATCCGAAGGTGCTGGTCGAACACGACCTCGAAGTGCCGGTGTCCGGCTTCGAGTTCGAACTCGACGCACTTCGGTAGGCTGCATTCTGGTCTTTCTTTTTAAGTAGAGCATTGCGACTGCCTGACCGCAAACAGCCGGAAAGCCCTCGGCCCGGAGGCGGTCGCTAATCAGGATATCCTCACTCGCTTCGCTCGCTCGGATAGAGCCTGATTAGCGACTATATAAACGCCTCCGGAGCCTCGCCCTTTCAGTCCTCCAGGACAGCACTGCACCTGCCCTTCCCCGGGTTGCGCGGGCCGACGGCCCGCGGACCTACATCGCGGCGCGTAGCGCCGCGCATATCGCGCGGCGGCCCGAGGGGCCGCCCGCGCTCCCGGCCGATTGTCCATTTAAATATGGCGCGCGCTGGCCGACCGCCGCGAGCGACAGCGAGCGGGGTCGGGTCAGCCAGCGCGCGAGGGACGACCGAGCGGAGCGAGGGAGTCGGTTGGGGAGGCGTGTGGCTGCGGGTGCTGTGCGGTCCCTGGCGGAATCGAAGGGCGAAGCCGGGTGGCGTTCAGTTTAGTCGCTAAGCGGGCACTACGCGAGCGAAGCGAGCGTATCCCGCTTAGCGACCGCCACCCGGCTGAGGGCTTCGCAGGCGGTTGCAGTCGAGGAGTCGCCACGCTCGGTTTATAAAACAACGCCAGAATATAGATGGCCGAGGAACCCGCAAGCAGAACCGAGCGAGTCCCCCGACGCTTCCGGAATAGATGCGTTTTTACTCCGCGAGCGCCCGGTGCCGGTAGTGGCTACTTCCGCCGGCGCCGTCGAGGAGTTCGTCCCCGAGTTCGCCGAAGCGTTCCCCTTCGAGTCGTTCAACCGGATGCAGCGGGAGGCGCTGCCGGCGATACTCGACACCGACGACAACGTCGTCGTCAGCGCCCCAACGGCCAGCGGCAAGACGGCACTCGCCGAACTCGCCATCTGCCGGACGCTCCGCAACGACGGCACCGCGCTGTTTCTCGCCCCGCTACGCGCGCTGACAAACGAGAAGGAAGACGAGTGGGACCGCTTCGAGGAGTTAGGCTATTCGGTCTACGTCGTCACCGGGGAGCGCGACCTCAACCCCCGGAAGGCCGAACGCGCCGACATCCTCGTGATGACACCCGAGAAGGCCGATTCGGCGACGCGGAAACACGACTCGCCGCGGTATTCCTTTATAAATGACGTGGACTGCTGTGTCATCGACGAGGTCCACCTGCTGGATTCGGACCGTCGCGGGGCTGTCCTCGAGGTGACCATCTCCCGCCTGCGACGGCTCTGTGACACCCGCGTGGTCGCGCTGTCGGCGACGATGCAGAACGTCGAGGACGTCGCGAACTGGCTGGACGCCCCGCCCGAAGCGACCTTCGAGTTCGGCGACGACTACCGCCCCGTCCCGCTTTCGGCGGGCGTCGAGACCTACGCCCACGGCGACAACGCCTTCGCCGACAAGTACCGGCGCCTCTACCGGGCGCTCGATTTGGCCCAACCCCACATCGAGGACGGCGGACAAGCCCTCGTCTTCGTCGCCTCCCGGCAGGACACCGTGCGCGCGGCCGAGAAGGCCCGGGACGTCATCGCCGAACGCGATATCGAAATCGGCTCCCGGGGCGACTACGATTTCCACACCGACGCCAAAGAACTGAACAACGACACGCTCCGGCAGTCGGTCGTCGACGGCGTCGGCTTCCATCACGCCGGCCTCTCCCGGGAGGACAAGAACCGCGTCGAGCAGTGGTTCCGTGAAGGGAAGATACAGTTGCTCTTCTCGACGTCGACGCTCGCGTGGGGCGTCAACCTTCCCGCCCGGTGTGTCGTCATCCGGGATACGAAGCTCCACGACCCCCTGGAGGGCGAGGTGGACATGAGCCCCCTCGATATCCTCCAGATGCTCGGGCGTGCGGGCCGGCCGGGCTACGACGACGCAGGCTACGCCTACGTCGTCTGTGACGGCTCGGATGCCGACAAGTACCGACAACTGCTTCGGGACGGCAAGCCCATCGAGTCGCGACTGGCCGAGGAACTGGACTCGCATCTCAACGCCGAAATCGCGCTTGGCGTCGTCGACGACATCGAGGACGTGATGGACTGGCTTGAGACGACCTTCTACTACACGCGCGCCCAGAGCGCGCCCGACAAGTACGACGCCGCCGACGCCCTCCGAGACCGCGTTTCGGCGACGCTGGAACGACTCGTCGAGGGTGGCTTTGTCGACCAGTCCGGTCTCGAAATCGAACCGACCGGCCTCGGGAAACTCACCTCGCAGTTCTATCTGCGGCTGGATACCGCCGAGGGGTTCTATCGACTCTGCGAACGCGCCGCGAACGACGACACACCGGAACTCGACGAGTCGGCCGTCCTCCGCACCGTCGCCGACGCCGGGGAGTTCGACAGCGTCTCCGCCCGGCGCGACGAACGCGAAACCTTCGGCGCCGTGTTGGGCAACGAGGGCGACGACCTCGATGCTGGCAACCGGAAGGTGCTCGCCATCCTCCGCGCCGGCATGGACGGGACGACCCCCGGCGAACTCCAGAGCGACGCATGGGTTATCCGGCAGAACGCCCTCCGGATGTTGGCAGCGTTGCGGGCCTTCTGCGAGCGCTTCGCCTCCCCCCGTGACGCCAACCTCGTCCGGCGCATCGAGGCCCGTGTCGAACACGGCATCAGCGCCGACGCCGTCGGCCTCACCGCCATCGAGGGCGTCGGCAAGGGCCGCGCCCAGAAACTCGCCAGCGAAGGACTGGAAACGCCCGCGGACGTCCGCGAGGCAGGCGTCGACGGCCTCGTATCGGCCGGCCTCTCGGAGGGCCTCGCCGAACGGGTCATCCAGCAGGCCGAGTCGCTGCCCGCCCTCTCCTTCGAGTGGAGCGGCGTCCCCGACTCGATTCCGAAAGGCGAGAACACGATGGCCGAACTGACGGTCAGGAACGCCGGCGACGGCGAACCGGCCGGGGTTCGCGTCACCGTCAACGGCGTCGAGATGTCCGAGGAGACGCGGTATCTCGGCGAGACGACGCTTCCGGTCGGCGTCTTCGGCGGCGACGCCGAGGAGTTGACCTACGAGGTGGAGGTCGCCTTCTCGGAACTCCCGCTGGTGCCGATTACCGACAGTCGAACCGTCAGCGTGGAGTAATCACGCCTTTTCGGAGCATCGAATCGCATACGTTATCGTCAGGAACCCCGCCCCGCAGAGCCACATCTCGTGGGTGGCGACGATGTCGGGGTTCCACGGCGTGTCTGGTGGGGCGGGGGCCTCGCTCGCGTCGGCGGGATAGACCCGGAAGCGCTGGCCCATCGGCAACCGGAACGAACCCAGCGGCGTCACGAGATAGAGGCCCGGGTCGCCCGGTGCTTCGGTGGTGAAGACGACGCCCGTCCCCGCGTCCGTGGGGAGGACTTCGGGCCGTAGCACCGTCGAGAGGTTGCCGCCCGGCAGGGGGACGGCGATGTTGGTGTAGGTCTCGTTGCCGCGTTCGTGACGTGCGTAGGCGGCGACGAAGACGGCCGCGTTTTCGGTGTGTTGCCCCCGGCGGTCCGGTCGCGTGCGAATCCACAAACGGGCGCCCTCCCGTGGGTCCGTATCCGCGGGCAGCGTAACGATGCGGCTCTCTAATTCGAAGGGGTCGCCGCCGGGGCCGGGGAGGTTCAACTGCTCGATGTGGCTCGTGACCGGAGCCGCGAGGGCGGCACCGAGACGGAAGCCGCGGTGCCACCGGACCGCACAGACCATCTCGTAGTCGGTCGTCTCCTCGTAGAAGCGCCGGATTTCGGGATGGAGCGTGTCGGCGTCGAACCCGGGACGGTCGAAGACGGCCATATCGTCGACTTCGCCGGAGACCGAATCGCCGGCGATACCACGGCGTTCGGCGTAGTCGCCGCCGACGTGGCCGTCGGCCGACAGCGGCGAGAAGGGCATGTCGCGGGCCGCGAGGCGACTCCACGCGAGACCGGCGAGCGCCAGCAACGTCGCCACGGCGGCAAGCAGGCGTCGTCGCACGCGTCCTCAGAGGACCGCCACCCGAAAGTAGGCTTGGGCGCCGGCAGTTCGGCCGCGAGCGCCCGCTTTTATATCCTCGCGTGTCGCACAATCTGCCATGAGCAAGGAGACGATTCACACCGACGACGCCCCTGCCGCCGTCGGCGCATACAGTCAGGCGACGACCAACGGCGACCTCGTCTTTACCGCCGGCCAGATTGCGCTGACGCCCGACGGCGAGAGCCTCGCGGACGAACCGGTCGACGTGCAGGCCGAACAGGCGCTGTCGAACCTCGAAGCCGTCCTCGAAGAGGCGGGCACCAGCCTCGACAACGTCCTCAAGACGACCGTCTTCCTCGACGACATCGAGGATTTCGAGGCGATGAACGACACCTACGCCTCCTTCTTCGATGACGAACCGCCGGCCCGCTCGGCCGTCGAGGCCGGTGGCCTGCCGAAGGGGATGGCCGTCGAGATCGAAGCCGTCGCGACGAAATGAGGCCGCGGCAGAAGTCCGCGCTCCTGTGGGGCGCCATCGGCGCCTTCGCCTTTCTCGCCCTCCATCAGGCGTATCTGCTGGCCGACGGCGCCTTCCTCGGCGTCGGGCCAATCGCGGCGATTACGGTCGTCATCTTCGTCGGCACGACCCTCTCGGCGTACTATCTTGAGGGGTGGGTCGGGCCGGCACTGGGTCGCCAGCCTCCGAAGAACGACACCGAGTAACGTACTGGCAGCCAACGCGAAGCCTTTAAACAGCAGACTACGGTAGATTGGGGTGAGCCAGGATGGCCGAACGGTAAGGCGCACGCCTGGAAAGCGTGTTCCCTTACGGGATTCAGGGTTCGAATCCCTGTCCTGGCGCTTCTTCAAACTCAGCTACAACGCGTAGTATTCTTTTTGTCCACATAGTATTTTTAACCAAGAAGGATAGAGTAAGTATCGTGTCCACGGAGGATTGCCTTCGGCGCACGGCCGTAACCCGGCTTGAGGTTTCAAAGGGAGAGGCATCACTCCTCCGTGAGACGATGCAGGAATGGCAGAACGCCTGCCAGATAGCCGCTGAAAGCGCGTGGGGAGTCACCACTGACGCGACGTCCGTTCAGTCGATGGCCTATGATGCGGTCCGCGACGGCACGTCGCTGAAAAGCCAGCATGCGATTTTGGCTACCCATCGCGTCGCCGATACGTTACGAAGCATCACGGAAAAACACGACCGTGGCTGGGATGCGCCAAAACCTCGGTTCACCAGTCCTACCGTGGTCTACGATGAACGTTCGATGTCCTTTTTAGACGATGGAACCGTGAGTCTGGCGACGACGGAAGGCCGAGTCAGTGCGACACTCCGCCTGCCAGACAAAAAGGACGGCTATCAGCAGCAGTACCTCGACGACGAAGCGTGGGAGCATACACAGAGTACACTCCACGAGCGTGATGGGGCATTCTTCCTGCATATTGGGTTCAAGAAGCCGGCAGAGCCGAGTCGGCAGCCGGAGTACGGGACGGTACTCGGCGTCGACCTCGGTATCGATAACATCGCGGTTACCTCGACTGCCCAGTTCTTTTCCGGCAGCGAGCTTGAACACCGGCGTCGACAGTTTCGCCGAAAACGTCGGCGTCTGAAGGAGACCGGAACGCGAAGTGCCTTACGCACACTCATCGGGATTGAGAACAAGGAACGACGTATCGCACGAGAGATTCTTCACCGCGTTTCAAACGGCATCGTAGCAGAAGCAGAACGATACTGCTGCGATATCATCGCGTTCGAGGCACTCGACGGCATCCGAAATCGGCTACCGGCTGGCGACGTGTTCCATTCGTGGGCCTTCCGCCGGCTTATCGAGTATACCACGTACAAAGCACGGAGTGCCGGAATCCGTGTAACACGTGTTTCACCCGAATACACGAGCCAGCGCTGTGCGGAATGCGGCCATGTGGAAGAAGCCAATCGATCGAGCCGTGATGAGTTCGTTTGTCAGTCGTGTAACGCCAGATCCAACGCCGATTATAATGCAGCAAAAAACATCGGCGAGCGAGCGGTCCGCTGTGTTCAACAGTCGACACAGCGGACGAGCGTCAGTCGATACGCTCTGAAATCCGGGACCGTGACACCTGACGAGGGATTCACCCCAAGAGACGGTGGAGTCCGCGGATAAGCCGAACGGCAGTCGATATCCCTGTCCTGGCGTTACGAGACTGCGAACCGCGAGGCGCTTCTGCGATTCCTGCCCCCCACAGCCCCGCCGCTGAGCTATTTATGTCCTCGCGCCGCAGGCGAAACCATGAGCCGACGCGCCAACTACGCGCTCGTCCATTTCAGCGAACAGTTAGGGCCGAACGAGTCGGCACTCGACGTGCCGTGGGCGGAGTACACCGGCGACGAGACGACCGAACACACCTTCGAGGTGCCGGCCGAACCGAGCGACGCGTATCTCGAACTGCAGGCCTACGAGGTGGGCGCGTTCGGCCACGAAATCTACCTGAACGGCGAGCCGGTGACCGGGTTCGACATCCCGCCGGCCGACGGCTGGCAGTACTGGATGGACGCCGTGACCGGCGCGGAGTTGACCCCCGGCGAGAACACGATTCGGGTCGCCCGGGAGGACGGTAGCCGGGACAATTTCGCGGTCGGCAACGTCGTCGTCAACTGGAAGGAACCGGTCGAATAGAACGCCGCCCGTCCGAAGACAACCGGGAAGCGATACTATTCCCTAATAAACCCCGGGTCGAAGGGAGTAATCCGCCAGCATCGATTTGAGGGAAAACAACCGGGACAACAATTAGCACAGCGCCGCTATCTTCCGGTTTTGCTGCCGACCGCCGTGAGCGACGGTTAACGGTCGACCACCGCTATTCAGTAGGTTTTATATAGAACCACGGACAATCATTCGGACGATTATGAGTCAACAGCAGCGAATGGGTGGCCAGCCGATGATCGTTCTCGGCGAGGACTCCCAGCGGATGAAGGACGAAGACGCCCAGAGCCACAACATCTCTGCGGCGCAGGCGGTTGCCGAGTCGGTACGCTCGACGCTCGGCCCCAAAGGGATGGACAAGATGCTCGTCTCCTCGATGGGCGACGTCACCGTCACGAACGACGGCGTCACCATCCTGCAGGAGATGGACATCGACAACCCGACGGCCTCGATGATCGTCGAGGTCGCCGAGACACAGGAAGACGAGGCTGGCGACGGCACCACGACCGCCGTCTCGATTGCCGGCGAACTCCTGAAGAACGCCGAGGACCTCCTCGAACAGGACATCCACCCGACGGCCATCATCAAGGGCTTCCACCAGGCCAGCGACCAGGCCCGGAAGGAAATCGACAACGTCGCCCGTGACGTCGACCCCTCCGACACCGACCTCATCCGGAAGGTCGCCGAGACCTCGATGACCGGTAAGGGCGCCGAACTCGACAAGGAACTCCTCGCCCAGCTGGTCGTCGACGCCGTGCAGGCCGTCACCGTCGAAGCCGAGGACGGCGAGACCATCGTCGACCTCGAATACGTCAACGTCGAGACCCAGACCGGCCGCGCGGCCGGCGAGTCCGAACTCCTCAACGGTGCCGTCATCGACAAGGACCCGGCCCACGCCGACATGCCGACCGCCGTCGACGACGCCGACGTCCTCCTCATCGACGAGCCCATCGAGGTCGAGGAAACCGAGGCCGACGCCTCCATCCAGCTCGACAGCCCCGACCAGCTCCAGCAGTTCCTCGACAAGGAAGAAGAGGAGCTCCGCGAGAAGGTCGACGCCATCGCCGACTCCGGCGCCGACGTCGTCTTCTGCCAGAAGGGCATCGACGACCTCGCCGAGCACTTCCTCGCGCAGGAAGGCATCCTCGCGACCTCCCGCGTCAAGAAGACCGACCTCGGCTTCCTGAAGGAAGTCACCGGCGCCACCATCGTCTCCGAGTTCGACACCCTCGACGCCGAGGACCTCGGCACCGCCGACGTCACCTTCGACGAGGACGACGAACTGTTCTACGTCGAAGGCCTCGAAGGCAGCCACGGCGTGACGCTGCTGCTCCGCGGATCGACCGAGCACGTCGTCGACGAGCTTGAGCGCGGCATCGGTGACGCCCTCGACGTCGTCTCCCAGACCGTCTCCGACGGCCGCGTGCTGGCCGGCGGCGGCGCCGTCGAAGTCGAAGTCGCCCGCCGCGTCCGCGACTACGCCGACTCCGTCTCCGGGCGCGAACAGCTGGCCGTCGAGGCCTTCGCTGACGCGCTCGAACTCGTTCCCCGCGTCCTCGCGGAGAACGCCGGTCTCGACTCCATCGACACGCTGGTCGACCTGCGGTCGGCCCACGACGAAGGCAACGAGACCGCCGGTCTCAACGTCTTCACCGGCGACATCGTCGACACCTACGACGCCGGTGTCGTCGAGTCCGCCCACGCGAAGTCCCAGGCGCTCTCCTCGGCTACCGAAGCCGCCAACCTCGTCCTGAAAATCGACGATATCATCTCCGCCGGCGACCTCTCCACCGACAAGGGCGACGACGAAGGTGGCCCCGGTGGCGCGCCCGGCGGCATGGGCGGTATGGGCGGCGGCATGGGCGGTATGATGTAAAAGAACCTTTTTGCACCTCACTCGCGGCCCTTCGGGCCGCTCGTTCGGGCAAAAACGTTCATGAAAAAGACACGGCGGGCCTCCCTACGGTCGGCCCTTGGTCCCGCGCTCCCTCCGGTCGCGCGGGGAACCGCTCGGCGCGCTTCGCGCGCCTCGCGGATGCTTACCCGTCGACTGCCGTTCCGCTCTCGCACCGCTCCCGTTTGAACATCTCTCTTTCCACTCGCAGTATCGCTTTATAAGCAGACCATGAAACGCCCCTGCGTTCATTTCCTACGTTCGGTGACTATCGAGGCCCATTCCTTTTTGCGCGGCGCTGTCGCATAGCCGCGTATGGAGAAAGTCGACATCGAGGAACTCGAGAGTTGGATGAGTCCCGCGACCATCAAACGGCCGGTCGGAAAGGCGCTCGACGCGGAGAACCTCGCGATAAACTACTACGAGCTCTCGCCCGGCGACAGTTTCGCGTTCGGCTATCACGCCCACGCGGAGCAAGAGGAAACGTTCTACATCTTGGAGGGGACCGTGACCTTCGAAACCGAGGACGGCGACGTCGTTGTCGGGGCCGACGAGGTCATCCACTTCGAGGCCGGCGAGTTCCAGCGCGGGTGGAACCGCGGCGACGAGCGCGTCAAGGCGCTGGCGATGGGCGCGCCACAGGAGGGCGGCGAGTTGACGCTGCTGTGTGAGTGTCCGGACTGCGGGGAACGCACCGACCACGTCGTCGAGCGGGCCGAAGCGGGCGACGCGCTGGTGACCGTCTGTGAGGACTGCGGCGCCGAAACCGCCCGATACTCCTGAGACGACCCTCGCCGCAAACGGGGCTTCTAAACGGACGGAGGGTGTATATTCGGGTATGACAGAGGGTACGCTCGTTTACGACGACGATTGCGGGTTCTGCAAGTGGTGGGTCAACTACTTCGCACAGCGTTCGGACATCGGGACGGTCGGCTTCTCGGACCTCTCCGACGACCAGCGCGACCGCCTCCCCGAAAACTACGAGGAGTGTGCGCATTTCCTGACCGACGACACCGTCTACTCCTGTGGCGCGGCCATCGAGGAGGCCTTCGCGGTGGCGGACGTCCCGCCCGGGTCCCGGGATATCGTCTCCTTCCTCCGGCAGTTCGAGGACTACGAGGAACTCCGCGAAGAGGCCTACAGCGCCGTCGCCGAACGGCGGGGAACGCTTGGGCAGTTCATCTCGAAAGAGGAAGTCGAAGGCTGAGACAAAGTAACGACTCGTCCTTTCACCTGCTTCACGCTCTTAGCCAGAAGTCCGTGGGGAGCATCCGCGAGGCGCGTAGCGCCGAGCGGTTCTCCGCGCCGACCGTAGGGAGGTGCGGGTTGCGTGCTCCGCCCGCAACCGAATGGTCGTGGCGGCCTACGGCCGCCACGCACGGGACCAAGGCCCGACCATCGGGAGGGCCGCCGTGTCTTTTTCATCGAAGTTTTTGCCGGGCGCCGTAGGCGCCCGTGCAAAAAGTTCGTTCGGTGGACTTAGTACGCAGGCGCGGATACCTCGCGGGTATGAACGTCGCAGACGCGATGACGCCGCGGGACGAGGTTGTCACGGTCGAAATCCCGGGTACTCGGGAGGACGTCCTCGAATACCTGCAGGACCGGGGCTTTTCGTCGGTTCCCATCGTCAAGGAAACCGACGACGGCGAGGAGTTCCGCGGCCTCGTGACGCGTGAATCGCTCATCGAACAGCCGGACGAAGACCAGTTGGCGATGCTGATTCGAGAGGTCCCGTCGGTCGAATCGACGGCGTCGCTTACCGACGTGGCCGAACTCGTTATCGACTCGGGCGAGCGCCGCGTGCCCGTCGTCGACGACGAGGAACTGGTCGGCATCATCACCATGACGGACATCGTTCGCGCCATCGCGGAGGGCGAGGAGGACGGCGATACCGCCGTCGGCGACCTCGCGACTCACGAGGTCAACACGGTCTATCAGGGCACGCCGCTGCCGGTCGCCGAGCGCGAACTCGGCCTCGCGAACGTCCCCTACGCCATCGTGCTGGACGACGACGGCGACCACACCGGCATGCTGACGGAAGTCGACATCATCGAGGTTGCCCGTGTGGTACAGGGCGAGTCGGACCCCGGCGATGCCGTCGCCAATCAGGACGACGAGTGGATGTGGGAGGGCATCAAGGCCGTCGGGAGTCGCGCGGTGCCGACGCTGAACGTCGAGATTCCCTCGGAACCGGTCGCGGAATTCATGACTGCGGACCTCGTGACGGTTACGGGTAGCAAAACCGCCCGCGAGGCCGCCCAGGCGATGATCTCCCACGATATCGAGCAGATTCCGCTCGTCTCCGGCGGCGAACTGACGGGCATCGTCCGGGACGTCGACCTGCTGGAGGCGCTGGTATGACCGAACTGGCGGACCTCGCCGAACTGGCCAAGCGCCGCGGCTTCTTCTTCGCGTCGAACGAAGCCTACGGCGGTACAGCCGGTTTCTACACCTACGGCCCCGAGGGCGCCGCGCTGAAGCGGAACCTGGAGGACACCTGGCGGGACATCTTCGTCCGCGAGGAGGGCCACATGGAACTGGAGGCGCCGACGGTGATGCCCGAGGCCGTCTTCGAGGCGTCGGGCCATCTCGACGGCTTCGACGACATGATTATCGAGTGCGCCGAGTGTGGCGCGACCCATCGGGCCGACCACCTCGTCGAGGACGAAATCGAGGACGTCGAGGACGCCGAGGCCTACGAACCCCAAGAAGTCGGCCAACTCATCGCCGACCACGGCATCGAGTGTCCGTCCTGCGGCGCCGCGCTGGCCGACGAACCCGTCGAGGAGTTCAACCTCATGTTCGGCACGAACATCGGCCCCGGGTCCTCCTCACCGGGCTATCTCCGCCCGGAGACCGCCCAAGGCATCTTCGTGGAGTTCCCGCGTCTCAAGGAGTACGCGCGCAACCAGTTGCCGTTCGGCGTCGCCCAAATCGGCCGCGCGTACCGCAACGAGATTTCGCCACGTCGCGCGCTCGTTCGCGTCCGTGAGTTCACGCAGGCCGAACTGGAGCACTTCATTGACCCCGAACACGACGAACCGCCAATCGAGCGCGTGGCTGACGTCGAGGTGCCGCTCTACTCCGCGGCGGCTCAGCAGGCCGACGACGGCGAAACGGAAACCTACACCGTCCGTGAGGCCGTCGACGAGGGCGTCATCGAAAGCGAGTGGGTCGCCTACTATCTCGGCCGCTCGATAGAGTTCTACGAGCGCATCGGCATCGACATGGCGCGGTTCCGCTACCGCCAGCACCTGCCCGGCGAACTCGCCCACTACGCCGCGGACTGCTGGGACGCCGAGACCGAACTCGGCGGCAACTGGATCGAGGTCACCGGCTTCGCCTACCGCTCGGATTACGACCTCAAAAAGCACGGCGAGTACTCCGAGGAGGATTTCACCCTCTTTCGGCAGTACGACGAGAAACAGACCGTCGAGCGCGCGACGGTCGACCCCGATATGAGCTATCTCGGCCCCGAGTTCGGCGGCAAGGCCGGCGACATCGCCGACGCACTCGACGCGCTGGCAGGTCGTGACCGCTCGGCCTTCGAGGGCGAGGAGGTCACCGTCAAGGTCGACGGCGAGGAACACACCGTCCCCGTCGAGAAAACCGGCTTCGCCGTCGAGGAACAGACCGAATCCGGCGAGCACATCACGCCGCACGTCGTCGAACCCTCCTTCGGTGTCGGCCGACTCGTCTACAGCGTCCTCATCCATTCGCACGGCAGCGATGTCGTCAACGACGAGGAGCGGTCGTTCCTCGAACTGCCCGCCGACATGGCGCCGACGACCGTCGCCGTCTTCCCGCTGATGACCAAGGACGGCCTCGACGACCGCGCACAGGAGGTCGCCCGAGAACTCCGTGCGGCCGGGTTCGAAGTCAGCTACGACGACACGGGCAACATCGGCCGCCGCTACCGCCGACAGGACGAGGTCGGCACGCCGTACTGTGTCACTGTCGACTACGAAACGCAGGAAGACGACACCGTGACGGTCCGCGAGCGGGACTCGACCGACCAGGAGCGCGTGGCGCTCGATGAACTGCCCTCGGCGCTTCGGCGACTGGTCGCCGGCGAATCGCTGTCGGACCTGTAGCGGGGGCTTGGGTTTTATTCTCCGGCGTGCGAACGCCGAGCCATGACCGTCTACGAATCGGACTTGCCGGGCGTCGGCAAGAAGTTCGAAGTCGAAATCGGCGACGACGAACGCCTCGTCATCGTCATCCACAACACGGGCAAACGGGAGGTGTTTCACCGAGTGGGCGAGGCGGACTCGGAGAAACTCTTCGACCTCTCGGACCGACTCGCCCGACAGGTCGGCTCCATTCTGGAGGGGGCGCACTTCCAGCCAGTCAAGTCGGATACGACCGAGACGATGCTGGACGGCGATTCCCTGCTGGAGTGGGTGAACGTAGCTGAGGGGTCGGATATCGTCGGAAAGACGCTCGACGAACTGGATTTCCGCAACGAGACCGGCGCCTCGGTCGTCTCGATTCAACGGGACGATACGACCGAATCCAATCCCGGCCCCGAGACGGTCATTCAGGCCGGTGACACGCTCATCATCCTCGGACCGCGTGAGGCCTGCCGGGAAGTCGAGGGCCTCGCCGCCGAGGTCGACGAACCGGAGTCGGCCATCGAATCCGGCGTTATCGACGAACTGGCCGACGACGACACCGACGCCTGAGACATGGCGCAGGTACTGCTCGAAGCCGGCCTGATGTTCGCCGTGCTCGCGCTTGCGGGCACGCTCGCCCGCCGGGTCGGCCAGTCGGTCATTCCCTTCTACGTCATCGCGGGCATCCTGATGAGCCCCTACGTCCTCGGGACGCTCGATATCGGCCCGATTGCCGGCCTCACCGTCGCCGACTACGCGCTGGCCGCGGAGGAACACATCACGCTGCTGGCTGAGTTGGGTATCGTCTTCCTGCTGTTTTTCCTTGGACTGGAGTTCAGCCTCGACCGCCTGCTGGCCTCCAAGGAGAAAATCGGCAAAGCCGGAACGCTGGATTTGCTCGTGAACCTCCCGCTGGGCGTCGTCGTCGGCCTCGCGCTGGGCTGGAGCCTTCTGGAGGCGTTCGTCCTCGGCGGTATCGTCTACATCTCCTCGTCGGCCGTCATCACGAAGTCACTCATCGATCTGGGCTGGATCGCCAACGCCGAAGCAGAGCCGATGCTCGGAACGCTGGTCTACGAGGACCTCTTTATCGCCTTCTATCTCGCCGTCGTCTCGGCGGTGCTTCTGGGTGGCGGCGAATTCGCCGAAATCGCCGTCAACGTCGGCACAGCGATGGTCTTCCTGCTCGTGTTGGTCGGCGCCGTCTATCTGGGTGGCGAGTATTTCGAGCAGTTCCTCGACGTCGACTCACAGGAGTTGTTCGTCCTCCGAGCGGTCGCGATAACGGTCTTCGTCGCCGGCTTCGCGCTCGCTATCGGCGTCAGCGAGGCCGTCGCCGCCTTCTTCATCGGGATGGGCTTTTCGAGCACCGACCACCTCCACGACCTCGAACACCGGCTCATCCCGCTGCGGGACGTCTTCGCCGCCGTCTTCTTCTTCTGGATTGGCCTCAACACCGACCCCGCCGTCTTCCCGGCGGTCGCGGGCATCATCGCCGTCCTCGTCGTCGTGACGACGCCGTCGAAACTGCTGTCGGGCTTCCTCAGCGGCCGCATCTACGGCCTCGACGACCGCCGGAACGTCCGGGTCGGCTGTGGGATGGTCACCAGAGGGGAGTTCTCCCTTATCATCGCTGCCATCGCATCCAGCGCGGTGGGGCGGGGGCCGATTCTCACCGAAGTGGTGCCCGCCGTTGCGGTCGGCTACGTGCTCGTGATGAGCATTCTGGGAACGATGCTGATGCAGTATTCGGGGTATCTGGAGCGGTTTGTCGTCGAGTCGGAGCCGTCGACGGCCGCGGCTGATTAGGGGAGAAGAACATATGAATCGGGTCGCTGACGCGTCGCTCGCGCGGGCGTCGGAAAATCTAAAGAATCAGGCGAGGGCTTCGATGTGGCCTTCGCGGCGCAGCTGGGCGGCGTCCTGCTCGTCGTATCGCCATTCGATGTCCGCTTTCTCGTCCTGCCACGACCACGGCTCGATGAGGACGAGGTCGTCCTGGTTGATCCAGGTTCGGAAGCGCATGCGGCCGGGGATTCGGCCCATGCGTTCCTCACCGTCGATGCAGCGAAGGCGAACGCGCTGGCCTCCGAGCATCTCGGTCACGATAGCGAACATCTCGTCGTCCCCCGGCATCCGGAGGTTCTTCCGCTGAGTTTCTTCTTCTGTCACAATATAAATAGACGCTGAACACGGATAAACCGTCGGTTTTTCCGTGGTATAGCGTCACAGTCTTTCGGTTCTGATAAATCACGGGAAAGCGGCCCCAGCGCTGCCCGGACCGGCCACACGGCTACTCGGCCCGCCGCGTCCCGGGGCCGGTGCCGGCCTCCGACAGCACCACGTCGAACAGTTTGCGCTCGGCGCTCCGGACGTGCTGGTGGAAGGTCGGTGAGGAGACGCCGAGCGACTCGGCGACCTCCTCGCCGGAACTGCCGCGTGGCCACTCGAAGAAGCCGGAGAAGTACGCGACTTCGATGGCCGTCAACTGCCGGTCGGTGAGTTCCTCCATCCAGTCGTCGCTTATCTGCTGGGCCGATGCCTCGGAGGCCGACACCTGCCGCCGCGCGAGGGCGTCGGCCTGCGGATAGACGTCCTGAACGGTGTCGATGACGGTCCGGACGTCGGCGCTTTCCGGCAAGTGGACGGTCATCCGGTAGTCGCCGTCTGTCACGACGGCACGTTCTATCGACCCGCCGACGCCGGCGATAGCCGACAACATCGGCGGCTCCGAGAGGCGGGCCTGAAACCGGACGGGGTCGCTTTCCTCGTCGACGGCGGTGGCCTCCTCCCAGTAATCGAGGCTCTCGACCAGTGCCTCGACGTCCGCGAGGGACTCGGTTCGGCCGTAGACGAGGAACGCGCCGTCCCCGATGGGGACCGTCCGGTCGACCTCCAGACGGTCGATGTCGACTCCGAGGTCCTCGACCACGTCGGGGACGCCGAGTTCGAGTTCGACGACGGTGTCGCTCATCAGCGCCTGTTTTCGCTGGACCGACGCGATGGCGTGGCCGAGGATTTCACCGAGGTGGTCGATGACCGTCCGTTCCTCCTGCTCGAATCCGTCCGGCCGGTCGGTATAGACGTTCAGTACGCCGAAAACCGTATCCTCGTGGCGAATCGGAATCGCCGCCGACGCCCGGAAGCCGTACTCCTCGGCGATTCCGCGCCACGGGTCGTACTCCGGGGATTCGCGGACGTGTTGGAGCGTCTGAATCTCGCCGGTTCGAAGCGCACGACCCGTGGGGCCTTCGCTTTCGGCCTCGTCCGCGTCGATGGAAATCGACACGTCGTCGAGATATCCGTCGACGCCGGCCATCGCTCGGCGGTCGATGCTCTGGGCCGCCGGGTCGGTCTCGCCGACCCAGGCGAACTCATAGGAGTCGGATTCGGCGAGGCGTTCGCAGGCGATTTGCTCGATTTCGTCCCGCGTCGATTGCTCGATAACCGCATCGGAGATGTCGCGGACGACCTCGTTAAGCCGGTTGAGCGCCTGTAGCCGCTGTTCGGATTCCTCGAGTCGGCGCTCGTAGGCCCGCCGTTCGGTGAGGTCCTGAGCCATCGTCATGCCGGCGAACACCTCGCCGTCCTCGTCGGTGACCGGCGCGGCGTGGAGAATCCACTCCCGACCCTCGTAGTCGAGTTCGACCGACCGCTCCTCGCCGTCGAGGGCACTCTCGAGGGCCGGCCGCAACCTCTCGGCAGTCGCCCCGTCCCAGACCTCATCGAAGGTCCGGCCTTCGAGGTCGGCGGGGTCGGAACTGATGGTTTCGAACCCACGGCCGGCCGCGAGGGTGTACTCGTAGTCGTGGTCGAACAGCGTGACGATGCCGTTCGGGAAATGTTCCGCGAGCGCGCGATATCGGCGCTCGTTTTCCTCGAGTGCGCGCTCTCGACGCTTCCGCTCGGTCACGTCGCGGTCGGAGACGATTATCGACACCACCTCACCCTCATCGTTCGTCACCGGCCTGAAATACCCCTCAATCGCGTACTGCTCGCCGTCGGGGCGGGCGAGGTCGGCTTCGAAGTCGACGTACTCGCCGTCGGCCGCTCGCTCGACCCACTCGCGAACCTCGTCGCTGGCGGCGCCGGAGTCGCCCCACCACGGCGTCTCCCAGAAGGGTTCCCCGGTCACTGCATCGAGGTCGGCGTCGACGTACTCCATCGCCGTCCGGTTGATATCGAGGACGGTCCCGTCGGGGTCGAGCAGGCCGACGAGGATGTTCGGGTCCTCGAAAACGGCCTCGTAGCGCCGTTCCTTCCGCTGGAGTTCCCGCTCGTATTCCTTCCGTTCGGTGACGTCTCGCGCCATCGACAGGACGTACTCGCGGTTCAGTTCGACGTAGGAGACGTTCACCTCGACGGGGAACGTCGACCCGTCCTGCCGCTCGTGAGAGCCACGGAACGTCGTTCGGCCTTCGGCCCGAAGGTCCTCGATGAACGAATGCCAGTCCGCCTGCGAGGTCATTTCCGTCTCGATGTCGGGAATCGTCAACTCGAGTAAGTCCTCGCGGTCGTAGTTCAGTCGACGGGCGGCCGTATCGTTGACGTCGAGAATCCGGCCCGTCTCGGGGTCGCTAACCAGAACGGCGTCCGAGGAGCGGTCGAGCAGGTTTCGAAACAGTTCGAGTTCTCGCTGGCGTTCCTTGCGCTCGGTGATGTCGCGGACGGCGCCGGCCGTCCCTCTGAAGGTGCCGTCGTCGTCCCGCAGGTCGGTAAACCGGAGTTCCACGTCGAAGGACTCGCCGTCAGACGGTTCGAGTTCCTCTTCGAGTACCGCGACGTCGATGTCGCCCGCCCGGAGTTTCTCGCGGAGTTCCATGCCGCGTTCATGGCCACGCTCGGTGCTTACCACCTCGGCGTCACGGCCGAGCAACTCCTCGCGGTCGTAGCCGGTCATCTCGGCGAACGTCCCGTTGAGTGCGACGAAGCGGTGGTCCTCGTCGAGGACGTAGGCGCCGTCCGGAATCGTCTCGACGATGGTCTCGTATCGTTCGAGTTCCTGTTCGCGCTCCTTGCGCTCGGTGACGTCGCGGAAGTACACCGAAAGTCCCGTCTCGGAGGGATACGCGCGGACCTCGAACCACCTGTCGAGGGGGCCGGGATAATACTCCTCGAAGGCGACGGTCTCCTGTTCGTACATCGCCCGCTCGTATTTCTCCTTGAACTTCCGGCCGAGGGCGTCGGGAAACTCCTCCCAGACGTCCTTGCCCGCCAGTTGTCGCCCCTCGGGGTTTATCAGTTCGTGGGCGCGCTCGTTGAGGTAGGTAAAGCGCCACTCCTCGTCGAGGGCGAAGAAGGCGTCCGAGACCCGGCCGAACACCTCGTCGAGTTCGGATTCGAGTCGTTTGCGCTCGGTGATGTCGACGATGACCCCCTCGATGCCGACGAGGGTACCGTCCTCGAAGATGCCGCGGCCGTCGTCACGAACCCATCGGCTCTCGCCGCCGGCCGTCTCGATGCGATAGGTCACCGAGAACGTCCCCTCGCTTTCGGTTTCGGACTGGACCGTCTCCCAGACGGTTTCGCGTTCGTCCTCGGCGATGACGTCCTCGCCCCAACTGACCTCGTCGCCTTCGAGGGCGGCCGGGTCGTAGCCGGTCAACTCCGCACAGGCCTCGCTGACGAACGCCATCGGCCAGCCGCGCTCGTTTCGGCACCGATACACCATCCCGGGAACGTTCGCAAGCAGGTCCGACACCCGTCGTTCCCGAAGCCAATCGCCGGAATCGCCATCGGCCGCATCCCCCGCGAACCCATCCCCCGAGCCCCTCGCCTCTCGGTCCATAGTACGACAAGGGAATATGTTCTGACTGATAAAAGTATCAGTCGAAAATACGCAAGTAGTTAGAGGCCGGCCTGAACGGCCGGTCAGTGACCGAGCAGGGGTTACTGGTCGATGTCCTCGAAGTCCTCGAGTTCGAACTTCTGGACCTTGCCGGTGGTCGTCCGCGGCAGTTCGTCGATGAAGTGGACCTCACGCGGGTACTTGTACTCGGCGAGGTTGTTCAGGCAGTACTCCTGAATCTCGTCTTCGGTCACGTCGGCACCCTCCGCGCGGACGATGAAGGCGGTGACCGTCTCGCCGCGGCGTTCGTCGGGGACGCCGACGACGGCGGCGTCGGCGACGTCGGGGTGCTCGAAGAGCAACTCCTCGACCTCGCGGGGGTAGACGTTGTAGCCGCCGGTGACGATCATGTGCTTTTCGCGGTCGACGATGAAGAAGAAGCCGTCCTCGTCGTAGTAACCGAGGTCCTCGGTGTGGAACCAGCGCTTGCCGTCATCGTCGTAGGTGAAGGCCTCCTCGTTGGCGCCCGGGCGGTCGTAGTACTGCTTCATCACGTTGGGGCCGGAGATGACGATTTCGCCGACCACGTCGTCGAGTTCCGTCTCGTCGTCGACGGGGCCCTCGGGAACGGGGTCGACCTCGTTGAAGCCGTGGTCGACGACCTTTGCCTCGACGCCCGGCAGCGGCTTGCCGATAGAGCCGGCCCGGCGGTCGTCGGGCCGGTTGGCGTGGGTGACCGGCGCCGTCTCGGTGAGGCCGTAGCCCTCGAACAGTTCGGGGTCGAACTGTGCTTCGAATCGGCGCATCACTTCCAGCGGGAGGCTGGAGCCGCCGGCGTTGGCAAAGCGGACCGACGAGAGGGTGTAGTCGTCGGCGTCGGGGTGGTTGACCATGTCGTTGAACATCGCCGGCACCCCGTGGACGATGGTGAGTTGCTCGGATTCGATGAGTTCGAGCGCCTCGCCGGCGTCCCATTCGGGCATCGGCCAGAAACTGCCGCCCTCGTAGAAGGTCGCCAGCATCGTCACCGTCATGCCGTAGATGTGGAACAGCGGGAGGACGCCGAGCGTCTTGTCGTCGGCGTGGATGCCGTCGTGGATTTTGGGGGAGGCCCGCGCCTCAAAGGAGAGGTTACGGTGGGTCAGAAGGACCCCTTTCGGCGTGCCCGTCGTCCCCGAGGTGTAGGGCTGGCAGGCGACGTCGTCGTCCTGGCGGGCGACCGTCTCCAGCGTGTCCTCGGCGAGGAACTCGTCGTATTCGGTGGCGCCGTCGGCGTCGCCGGCCACGCTGACGACCGTGTGGACGTCGGTGTCGTCCTGAACCTCCCGAACCTGCGGGACGAGGTCAGCCAGCGTGACGACCGCGACGGCGCCGCTGTCGCCGAGCAGATGCTCGATTTCGCGGGACTTGTACTGGGGATTCATCGGGACGACGATACCGCCGGCCCGGAGCACGCCGTGGAAGGCGACGACGTACTGCGGCAGATTGGGCAGATAGATGCCGACCCGGTCGCCGGGTTCGACGCCCGAATCGGCCAGCGCCTGTGCGAACTGGCCGGTCTGGGCCCAGAACTCCTCGTACGTGAACTCCTGACCTCGGAAACCGATGGCGGTCGCATCGGGCGATTCCGCGACTGTTTCCTCGATGTCCGTGACGAGATTCGTCATCAATGGACCGTAGCGTTGGTCGCCGGTAAATGTTGGCTTCGCCACAGAGCGTTAAACCCCGACAGGGCGGTCCACTCTGGGGAGCAGGAGCGCCACGACCGACCCCCCGTCAGGCCGGTCGCGAATTTCCAACCGGCCCCCCACGTTCGTCACCGCCCAGCGGACCAGCCACAGGCTGAGGCCCTGAACGTGTTCCAGCGACGTCTCCGACCCGCTCGTCAGCACGCGCCGTTCGACGTCGGGAAAGCCCGGCCCGTTGTCCGCCACCGCGAGTTCGACCCACTCGACGCCGTCGTCCTCGACGGTGATTCGCACGCGGGGGTCCTGCTCGTCGGCGTACTCGACCGCGTTGGCGACGAGGCGTTCGATACAGAGCCGAATCGTCGACGGACAGGTCGCTGTCACCGAGGAAGACGCATCCATGTCGAGGGAGACGTCGGGGCGGTCCGCACGGACCTCTGCCACAACGTCCCGAACGAGGTCCGTCACGTCGGCGACGGTCGAGGACGCCCGGTCGGGGTCGATATTCCGGTTGAACTGGCGGGCGGCGTCGGCCAACTCAAGCAGGTCCGATGCGGCGGTGTCGATGGCCGAGGCGATTTCCCGGACGTCCGCCAGCGGTAGCCGGTCGGCGTTCTCTTCGAGGAACTGCGATTGGCCGGTGACGACGTTGAGTTTGTTCCGGAGGTTATGTCGGAGGATGCGGTCCAGCACCGTCAACCGGTCCTGATACTCCCGGATGCGCGTGATATCCCGGCCGATGGCGATGATTCGGTCGACCGGCTCGTCGGTAGCGATGGTGACCCGCTGGAACCGGAACTGATAGACCGACCGTCTGCCCTTGGTATCGGCGGTTATCTCGCGGGTCTGGGAGCGTTCGCCGTCGCCGAGGGCTTCGATGGCGGCCCGGAACGCATCCGCCGAATCGATATCGAACAGGTCCGCGACGGGCGTATCCGCCGAATCCGCGCCGTCGGAGACGAACGCCTCCTCGGCGGCCGGGTTCGTATCCACGACCCGGCCGGTACGGTCGAGGACGAAAACCGGGTCGTCGACCGACTGGAGGATTTGCTCGTACTGTTCGAGCAGTTGCTCGCGCTGCTTGCGGTCGGTGACGTCCTGCTGGAAGCCGAGGAAGTGCGTCACCGAACCGCTCTCGTCGGTGACGGGCGTGATGTTCAGGGCGTTCCAGAAGAGGTCGCCGTCCGCCCGGTAGTTGCGGATGTCGACCGATATCGGCTCCTCGGCATCCAAGCCCTCGCGGATGCGCTGGACCGTCGCCTCGTCGGTGTCCGGCCCCTGCAGGAACCGGCAGTTGCGGCCGATGACGTCCTCACGGGAGTAGCCGGTAATGTCGACGAAGCCCTCGTTGACGTAGATGAGCGGCTGTTCGGGGTCCGTCGCGTCGGCGATAGTGATGCCGATGCCGGCGTCGTCCATCGCCCGCTTGTAGAGTTCGAGTTCCCGCTGGCGGGCCCGGGAGACGAGCGAATGGCTCCGCGTCTCCAGCAGGTTATCGACTCGGGCCCGAATCGCCCGCTTCGGGGCCGGAATCGGTTGGATACCGTCCAGCAGGTCACCGACCGTATCGCCGTAGCGCTGCCAGGCCTCCTCGGCCGTACTGGTCGTCAACAGCAGCACCGGTGCCGTCGCCGGTCGCTCGGCGTCCTTCCAGTCGGAGATGGCGTCCTGTAACGCCGCGAACCCATCGGTATCGACCAGACAGAGGTCGGTGCCGTCGGGTATCGGGGCCGTCGCCTCGGTCGTCTCGAAATCAGACAGGAGGTCAGTCAGTAGCTTCCGGTTTCGGCGGTTCTCGATGCCCAGCGCGATGCTGAATTCGTCGTGTGCACGGCTGTCCCGCCCGGCGTTCGACGCTGGCGGCGGGACATCCGACGGGTCCATCAGTTCCCCTCGTCGATACGCTCCGGGGTTCCAGTCAACAGGCCACGCATCCCGGTGAGTTTCGGGCCAACAGTCACGCCATCCCCGGAGATGGAGAACTCCCGCAGCGACTGCTCGAAGTCGCCGAACCGCTTTTTGAGGACGCCGATGGCCTTGCGTATCTCGCCGTCCAGTTCCAGATACCGGAGGAAGACTATGTTGTCGGCCAGATAGCTAATCTCCTCGTCGGTCGCCGAGAACTCGCCCGTGATGCTGTCGACTTCCTCGATAAGGAAGGTGGTCACGCCCATCCGCTTGAGATATCGGCAGAGCGCGTGCAGTTCGCGGGTGAGTTCGGCCTGCGTATCCTCGCCGCGCAACCCGAGTCGGTAGCCGGTGATACCGTCTATCATCACCGTCTCGACGCCCTCCTCCTCGACGGCCGTCCGGACCCGGTTGGCGATTTCATCGGGGCTCTGCGTGAGCGATTCGATTTCCTCGAGGTGGAGGTCATCCGATTCGAGCAGCGGTTCGACGTCGAGGCTAATCTGGGCCGAGCGATAGAGGTAATCCGACTGGAGTTCCTCGAAGAGGAACCCGAGCGATTCGTCGCCCTGCTCGGCGGAGGCCTTCATCAACAGCGTGCCGAGCGTCGTCTTGCCGACGCCGGAGGGCCCGGAGATGACCGTGACGGACCCGCGCTCGATGCCGCCGCCGAGCAGCGAATCGAGTTCGTCGATGCCCGCCGCGAGTTGGTCACGCGGGCGGTCGCGTTCGTGGTCGCCGGGAACGAGTTTCGGGTAGACGTGCCCGCCCGTACCGCCCTCGATGCGGTAGGTGTGTCGGCCGGCAGCGAAATCCGACCCGCGGAACTTCGTTACCTCCAGCGAACGGTGGTTCGTGGTGCGGCGAATCTCGATGGTCGCGTCACCGAGGAACTGGAGGTCCTGTTCGGCATCGTGAATCGTCGGCTGGGTCGTACACAGCATCGAGATGTCCCGCTCTTTGAGTTCGTTAACAAGCGAGGAGATGTTCCGGCGGAACTGGTGGTCGTCCGGCAGCAGCGACCGGAGTTCCGACAGCGGGTCGATGGCGAGGCGTTCGGGGGACTCCTCGTCGATGGCCGTCGCGATGCGTTCCAGCAGGTCCTCGCCCTCGACTTCCTCGGAGGGAAAGACCGTATACGCTTCCTGAGAGAAAAACCGGTCGCCCTCGGCGCTGAGGTCCAACACCGTCACGTCCGAGAGGTCGATACCGAGGCTCTCGGCGTTTCGCCGGAGGTCCTCCTCGCGCTCCTCGAAGCCGATGTACAGCCCCGACTCCTCGGCCGCCGCGAGGAACTGCAAGGCGATAATCGTCTTGCCGCTCCCGGGCCCGCCGGTTATCATTCCCGTCTGCCCGCGGAGTAATCCCCCACAGAGAACCTCGTCGAGGCCCGGCGTGCCGGAAGAAATGCGGCGGGTATCGTCCATCTGCATGACATCTAGAACGGTCCCGCTTCGCATTATTGTTTGGGCCAGCACAGGAACATAGCGCGGCGATGACGATGGCCGGAGTCGATGGGTTCTATTGGCTCGTCGCCGAACCCGCTGTCGATGGAGAATCGCCCGACCCGAATCGAGAACGCGGCACTGCTGGCACTGGGCGGCCTCGGCTACGGCACCCTGCTTTTCGTCTGGTTCTCGCTGCCCACATATCTCAACCCGATTATCGAGGAACTCGGCTTGACCGGCACGCAGGCGGGCGTCCTCGCCGGTGCAGTACCGCTTACCTACATACCCATCGGCCTCGCCAGCGGCCTCGTCATCGACCGTCTCGGTGCCCGGACCGGCATCGGCGTCGGCATCGTGCTGGCCGGCATCGGCCAGATCAGCCGCGCGTTCACCGTCGATTTCCCGACGATGCTCGCCGCGACGCTCCTTCTGGGCGTCGGCGCGACGGGCATCACCTTCGGCCTGCCGAAGTTGGCCTCCGAACTCTACTCCCCCGACCGGGTCGGAAGGGCCGCCTCGGTCTATCTGGTCGGCTCCTACACCGGCAGCGCCACGGTCTTCGCCTTCGGGCGGTCGGTCATCGGCCCGGCGCTCGGTGGCTGGCGCCCCCTCTTTCTCGCCAGCGGCGTCGCCACCCTCGGTGTCGCCGTCATCTGGACGGTTGCCGCGTGGTACGTCCCCGCCGGCCGCCACGAAACCGCCGCGGACGGCGACTTCTCGCTGGCCTCGCTGTCCGCGGACATGCGCGCCGTCCTCGGCCACCGGGACCTCCGGTTGCTCGTCGTCCTCGGGACGATGTACCTGCTCGTCCTTCACGGGATACAGGGCTGGCTCGTCACCGTCCTCGAAACCCGCGGCTTCGACCCCGGACTGGCCGGCACCGTCACCAGCCTGCTCGTCGTCGGCCAAGTCGTCGGCGTCCTCGCCGTTCCCGCCATCGCCGAACGTCTCGACCGCACCCGCGAGGCGCTCGTCGTCTGCGGCGGCCTCGCCTGTGTCGGCGTCCTCGGCCTGCTGGCCGAACCTACCGTTGTTCTCCTGCTCATCGCCCCCGTCATGCTCATCGGTCTGGGTATGGGCGGTCTCTCACCGCTCATCCGCGCCATCCCGGTCGAACTGGAGGGTATCGGCCCGGAACTGACCGGCACCGCCGTCGGCATCGTCTTCGCCGTCGGCGAAATCGGCGGCTTCCTCGGCCCGGTCATCATCGGCTCGCTCCGGGATTTCACGGGGTCGTTCACCCCCGGCTTGCTCATGTGTGCGGTCGGGACGCTCGTCGCTGCCAGCGCGGGCGCAGCGATGTCATCACTCGATGCGTAGCGTAGAACAGGAACCGAACAGATTCGGCCGCCTCAGTCGTCGTGGTCGGCCTCGGCCGCTTCGGCGTTGGCAAGCGAGGCCCCATCACTATCGAGTGGCGTTTCCGAAGCCATCCGTTCGCCCGGTAGCCCCTCGACCTCACCGAGACGATGGAGGGCCCGGTGGCGAGTCACCGCGAGCGTGATGCGGTTCGCGAGCAGTTCGTAGTGGTGGGTGCCGGTCTCCTTGGGAATGTAATCGGTCGCGCCCGCCGCCATCGCCCGGTCGACGATTTCCTCGCCCGTTCGGTTGGTAAACAGGACGAACGGGAACTCCGGATAGTCGCGGCGTACCCGCCGGCAGAGTTCCAGCCCGTCGCATTCGGGCATATCGAAGTCGCTGACGATGCAATCGACGGGGTTGGCCTCGATAGCCGCCGGAACGGCCGTGGGGTCCGATTCGCTGAGAACGGTTATCGAATTGTCGGCACGCTCCAGCAGTTCCGCCGCAAGGTCGCGGAAGGCGGAGTCGTCGTCAACGTGTAGTACCTGAATCGAATCGTCCATGGTTAGGTGGTCCGGCCGCCGCGGCGTGGCGGTTGCGGCGCGCTACGGGCTCTCGCCGGCAGCCAGTTCCTCTTGAATGGCCTCGTAACAGCCATCACACAGCGGTACCTCATCGTGATTGGTGTTCCGCACCAGCAACTCGTAGGTCTCGGTCTCGGCGGCCCCACAGTTGATACAGCTCTCCTCACCCATATTGGTTAACTCCTCACCCAATCCTAATAAAACACACCTCCGTTTCGGGACATCGAACGTCAGATTACCGAAACGCTCGCAATCTTTTTAATGAAATAGCACGGAAATATCCATTCATGACTGGTTCGTCGGTCCTCGAAGCGCGAGTAGCTCCTCCGGCGAAGTCCACGAGGGACCGCCCGGACCGACCGAACCACGGGGGGGACACATGAACGAGACGCCGCACCGCGAGCCCGTCGTCCCCCGTTTCGAGTCGCTTATCGGACAGTCCGGCGTCCACATCCGCGACCCCGTCGAGGACGTCCAGGCGCTTCTGTACACCGACCGCTCGGTCGACCCGACGCCCGCGCCGACAGAGGGCTTCGTCTACCCTGTCGACAGTGCGACCGAAGTGACAGTTTCGCGGTTGCGCACGCCGTTTTTAATCAACCTGTGGATTCGGGACCTCGAAGGAAACACCGTCGAGGAATTCGACCCGAACAGCAGCGAGTCGACGGCGGTCACGACCGACGACTACCTGCTCGAACTCGCCGGGATGGGGATGAAAATCTACGCACGCATCGATAACGCCAGTATCGAAGTGACACAGAAGAACGACACTATCGAAATGGCGTTCGGTGACTTGACGGCGGTCCGACTGGGCGCACGGTCACTCCACTCCCAGCCAGCCCGGACGCTCACGACTACGAGCGAACCAACCGGCCTGATGCGGGCGATGTCTCTGTTCGGCAACGCGATGAAGACGTGGTCCCCGGAGCGAACGTGGCCGTCGCTTCGTGGACACCCACCGCTACTCGAACTCGGCGATGAATGTGCTATCCCCGAGGAACTCACACCCCCGGACACCGGCATCCGCCTGACCGTTCCCGCCGACCTCGAATGGCTGTATCCGGCCGCGCCGCTTGCCTACTGGCTCGGAGCGACCGTCGACCCCGGGTCGCCCGCACTTCAGGTCGGAAATAAGCGATATCCGCTCGGGATGGCCGGTGGCTACGACGCCGACAGCAAGCGCGAAGCGTTCGAAGACCACGTCCGCGACGTGCTGCAGTTCACCTTCCTCTTCGACTGCGCGGTCCGCACCGAAGGGTTCTACGACGTGGAACTCGACGCCCGCCGACGCGTCGAGGGCGCCGAAATCCCGCTGGACTTCGAACAGTTGTACGACGCGCCGTTGACCGAGCGAGTGCAGACGTATCTCGACCTCGACGATTCCTTCGAGACACTGGCCGGGCGTGTCGGTCGACCCGGGTGGCGGCTCACTGCCGACGTGGAGGCCGACCCCGACCGAGCGAGTATTATGCCGTTCCTCGCTCGCGACCTCGCAGTCGTGCGATGTCCCTCGGACGAGGTCATCGCCCAATCGACCGAAAGCGCGAGCATGGAGAACGTCTTCAGCGCGGGGACAAGCCGAGGAACACCCGACTTGGGGAACGGAACGCTTACCCGCTCATCATCGACACCCGATTCGGGGGCGGAGAAAACCGACCGCGAACGAGTCATCGACCTTCCGGACGCCGACAGCATGGCCCAGGCGTGGGTCGGCGAGGGATTCGCCGTCGGCGCCGCAAAAGCAAGTACGACCTCGTATCTTCAGCGGTTGGAGAAACACGCCGAAGGTAACTCCCGAATCAGCATCGACGTCGTCGTCAACGACGACGAGATGACCGACGAGGCGGACGTGTCGGAAATCTACGGCGAACGTGACCACCTCGATTTCGACATCGACGTTCATCAGAGCCTCAGCAAATCCGAACTCGCCGGCGTACTCGAACAGGAGACGGACTTCATCCACTACATCGGCCACGTCGAACCGGAGGGGTTCAACTGCTCTGATGGCTATCTCGATGCGAACCAACTCGGGAATGTCGGCGCCGATACGTTCGTTCTGAACGCCTGCGCCTCCTACGAACAGGGCCAGCGACTGGTCGACCACGGAGCTATCGCGGGAGTCGTCACGCTGGAAGACGTAATCAGCTCCGTCGCAACGAAAATCGGAAAGAACGTCGCCCGCCTGCTCAACTACGGGTTCCCCATCGAGAGTGCTACTGGACTCATTCAGGAAACGATGTTCACCGGATTGAGCTATGCTGTCGTTGGGGACTCCAACGCGACACTGGCACAGTCCAAAGTCCCGATACCGAACGTTGTTCGGGTTGGGCTACGTGGAGATGGCCGGTTTGACGTTCGTGTCGAAACGTTCGCAAGTTGGAACTACGACGTTGGTTCGATGTACCGACCGTACATTGAGGGCTGTGACTGCCACTACGTCGTCCCTGGGGAGTTGGACGCCTTCATAGTGGACGATGCTGATTTAAACGACTTTCTTAATATATCTACATTCCCGGTTGTCGGCGCCGATAACCTCTATTGGTCCGATAAAGTCTCGGCATCGACGCTCCGTGAGCGTCTCCAATCATACGCCTGATACAGTAGCTACTCTGTCGGGGTTATCTGGTGAGGTTATGGACCAGCAGTCCCGCCGCCGTTCACCGCCACAGCCGACCCTGCCTGCGTCAGCAGCAGCATCATCGTGAAGAGGACGCCAGTCATTTTCGGGTGCTCTGCGAGCCAGTTCGAGACCGCGTTGTTGTCTTCGGACATGACAGCCTTCCATGAGTCGGCTCGGTAAATAAAAATACCTTAAGATTTAAGACAAGTCTTTAGAGAATATTGTAAAGTTTTTATGCCCATATCAGGCCGTTAAATGACTTCTAGACCCGGAATTCAGACATATATCCGGTGCGTCAGACGTTATATATCCGTCATGTACACCGAATATGGCCAGTGGTCGAAACGTATCATATCCCGATAAGATCAGAACCTCCCTACGTCCCCGGATAGACGGCCAAAAATTGACAGTGGTGCCGCTGGAGACAGCGGTATGGCAACTCAACGCACAGAAGAGGTGCAGCACCCGTGAGCCACACGCGCGGGACGTTCGCGGCGCTGGTCGATGCAGTCGTTCCGGAGACACCCGAACTGGCCGACCGAGGCGAGGAACACGTCCCCGGGGGTCTCGACGTCGACCTGGAGAAATCAGTCATCGAGCGGGTGAACAATTTCCTCGAAACCCACGGCGCCGCCGCGGCAGTGACCGACGCGGTGCCGCTGGCCCCCGCCGTTGCGACGCTGCTGGATATCGCCGCCGTCGAGTTGCTGGTCCGGCGACGCACCGAAGACGGCCTCAACACGCCCAACGACGACTTCTCCCGCGGTATCTTCTCGCGGCTCTCCCGGAAGGACCGACTCCGCACGCTCCGTCTGCTCGAAGACGAGGGGGTCGTGGCGAAACTAGCGGAGCGCTACGATTCGGCATCGCTCGGCGCAGTGCAGTTCCTCGCCAGTTCGCTGCCTATCCTCATCGAATTCGTTTACTACTCCGAGGTGACGGGTGAGCAGGGAGAAGGGTCGCTCGGCTGGGACCAAACTGGCTATCCCGGACCTGCGGAGGGGTATGCGGTCGGCATGGGCTACGAAATCGAGGCGTTCGAGGAGAACGACTACTGATGCGCGAACGCGAAACCGACGTCGTCGTGGTCGGCGCGGGCGGTGACGCCCCCGCGCTGGCGTGGCGACTGGGGCAACTCGGCGTCGACGTGACGATGCTGGAGGCCGGCCCCTTCTACGGCAACGAGAAGTGGCAGGCGCCGAACGACGCGCCGGGCGGCGAGGCATCGGCGGACCCGGCGGACCTCTCGGGCGAGTTGCTCGACGAGCAGTTCACCGCGAAGGAAGGAGACATGAACGACCCCGTCACCGGGAAGTTACGGTGGGGACCGGCGGACGCCGAACGGCCGCCGTGGCAGCGCACCGTCCCACAGCAGGCACTCATCTCGCAGTTGTCGGGCGTCGGCGGAACGACCCAACACTACTACGCGAACCACCCGCGAGCGTTCGTCGAGAGCATCGACGACCAGCCGCATTGGCCCATCGACTACGCCGATTTGGTGCCCTACTATCAACTGCTGGAGGAGGCTCACCCGGTCAAGCCCGCGCCGACGACGCCGAAGGGCGAGGCGTTCTTCGAGGGGGCGCGCCGTGCGGGCTACGAGTTGAACGATGGGCTGAACGTCACGACGGAGGGCTACCGGCCGTTCCCGAACGCCATCACGCACCCCGACGAGCGGCTGATGCGGGACGGCGGGGACGAAGAAAGTGGGGACAACGAGGCGGACGACGCCTATCGCTATCCCGACTACGAGGGCGACACGCTCGCAATGCACGAACATCAGGGCGGTCCACATCCTCGCGGAGCGCCCTATCGCGAACGGGCCAAGCGGTCGGCCAGTATCTCGCTCGTCCCGCGGGCGCTCGATACCGGCAACGTCGAAGTCCGGCCGAACGCCTTCGCGACGGAGGTGCTGACCGAGGGCGGTCCCGGGTCTATCGAGGCGACCGGCGTCGAATTCCGCGACACGTGGGCGGGGACGACCGAGCGCGTCCGCGCCGATACCGTCGTGTTAGCGGCCGGCTGCGTGGAGACGCCACGGCTGTGGCTCAACAGCGGCCTACCGGACAACGGTTGGGTCGGCAAGGGGCTGACCACCCACCACTTCGATTTCGTCGCGGGCGTCTTCGACCCCGACACGCTGGAGGACCTCATCGGCCAGCGGCGGACCGAACCCCACCAGGGACAGGCCGCCGGCTCGCGGGTCGACGTGCCCGGAACGGGCGGTATCGCGGTCAACACCTTCGCGCCCGGCATCACCGCGATGGCCGTCTACGCCGCCGGGCGGGGCGAGTGGGCCTTCGACCGCGAGACGGCGGGCAAGCCGTGGGATAGCGCCGGACGCTTGGCCGGCCGCGAACTGAAAGAACGGATGGCCGACTACCGACGGACGCTGACGCTCATCTGTCATACCGACGACCGGCCGCGGAAGACGAACGGTGTCTCCGTCGACGAATCGACCGAGGACGAACACGGTCCGGTCCCGCAGGTCGAATGGGAGGCCCACCCCGAGGACGACCAGCGGCGCGACGACCTCGCCGTCCGTGCCGCCGAAATCCTCGATGAGGCGGGCGCCGAACACATCCACCGAACCGACGCCGCACCCATCCTCCTGCACATGCAGTCCTCGATGGCGATGGGGAAGGTGCTGGATACCGGCGGCGAGGCAAAGGACGTGAACCGGCTGTTCATCGCCGACCACTCGGCGCTCTCGAACGGCGTCGGCGGCGCGAACCCGACGCATACTGGCCAGGCGCTGGCGCTGCGGACGGCCGAACACGTCGCCGAACGCTACTTCGGTGGCGTCGACGAGCCTATCGGCGATATATAAGCGGAGAAGGGGAGGGGCCTACGACCACGTCCATCGCGCGTCGAGAACGTAGCGGTAGAGGCCGGTCGCCGCGATGGCGATGGCGTTCGCTACCAGATACTGCAGCGACCCGAACGCCACGAAGACGTAGAGGACGAACAACTGGATGGGAATCGCCGACCCGCGGACGATGTTCGTCTTCACCAGTCCGTAGACGTACGACCAGCGTTCGGTCTTGCGGTCGGCGTGGAACGTCCACGCGTTGTTGAGGACATACTGGAAGATGATGGTGGTCTCGATAGCCAGAAACGCCGCCACGATGTAGTTGAGTTCCCCCATATCGACGAGCAGCCACAGCAAGACGAGTTGGACACCCGCCGCGAGCGCGCCGACGGCGGCGAACCGCCGCAGCCGAACTGCGAGGGGGCCCTCGACGAGTTGGCGGAGGGTCTCCCGTACCATCTATCGGTAGCCGAGCGCCGAGAGCCGTCGTTCGAGGTCCTCGTCGACATCGCCGCTGGCCGTCGGCCCTTCCGACGAAAGCGACGCCGCGTGTCGCTCGGCGATGGGTCGGAGGTGTTCGATGGCCGCCGTAGCGTCGGCGTCGGCGTTGGTGTCCGCGTCGACATCCCCCATCAGGTTCTCCTGCTGGGTCGGGTCCGTCGGCCGATAGTAGAGTTCCTCCTCGCCGCTTTCGGTGTTCCGGATATAGGTCCACTCGGTCGTGCGGGCGCTGACGAGGAGGTCGCCCTCCACCAAACTCCGGGGGATAGGCTGGGTTGTCACCTCCTCACCGCGGACGGCCACCGATACGATTGGGTCGCCGGACGGCGTCTCGCCGTCGAGAAGCGTCGGCGTGAGGTCCTCGCCGACCCACGAATCCCGCCCGTCGACGCCGAGCAGGCCGCATACCGTCGGCGGAATATCGTCGAGGCCGACCGCTTCCTCGACGCGGCCGCCGTCGACACCCGGTATATCGACGATAAGCGGGACGTGAATGAGTTCGTCGTAGAGTTTCGGGTAGTGAGCGAGGTGGCCGTGTTCCTGAAACTCCTCGCCGTGGTCGCCCGCGACGATCATGGCGGTGTCGTCCGCGACGCCCGCCGCCGACAGCGCCTCGCGAATCCGGCCGATGCTGGCGTCGACCTGCCGGGTACCGCCCTGATAGAGCGTCCGGAGGTCCTGGAGGGTGCGGTCGCCGACCTCCCAGCCCAGCCCCGTTCGGGTGTGGGCCATGAGCATCCGGTGGGTGCCGAGGCGGGAATCGGAGACCTCACGGACGTATCGCGGGGCGGGGACGTAGGGCGTGTGGGTGTCCATGTAGTGAACCCACAGGAAGAACGGTTCGTCGGTGTCGTCGATGAAGCCGGTGGCCGACCGCTCGACGTCGAGGCCGCGGGAGGCGTCGAAGAAGGGCTTGTCGTTGCCGTCGCGGCGGAGTTTCGAGGCGAACCGCCGGAACGGCGAGGCCGCCAACTGGAGCCACGCCTCGACGGTCGGATGAGCGGCGAGATACTGGCTGTAGAACCTGGAACTGCCGGTGACGAACGGTTCGAACTCGTCGAAGCCGTCGTCGTAGCCCCAGTGGCTGGTCAGAAAGCCGTTGGCGGCGTTGAACCCGCCCGTCTCGAGACCGGCTCCCGAGAGGGTTTCGGCGAGCGTGTCGGCCTTCTCGACGCCGATATCGCCCGAATCAGCGAAGACGGGGCGGGAGGCGAGAATACCCGGGAACGAAAACGGGGTCCAGTTGCCCGTCGCGAAGGCGTGTTCGAAGACCGTCCCCTCTTCGGCCAGTTCCTCGATAACCGGCGTATGACGGCTTTCGTCGTAGGGAGCCGTGGCGTCCGCTCGGAGCGAGTCGACGGTCACGAGGACCACGTTCGATATATCGGCGCCAGTCATCGGTTGTATGGGGTCGCTCCGTCCCGCGCGAAGCGACGGTTATCCCCTCCTTTAGTACGCGTTTCCCTGAAACTTCTGGTCTATTCGAGCGTCGAGTCGGCGGGGGCGGTACGACCGGTCGGCGTCCCAAGCCGTCAAGTCATCGCCCCGCCTATGGCCGCCGATGACGACCCTCATCGCGAGCACCGACGAGATTCCCGACAACGGCTCGTATCTCTTCACCGTCGAGGAGGCCGACGGCAACCTCGAAGAAGTCATCCTCGTGTCCCTCTCCGATGGCGTCTCCGCATGGAAGAACTTCTGTCAGCACGAGACCGACCAGCGCCTCGACCGCGGCAACGGCGCCGCGATGCGGAACGGAGAGATTATTTGCCCGAAACACGGCTCGATGTTCGACGCCGAATCGGGCTACTGTGACAACGGCAAGGCCGCCGGCTCGACGCTCGCCGAGGTCGACATCTCGGTGCGACACGGCCAAATCTACCTCACCGACGAGGACCTCGAATTCCGCCACGAGGGGGGCATCGACGACGATGACGGCCCGAGTTCCACCTCACATCTGCAGTTCTGAATCGCGAGCGACGAGGACGCAGGCCGCCAGTAGCAGCCAGAGACCGACCGTCGGCGGGAGGATGACGGTGAAAACCGCCTCGACGGCGCCGAGGAGCGGCGCGGCGACCGCTTCCGGAATCGGGACCGCCTCGACTGCGATGACGACCTCCTCGAAGCCGACAACGAGATACGAACACAGCGTTCCGACGACGAGGACTGTTCGGGGACGGCCCGACGGTAGCCGATACAGCAGAACACAGAGCGGGAAGACGAACAGCAGCGAATACATCGGCTGGAGCGGCAGGAACAGCAGCGTCGCAACGACTGTTCCGAGTCCGGCGGCCTGTCGCCGGGCATCGGTGTCCGTCTCTTTATAAAGAATGGCGAGAATCGGCGCGAGTATTCCGACCGAAAGGGCCGTTCGGACGGGGCGAGAGACGTCAACCAGCGCGGCCAACTGCCGCCGGAGGCCGTCGACGTTCCGCGAGACGGCGGGCGTCCCGTCGAAACTGCTGCCCGTATAGCGGCCGACGAGGACGTCCGAAAAGTAGGTCACCGTGAGGTCAGGGCCGAACAGCAGCACGCCGAGCAGGAGGCCGCCCATCCCCGTCAGGACGGCGACGCCGACCGCGCGCCACGCGCGCCGGCGGAGCAGCCACAGGCCGATAGCCGCCGGAAATACCTTTATAAGCGCCGCGACAGCGAAGGCCGCGCCAGCGAGCGATTCCCTCCGGCGGTCGAGGGCGTCGAAGCCGACCGCGAAGGCCAGCGCCAGCCAGTGGGTCACCTGCCCGTTTATCAATGGAATCGCGGCGTAGGCCGACGTGAGGACGAACCCGACGAGCAGGCCGAAATCGAAGCGTTCGAGGGCGATACCGCGGCGCTGAAGCGCGCGATAGATGATGGCGGCCGTGCCGACGCTGGCGCCGACGTTCAGGGCCGTCTGGATGCCGAAGGCGACCAGCGAACTCCCGACGAGGGCGTGGGGGACGAACAGGAGCGTGACGATGGGCGGGTAGAGATAATAGTAGTCGTTCAGCCGCGACGGCGACACCGCGTAGATGTCCTCGCCCGCCAGCAGCGCCTCGGCGGCCCGCATGTAGACGTCCGAGGCGAGGCGAACCTGCTCGGGCGCGGTCAACCACATGAAGGCCAGCGAGATGACGCCGGTAGCGATACCGATAGCGAGGACCGCTCGCGTGCTCGTTCGGGGGGCTGTCGGCGTGGGGGCGGGACCCGACCACTCGTCGGAGGGCATTCGTTCCGAGGTGGCGCGGGATGCCGTATAAATGGCAGGCTATCAGTGAAGGGGAAAGCGACCGTGTTCGGCCAAGCGTTTAGGTCCGTTCCGCCCCATATTCGTTGGTATGGTTTCGACTGGAGACACCGCACCGACGTTTACAGCGACGTACAGGGGCAGCGACCACGAGACGTTCGACCTCTCGGAGTATCTCGGCGATGGGCCCGTCGTACTGGCATTTTTCCCGGGGGCGTTCACGCCGCCGTGTTCGAACGAGATGGTGGCCCTGCAGGAGCGTTTCGAGGCCTTCGACGACGCGGGGGCGACCGTCTTCGGAATCAGCGCCGATTCGTCGTTCTCCCAGGAGGCGTTCGCCGACGAATACGGCCTCGGGTTCGACCTCGTCAGCGACATGAACGGCGAAGCCATCGAGGCCTACGACCTCACGCTCGACCTGCCGGATCTGGGGCTGTACGGGGTCGCAAACCGGGCCGTCTACGTCCTCGACGAGGACGGCACCGTGACCTACAGTTGGGAGGCCGACGACCCGACGAACGAACCCGATTACGAGGCCCTGCTCGACGCCGTCGAGGCGGCCTGAGCTAGTGTAGCACGGCGTCGATAGCCGACTGGAGGTCCGCGCGCAGGTCCTCGTAGTGTTCGATGCCGACGCTGGCACGGATGAGGCCGTCCGAGAGGCCGGAAGCCTCCCGCTCTTCTTGGGGAATCGCGGCGTGGGTCATCGCCGCCGGCTGTTCGATGAGGCTCTCGACGCCGCCGAGGCTCTCGGCGAGGGTGAACACCTCCGTTTCCGCGCAGATGTCGCTGGTCTCTTCGAGCGTCGCGTCGAGTTCGAAACTCACCATCCCGCCGAAGTCGTCCATCTGCCGGACGGCGATATCGTGGCCAGGGTGGGATTCGAGGCCGGGGTAGTACACCTCGCTCACGTCGGGGTGGTCCTCCAGCCAGACCGCGAGTTGGCGGGCGTTCTCACAGTGGCGGTCCATGCGGACGGGCAGCGTCTTGGTGCCCCGCAACACGAGGAAGCACTCGAAGGGGCCGGGCGTGGCGCCGACGCTGTTCTGATAGAAGCCGAACTGTTCGTCGAGTTCGGGGTCGTCGGTGACCAGCGCGCCGCCGATGACGTCCGAGTGACCGCCGAGGTACTTCGTGAGGGAATGGGAGACGATGTCGGCGCCCAAATCGAGGGGCCGCTGGAGATAGGGCGTCGCGAAGGTGTTGTCGACCGCACAGAGGGCGTCGTTCTCGTGGGCAATCTCCGCGAGTGCGGCGATGTCGTTAATCTGGAGCAGGGGGTTGGTCGGCGTCTCGACCCACAGGAGTTCGGTGTCGTCCTGTATCGCCTCTTCGACCGCCGAGAGGTCGGTGGTGTCGACGAACGAAAACGAGAGGTCGAACTGCTCGTAGACCTGCGTGAAGAGGCGGTGGGTGCCGCCGTAGATGTCCGAGCCGGCGACTACGTCGTCGCCGGCTTCGAGGGTGTTCAGAACCGTGTTGATGGAGGCCATCCCCGAGGAGAAGGCCCGCGCGTGGCTGCCGTTTTCGAGGTCCGCGAGGTTGGCTTCGAGATCCGAGCGGGTCGGATTGCCAGTACGGGAGTACTCGTAGCCGCGGTCCTCGCCGGGACGGTCCTGCGCGTAGGTGGAGTTGGCGTGGATGGGCGTCATCAGCGCGCCCGTCTCGGGGTCGGGGTCTTGGCCGGCGTGGATGGCGCGGGTTTCGAAGCGTTCGTTGGCGGGCGATGCGTCGCGGTCCGAATCGGCGTCTGAATCGTCGTGTGTCATGTTACTGTGTCCATCCCTCGAAGGACTCGTAGATACCCTTCGAGAGGTAGCGTTCGCTGGAGTCGGGAAACACCGTTGCGACGGTGTCGTAGGGGACATCGACCTCGCCGTCGCGAATTGCCTCGGCGGTATCGAGGGCGGCGGCGCTGGCGGCGCCGGAACTGGAGGCGACCAGATGGCCCTCCTCGCGGGCGAGGCGCTTGAGTTCGTCGTGGGCGCGTCGGTCGCTGATTTGGACGACGTCGTCGACCAGTTCGGGGTCGAACAGTTCGTTCGTCGTGGGGTCGTGGGTGCCGATGCCCTCGATGTGGTACTCGCGCTTCTCGTTTTCCTCGCCGAACCGCTCGGCCAGAAGGGAGCCCTCGGGTTCGACGGCGACGACGTGGGTCTCGGGGTTCTGCTCGCGGAGGTACTTCGCGGTGCCCATCAGGGTACCGGCGGTGCCACACCCCATGACGACCGCGCCGACCTCGCCGTCCAGCGCCTCGTAGATTTCGGGGCCGGTGGTCTCGTAGTGGGCTTCGACGTTCAGCGGGTTCGCGAACTGCTGGGGGACGACGGCGTTCTCACGGTCGGCGGCCATGGCGTGGGCGCGCTCGATGGCGCCCTCCATGCCGTCGTCGGTCGGGGTGTTGACCACTTCGGCGCCGAGGGCGGCCATGAGTTGCTGTTTCTCGACGCTGAACTTCTCGGGGACGACGAAGACGGCCGCGACGTCCAACTGCGTGGCCGCCAGCGCCATCCCGATGCCGGTGTTGCCGGCGGTCGGTTCGATTATCGTCCCGCCGGGGTCGAGGTCACCCTGCTCCAGCAACCCGCGAATGATGTGCTCGCCGATGCGGTCCTTCACGCTGGCGCCGGGGTTGAACGACTCCAGTTTGGCGTAGACGGGGACCTCCTCGGGGGCCGCCCCCACCCGAACCAGCGGCGTCTCTCCGACGGTCTCGAGCACCGAATCCAGCGGTTCACGATGCGTCGTCATGCTTCCCTCACACGGTTGGCTGTATTTGACACCAGCACAACTCTTATACTCGAAATTTCGGAACGGGGCGGGCAAGAAGCTACCGCCGAACATCGCCACGGCCGTTTAAGGGTTTCTCGGCCGAAGTCGGCGATATGTACGACGATATCCTCGTACCGACCGACGGGTCGACGTGTGCGACGGCGGCCGTCGAGGAAGCTATCGACCACGCCAAGACCCACGACGCCCGATTGCATTTCCTCTATGTCGTCGACGAGACGCGGATTCCCACCGAGGACCAGCCCGAGCTGTACGATTCCCTCGAAGCCGAAGGTGAGGCAGCCATCAGCGACGCCCGTACCAAGGCGAAAGCCGCCGATATCACGTCGATTCGCGCCGAACTCGGCGCGGGCGCGCCCCATCAGGTCATCGTCGACTACGCCACCGAGAACGACGTCGACCTCATCGTCATGGGAACTCACGGACGGAGCGGCCTCGAACGCGCCCTGCTCGGCAGCACGACCGAGCGCGTCCTTCGGACGGCCGACCCGCCCGTGTTGACGGTCCGGGAATCCGGTGAGAAGTCGGACTGAGCGCGGAGGTATCGGTCGTTTCGAGCGCTGAAACGGAGCGCGAGTATTATACTGGTAAGCGATAACACATGATAATCAGCGGTCACGGAGCCTCGCTTCGGACCGCGGGTGTAACTACCAATGAGCGACGAAACACCATCAGGGGCGGCGAACGTGTTGTTGGAGGTGGACGGCCACGACGACTGCGACGAGGAGGCGTGTATGACCCTCTCAGGGGTCGACGACCCCAGTGCCGTCGACGTGGTGTTCGTCACGTTCACGAAATCCGCCGACCAGCGACTCGCCGCGTGGCGCGACCACGCCCACGCCCCACCCGCCAACATCGGCATCGTGAGCGTCGAGATGGGCGGCGCCGACGGCCGCAGCGAACCCGACCGACGCGGCGGGCCCGCCGTCCGCCGGATTTCCGACCCAAGCGACCTCACCGGCGTCGGCATCGCCATCTCCGAGTTCCTCTCGGCGTGGGCCGACACCGACCAGCAGACCGTCGTCTGCTTCGACTCGGTCACCGCGCTGTTGCAGTACGTGGACGCCAACCGGGTCTTCCAGTTCCTCAACGAGATGACCTCGAAGTTCGAGCAGGCCGGCGCTCACGCCCACTTCCACCTGCTACCCGCGGCCCACGAACCACAGGACCTCAGCGTCCTCACGTCGCTGTTCGGCGAGCGGAAAACCGCCGCCAGCGTCGTCGGTGCCGGTGCGGCTGCCGACGCCACGGCAGACGCCATGGCAGACACCGCGGCAGACGAAGCCGCCGACGACGCCATCGAGGAGACGGCCTCGGAAGCCGACGAGGTTGGATTCATATTCAATGACGGGGAGGACGATGACGCCGACGAAACCGCGGCCGCGGACGTAGTCGAAGCGTTCCCCGATGCGGACGACACCGAAGACACGTCGGCCGAAACCGACGAGGACGGCGCGGAGGCCGGCGGTTCGGACACCGACGACACGGACACCAGCGACACGGACACCGACGACACGGACACCGGCGACGAAGGCGATACCGATATCGACCCGATGGAGGCCGCCTTCGATGCGGTCGAGGCCGCCGCGCTGGACGATGACGACGAGTCTGACGACGGAAGCGACGGGCCCACCGCACCTGACGACGAAACGGCGGGCGCGCCACAGGACCGCGTCGAGAGTTCGGTCAAGGACGTCGAACAGTCCGAACCGCCGGAGTTCGGCTCGAAGCGGTCACGGTCCCGGAGCAAAGGGACCACGAGCGCCACCGCGACCGGTTCCTCGACTGCTGCGAATGATGGGCCGAACACGTCCCCCTCATCCACGACGAGCGACGACGACGGCGGGAGCGGATACAAGGCCGCCACCTACTCGCGGACCACGGCGACGGTTATCGGCGTCGTGACGATGCTAGTGCTGATAAGCTTCCTCGCGGCCGCGATGCCGCTGCCGGTCCCCAACGACGCGCCCGACGCCGGCCAGGACGCGATTACGACGGCGACCCCCTCGCCAACCGAGAGTTCCGCAGTCAGCGGCACCCAGGCGACCGAAACCCCGACGCCGGTGCCGACCGACACGCCCACCGATACGCCGACGGCGTCGCCGACGCCCACGCCGACAGCGACCGATACGCCCACCGATACGCCGACGCCCACGCCGACCCCGGAGCCGACGGCGACGCCCACCGAGACACCGACACCGACGCCCGATGGGAGTCTCATCGACGACACGACCGACACGGTCGACGACACCGTCAACGATACGACTGACACCGTCGACGACACCGTCAACGACACCACCGACACCATCGACGACACCCTGTCGACCGACGATGACGGCCTGCTGTGACGGCCACCACGAGGCTGACCCTCTTTTCGTGCCGCGACCCACCATCGACGAGCGATAGCCCCTCCTCGAAGCCGACGAGTCACCGAAATCCACCGGAATCGGGTGGTTCAAAAGCTATCCGCCCCTATAAGCGGTAATGAGTTCGGACCGGGTCGGCGCTGCCGCCTTCGACGCCATAGGGGCCCCGCTCTGTATTCTCTCGGCCGACGGGACGATACGCCGGAGCAACGACGCCCTCCACGAGATGGCCGGGCAGGCGCCCCTTGACGGCGAACATCACCGGACCGTATTCGCCGACGACGCCTTCGCGACCGGTCTCGAAGCCGGCTTCGCGGGCGACGAGACCGTTCGGCTGACGGCGCTCGAAACCGCGAGCGGCGGCCGCCGGCCCTGTACGGTCACGTTCACACGGCTGGATACCGAGGAACCGTTGGTGCTTGCGGTCGTCGAGCGCCGCGACGACCACGCCGAAGCCTCCCTCGAAACCCGGGAGGCGGCCTTCCGGGAGATGTACGAGGTCATCGCCGCCCGCGGGAAGTCCTTCGACGAGCAGGTGGCGACCCTCCTCGAAATCGGTTGTCGGACCCTCGGAACGAGATACGGCACGCTCTCGCACGTCGAAGGCGACCAGTACGTCTTCGAAATCGTCCAGGCCGACGACGGCGCCGTCGAGGCCGGCGATACCGTTCCACTGTCGGCGACCGTCTGCGAACGCGTCGTCTCGACGGAAGGCGACGTCGTCATCGGCGACCTGGAAGACGAGGCGCCGGACCAGTTCGAACGGGTCGGGGTGCGGGACCTCGGCATGGCCTGTTATCTCGGCGCGCCCGTTTTCGTCGACGGGGACCTCTACGGCACGTTCTGTTTCTACAGCGACGAAGCCAAGGAACCGGCCTTCGACGACTGGGAGGTGACGCTCGTCGACCTGATGAGCCGCTGGGTGGGCATCGGCCTCGAACAGCGCCGCACCGAGGCCGAACTCCGCCGGGAGAACGAACGGCTCGAACGCGTCGCCTCGGTCATCTCCCACGACCTGCGGAGCCCCCTCAGCGTAGCACAGGGCCGCCTCGAATTCCTTGCCGAGGAGGTCGACAGCGAGCATCTCGGCGCCGTCGAAGCCTCCCACGACCGGATGGAGGAACTCATCACGGACATCCTCACGCTGGCCCGGGAGGGCACGACCGTCGACGAGACCGAGTCCGTCGACCTCGAATCGGTCGCCACCGACGCGTGGGGCCACGTCGTCACCGACGGCGCCACGCTCGTGACCGACGGGACGACGACCCTGCGGACCGACCGGAGCCGACTCACGCAACTCTTCGAGAACCTCTTTCGGAACTGTGTGGAGCATGCGGGCGCCGACGTCACCGTCACCGTCGGCCTCCTGAAGGACGGCTTCTACGTCGCCGACGACGGCCCCGGGATTCCCGCGGACCGCCGCGAGGAGGTCTTCGACCCGGGGCTGTCGACCCACGAGGACGGAACCGGGTTCGGCCTCGCTATCGTCCGTGAAATCGCGGAAGCACACGACTGGACGGTCGAGGCGACGGAAAGCAAGGATGGTGGCGCGCGCTTCGAGATTCGGACCGGCGACGCCGTCGAGGGCGGTTTCGACGACTAGGCCTCGGGGTCGACGTAGACGACGACGCCGTGGAAGTACGAACCGCCGGTCGTCCGATGGAGGTAGGCGTGCCGCTCGTAGCGGTCCGGCACCCGCTGGGCGATTTCCTGGGGCGGCGACAGCGCCTCGGGATTGTCGCGGCAGGCGACGGCCCGTTCGAGCGTACAGTCGGCCTGAGCGACGACGACGGGCGGTAACTGCTCGGGCATCGTCCCCGTCGAGTTCGCACAGGTGACCGAGACGTCGTTGGCGTCGAGATACCACGCCCACGGCAGCGTCCGGAACCAGTTGATACAGGCCGGCGACCGGACCGCCGTCTCGTCCATCGTAACGAAGTCCTCACCCCCGTAGAAGAGGGCATCCGGACCGTCGGTGTTGGCCGCCGCCGCGGCCGTCGTCGCATCGACCGAGGCCCGCATCTCCTGTTGGGGTTGGGCGAACTGGACGAGTTCGTTGTCGGGACTGGTCGGTTGGGCGTAGACCGCCCCGCCGCCGACGACCGCGACCTGTCCGACGACGAGCAACAACAGCATCGCGACCGCGGCCACGCTAACGCGGTCCTCGTCGGCCACCGCGTCCCGGCCGATATCCAGCAGGAAGCCGAGGCCGACCGCCGCCGGCACCGACAGCGGCACCAGCGCGTTGACGATTATCCACGCCCCCCAGATGTCGGTACCGAGCGGATAGCCGAGAACGCTGGCAAAGCCCCAGTAGGCACACGCCAACACCAGCGGCCGGGAGTTCGGGCGGGCGTACCGTTCGACGACGAAGCCGACGAGCGACAGCACGAACAGCGGGCCCGCGTAGGTCAGCGTCGTCTTCACGAACAGTCCGAGACGTTCGATGTAGGTGGTAAAGGTCGTCTCCTCGCCCTGCCCGAACCAGTAGTCGAGGCCCTCGGAGATGTCCGAAAGCGTCGCATCCAGCGTCAGCGAGAGGTTGCCGGTCCACAGTCCCGCCTCGGTGCCCCGCGGCGCGAAGAAGAAGAACGTGAGCAGGGCAAACAGCGTGACCGCACCCACGAGGTGGAGGCCGTAGCCGAGCAGGCGCTGGCGGCCGGCCGGGGTATCGGGGCCGTACCGCTGCCGCCAGTCGCCGAGCGTCGTCGTCAGCAGGTCCCACCCGCTGTCGTGCTGGCGGGGCCGAAAGAGCGCAGTATCGAGCAGCAGCGCGCCCGCCCCGAGCCAACAGAGGGCGTAGACGATGGCGTTTTCCTTGGCGGCGAACCCGAACGCCAGCGCGCCCGCCGCGGTGTAGAGATACGAGATGCCGTCGCCGTCCAGCAACCGCACGAGGGCGGCGAAGGCAACGAAACAGAAGGCCGCCACCAGCATCGACGAGCGCATGAACCGCGAATAGTAGAGGATAATCGGGTTAAGCGCGAGGAACAGCGCCATCCCGACGACTTCGAGGTCCGAGAGATAGCGCCGGAACCACAGCGCCACGAGCGGGAACAGACCGGTAATCAGCGCGACGGGCGCACGCGCGACGAAATCCGTCGGGCCGAAGGCGGCGAAGAGCGGCCGATGGAGCAACTGGAGGAAGGGGCCGTGGATGATGTACCGATAGGTCGTTTCGCCGGTCCGGAGGTATTCGAGGCCCCACCACGCGACGCGGGCCTCGTCGTAATGGGAGATGCGGGCCCCGAGGAAGACGAAACGGGCGAGCAAGCCGACGGCCACGACGACGAGGACGGCCTGCACGGTGCGGTCGTCGAGGGAGGTGTTCATCGTGTGGCGGTGTCGTCGCCGGGTATTAATAGCGTTCTGCCTCGGGATTCCGGCGTGTCACGGGGGGCGAAGCGCGTGACACCTCCCCCTTCGATAGCCAAAGCGGCCATCTCCCCGAGAGCCTCGTGTCGTAACATTATGTGAACACTTAACACATTTCCCGCCGGATTACATCGAAACCGATGGCCCGGAATTATCGCTCAGGCACCTCCCCGGTCGAACGACGCGGTGGGTAGCGTCCATGAGGTTCTTCCGGTCGAACGACAGCGAACAGCGTTACAGGCAGTTGATAGAGGCTTCGCCGGCGCCGATCAATCTCTTCGATGCGGACGGTGAGGTACTCTGGGGCAACGACGCCGTCGTCGACCTGTTGGGCCTTTCCTCTCGGTCGGAGTTGATCGGCCGTTCCATCTTCGATTTCATCGACCCCGACGACAAGTACACGGCAAAGCAAGAACTCGCGACGGTCGTCGGGGACAAACGGTCGGCGGGACCCACCGAGATGCAACTACAGCGAGTGGACGGCGAGACGCGCAGCATCCGGGTCACCACCGCGCCCGGACGATACGAAGGACAGGATATCGGGCAAGCGGTCATCATCGACGTCACGGACCTCAAGAACGTCCAGGCGGAACTGGAGGCGGAACGCCAGCTCATCGACGACGCGCTCGACGCGCTGCAGGACGTCTTCTACGTCATCACGCCCGGCGGGGACCTGAAACGGTGGAACGACGCCCTGCTGGAGGTGTCGGGCTACGACGAGTCGGAAGTTCGAGAGATGCACGTCGAGGAGTTCTTCGTCGACGCCGACGCCGACCGCGTCTCCGAATCGATCGCGTCGGTCTTCGCCGGCGGCGAGGACGTCATCGAGGCGACCGTCGTGACGAAACGGGGCCGGGAGATTCCCTTCGAATTCCGCAAACAGCGATTAGTCCGGGACGGAGAGGTCGTCGGACTGGTCGGTATCGGGCGTGATATCTCGGAGCGAGTCGCCCGAGACCAGCACCTCCATGCCGTCGACCGGTTGCTGCAACACCACCTCCGCAACAAGGTCAACATCGTCAACGGACAGGCCGACCGACTCCGGGAGGGCACGGCCCGACCCTCCGAAGTGGCCGGCCGAATCGAAACCGCATCGGAGCAACTGCTCTCGCTGTTCGATAACCACCACGAAATCGTCGAACTGTTGACCGAGCGCGAACCCGTCGAAGAACTCGACGTGGTCGACGTCATCGAATCGGTCGTTCGGGAAGTCCGTGAGGAGTACCCGGACAGCAGAATCACTTATGATATGCCGGATTCGGCGACGGCCGTCGCCGCGCCGGCCGTGGACAAGGCGATTCGTGAACTCATCGAGAACGGCATCGTACACAACGACGCCGAGGAACCCTCCGTACACGCCGTGGTGCGATTGCGCGAATCGACGGTCGCGGTTAGAGTAGTCGATTCCGCGCCCGAGATACCGGACATGGAGTACCTCCCGCTGGATGATTTCACGTCGCTAACCCCGACGTTCCACACGAGTGGACTCGGGTTGTGGTTCGTCCACTGGATCACGGAACGGTCCGGCGGCACCCTCGAATTCGACCGAATCGATTCGGGCGGGAACAACGTCACCCTCGAACTGCAGCGGCCGAACGGCCACTGGACCGCCTGAGGCGACGCGATACGGTGATGGGCGAAAAGGCGGACGGGCTACCCAGTCAGAAGCTGGTAGCCTTCATTCCGAAAGACGTCCTCCACGTCCTCGTAGTAGGTGTGAATATACTCGTCTACACCGGCACGGTCCTTGATAGACGTTCCTTCAGCTCGGTCGCCTCTCATATATCGAAGTAGTTGCCGGTCGATTCCGTTCTCGATTCGCCAATACGTGGTGAAGAAGTGTCGACCGAAGTGGCTCCCAACGGCTCGGTGGTGTTTCGTCTCTTCGTACATCGGTCTAAAATACTCGATCCAGAGATTGTTCACGTCGTGATGGGACAGTTTGTTATGACCCTCTGTCGAGAGCACGAGCCACGGCTCACCGTTATCCGGTCGCAGATACAGGTATTGTTCCAGAAGCCGTCTGGTCTCTTCATCCAGTGGTAACACACGCGGTCGACAGGACTTGTTTCGATCTCTATCGTGAGGGATGAAGATCGTATTTGGCCGACCACTCAGACTCCAGTGTGAACCGAGTTCAGGATACGCCTCTCGGAGAGTAGCTGATCGAATAGCGATTTCGTCGATGCGGATATTGGTCAGTTCACTGGCTCGCAAGCCAAGTTTCAGTTGCAGGAAGATTATCAACTGATCACGAAGGGCGTCAATCGACTGGAGAACACCCCGAACTTCGCTCATCGACAGTGGCGGCAACTCCTTTTGATCCTCCGAAGCACTGAACGAGACCTTCGACATAGCCAGCGATATCGGATTGAAATCAGTCGGATGAGGAAACGCGGGGGACTGCTGCCAGAACTGATAGGTCTCGTTCAGCCGCCTCAGTTTCGACTGTGCCGTATTCGGATGATTATCTCGGTCTTCGTATAGATGCTCGATGAACGCCGCAACATGGCGTTCGCTTGGACACGCCGGATGACGACCCTGACGTTCCATGAACTGGCACCACTGTCGGTGAACTCGCCGATATCCTTCGATGGTGGTCTCGACCAGATCGCGCTGTTCTACCGACTCAATCACGAACAGTTCAAACGGATCGACATCCACCGTGGTAAACTCGTCTTCGAACGCTGCAAGTGGGTCCTGGCTACGATCGAATGCTTCAGCAATCCGGGTTTCCGGATCGTCGCTGACTTCGTCGCTCATAGTGTTTCCTCCATCTTTGTCTCCCAGATCTCGCCAGCTGCCTCATGTTCGTTCGCAGCCATTAGTAGCGGATTATACAGATGAGGGTGCTCAGTATGCCAAAGCAGCCAGTCATAGAACCGTTCTAACTTCCCCCAATACGTTTTGTAGGCAGTGAGGGGAGTTACGTTCTCAAGGAGTTCTCTACACAGATATTCGACATCAGCAGGCCGTGCAAGTGCATGGTGTCGTCCGCGTTCGTCCATGACACGCCGCCATTTGCGACCGGTTCGACGCGCTTCCTGTTGTGTCTGATAGGCGTTGTGCTGTGGAAAATAGACCTCAATTAGGAATTCACCCCACAGATCTCGACCTTGGTACTGGTCGTGGTAGGATTCTAGCCGATGTCGTTCAGGAACATCGCTGAACTGCTTGTAGACGCCGAGTCGACCGTCTGGATCTGTTGTCTTCTGACTCATGGTTTTGAACGACCCGAGTTGGCCGCCACCCGTACACGGCCAAATAAAACCACCAGGGCGTCGGCCGAGGGTCTCTGGCCTCCTATTCAGTAATAAATATTCGACCGGTCGGAGAGTCGGTACACTGTTTGTAATATACGGGGCAGAAGCCCCACACAATACACGGTTAGATACGGTGATTTCAGGCGTTAAGTCGGCTGTAAACCCGCTACAAGGGGGTGTACGATTACAGAGCCGTCCGCAATGAGAGATGTGACTTCAGATGTGAGCAAAGCGATGCGGCACACGACGAACGATAACAGAGGTATTTCAGATCGGTTATCAACAAACGTCCCAAGGAACGGCTAAGCGTCCCGAACCCAATCAACGGCGGCTATGCGAGACAGTAAACTGGCCAGTATACCGGTTATTTCAAAATTGGAAAACCGGCGATACACCCCCATACATCCGGGGGTGTATCGGGGTTTCAGGATTACCGTCTACTGTCGTTACGATTGATCTACTGCCAGTCTACACCCGTGGCTATCGAACAGTCAGCGGTACCGTAGCTATTGGAGGACCTCTCTCGACCCGAAACCGAGGGGTACCGATATCGCGTGTGAATCCAACTGTTAGCGGTGTAGTGCAATCACCAATCCCCCCGCTACACAGTGAGGTTGAACTCACATTGCGGCGTTCGGAACGACCGTATACTCAATAAATCAGGCGTTACACCCATTTACACTACCGTACACTCGTTCAGCAGGGGGTGTAGGAATCGCAACTACCGCCACGAACAGAATTCTTTAGTTATTAATATACAATCAGAAATTAAATGTCGGAGTCGCTGCCAGACCAAGACGAGATCCCGGACACGCTCTTGGAGTACGACCAGTGGCTCTGTTGGCGTGCGGAAGAGCGTGATGGAAAAACGACGAAGATTCCGATCGACCCGACCACCGGAGAGTTCGCGTCGACGACCGACGCGGAGACGTGGGCGGCATTCGAGACGGCTCGTGAGCAAGTGCAGTTCGGGCAGGAGGACGGCCTCGGCTTCGTGTTTACCGATTCGGACTCGATTGTGGGTGTCGATCTCGACGACTGCCGAGACCCGGAGACGGGGCAACCCGAAGCGTGGGCCAAAGACGTCATCGAGACGCTCGATTCCTTTACTGAGGTTAGTCCCTCCGGCACCGGTTATCATGTGCTCGTGGCTGGCTCGCTTCCGGAGGGCCGCAATCGCAAGGGCGAGCTGGAACTCTACGAGACGGCGCGCTTTTTCACCGTAACTGCTGACCACGTCGACGGAACGCCTGAAGCGATCAAGGAACGGGAAGACGCACTTACAGCCGTCTATGACGAGTATCTCGCGCCCGACGAACAGCAGACATCAGAATCGAAGAATGTCGACAACAAGCAGGTAAATCGCTCCCTCGATGACGAAGAACTCCTCCAGAAGGCGAAGAACGCCGCAAACGGGGAGAAGTTCGAAGCCTTGTATCGCGGCAACACAGCCGGATACGAGAGCCAGTCGGAAGCGGACATGGCGTTGTGTTCGCTGCTGGCCTTCTGGACCGGCGGTGATGCCCGGCAGATCAATCGGCTATTCCGGGACTCGGGGCTGATGCGTGAGAAATGGGACGAGCAACACTTCGCCGACGGGAGTACCTACGGCGAGAAAACGATCGAGCGGGCCATCGCTGGAACGAGCGAGTTCTACGATCCATCCAGTGAATTCGACGAAGCAGACACGCAACCCACGCAACAGCCACAGGAGTCGACCTCTCGCGATTCTCGAGAACGAGAGCGGCTCGAACGAATCGAAGAACTGGAGCAACGCCTGAGCGACGTTCTCGAAGAGAAAGCGGAGTTACAGGCCGAACTGGAGAAGGAACGCGCCCGACGGAAAGCCCTCGAAGCAGAATTAGAAGAAGAACGCGAATCGAGCGGGTCGCTATTCGATTGGCGGTAGCAATCTCGGGTCGAGAGTCACTCCAGTATCGTATCCCGGAGATACTGGAAGGTAAACACGTCCGTCAGCCCGGGCTCGTCGATCTTGAACTGCTGTGGCGGTGAACTTCGACTGTACTCTTTTTCGACGCGTGCCTCGCCCTCAGGTGGGTTATTGAGCGCATCGAGGACGTCGTGCGCACCGTCACGGTTCTTGACGACCCAGATGGCGGCCTCCGGATCGTGGTTGGCCATCTTGTCGTAATCCTCCGGGACCGCTCGGAGCGTGTCGTGATTCGACCGTTCGGCTTCCATCGTAACGACGACCTCGCCGTCGGCATCCAACCCAGCGGCATCAAGTCGGTAGTCGTCGACCTCGTGATAGCTCACGGCATCGACGGCCTCGGAGTCGTCGTCCTCGACGAACGTCTGTTCGATATACCGCCGACCGAGTTCGACCATCCCGACGTGCAGGGAGGATTCGCTCAGATCACCCTTTCCATCGCCGTGGGCGACTCCTTCACGATGACTGATGTTGGCGGCTTCCCGACCCTCCGGCGTGACGGTATAGAGCTTGTGTGGATACGAACAATCCTCGGAAAGCAGGTCCGCGTCCAGCAGTTCCTGTACTTCGGGGTTGTCGACGCCGACGTACTCCTGTAGGCGGACCATGCTATCATACAGGAGGTCGTACTCCAGTTCCGGGTCGAAGCGCCGCTGGTGGGCCGCATAGACTGCCTGCAGGAATCGCAACTGTGCGTCGGTGTATGGGCTCTGTCGACGCTCGTCAACTGAGAGTTTGAGATTGAGTTCGCAGATCGGGATATTGTCGCGGTCGACGTCCTCAATCGTGTTACAGCACCGTATCGCGTGACGCATCCCATCGCTCGTCGGGTCATAGCGCGTCTCACAAGCGCCGCAAACGAGTGCGTGAGCTTCGCCGTCGTAGTCGACTACCTCTGGAAGCCGTTTCGTATACGGCAGTGCGGAGTCAACACGAGCGTCCGTATCGACTTCCGGTGCGGACTCTAAGTCCTCGGCAGTGGGTTCGGAATCGATGCTGGCCTCACTCGAGGCATGCCGTTCCATCGTCGCCTGACGCGTGTTCATCGCGATATCGATGCCGTGGTCGAGGCGCGTCCGGTCGCGAACGACGTCGAAGGCAGCCTCGAACGCCGTCTCCTCGGCCGCCAAAAACGTGTTATCTCCATCAGGATGGCCGGGCGGCAGCGGCGCGCTCTTGAGCAGGAACGGCCGGGGTTCCTCGACGTCGAAGGCCGACGGCAGCGACACGAACCACTGGCCGCGACGAATCGCTCGCAAGCGGTTCGCGACCTCGCTGGGCGGCATGTCCTCCGTGGCGAGTCGCCTGGCGAGGTCGTCGTCGACGGCGACGTTGCCCGTGATAATCGTCGAGACGTTGTTGAGGACCTCAGCGTAGGCCTCGTTGTCGGCCTGCCGAAGCTGTGCGGGGAACTGCATCGCCAGCGTTATCGAGAGCCCGAAGGACCGCGACTGGGCAAGCAGGTCCGACAGTAGTCCGGAGGTCGCGATGGACGCAGCCTCCTCCAGGTATAGGTTCACGAGCGGGTGGTCGTCCGTATCGGCCGCTCGTGTTCGACGCTGTAGCGCGCTCCACAGCGCCGACAGGAGGACAAGCGTGATGGTCCGCTGGCTCGCCGGACGGAGGCCGCCCGTGTCGACGATGACGACCGCGTCCTCGTCGAGGATTTCCCGGAAGTCAAACTTCGGATCGTCGCCTTCGGGTACGTGATTGAAGAGTTGCCCGAGGCGGTCATCGAGCGGGATCTTCTCGATACGGTTTGCAACCCCCTGCATGAGTTCGTCGAAGGAGCGCTTGCTGTTGGCAGCGACACCCGAGAGCATTCGCTGGAGGTCTTCGTCGACGACGGGTGGCGCATCGCGGGTTTCGTGCATCCGCGTTGCCGCGTCCTCCAAGTCGCGATGTGCGAAGGCGTCGTCGCCGTGGACCGGGTCGAACATCGCCTTGACGAGGTATTTGATGATGTCCGGCGAACGGACCGCCTGCTCGAAGCGGTCCCGACCCATGATTCCGATGAGAATCTCGATATAGTGGTCGACGACGTCTTCGACGGCCGTCGTGCGGTCGATGCCGTCCGCCAGTTGATCGCGGATGTCAAAAAACGAGATTGCCGGCAACGTTTCGGTGCAGTCGAAGTAGTAGACATCATCGAGGTCGCCGTATTTGGCGTAGTGCGCACGTAGGTACTCGACGGGCATCCCGTCGCCTTTCGGGTCGATAAGGATATCCGCGCCCTCGGTGGCGCCGTGGTTCTCGAGGATAGCGTTGATCAGCGACGTTGATTTCCCGGAGCCGGTTTTCCCGAACCAGGCGGCATGGAGAGGCTGTAGCGACGGCGGCAGCGATACTGGTGGGTCAGTCGGTTGATCGTCGGTCGTGAGTGGCCGCCCGAGGAGCATGCCCTCGTCGTACTGTGCCAGTATGTCGTCGTTGGGCCGCGGGATTCCCGTCTGTTCGTTCGGCGTTGTTTCGAGTGCCCGACGGCCTTCGGCGGTCAGCGACGCCCCATCGAGCAGACAGAAGTTCGGGGCAGTAAGTGGGTCCGCAACGATCGCTGGTGAAACGTTCGCCGTGACGGGCAGCCGCTGTTTGAGACGCGTTCGGAACGGGAGTTCCTCGATACACTCAGCGGCCCGGAGTTGAGAGGCGACGGTTTCAGTCCGTTCCGAGTCGGTGTAGACGCGTGCAGTGGGTTCGTAGAAGTCCCCACCGACCGGACCGAACACCGTGGTGATTTCCTCCAAAACTGCCTCGGCGTCAGGGCCATCAGCAATAGCACGAACGTTGACCACGAAGGATCGACGCGCATCCATCGCTTCGATCGATTCGATACGGTCCTGATGTTCCGGGCTAGCGTCCTCGAACTCGGGATCGGGGTCGTACTCGCCCTGGAGGAAGTCGAAGAATCGTTGACTGGGAGTGTCGGTGTTCCGTTTGAGTTGTTCGATGCGAACTTGAGCGTCGGCTCGCCAGTCCCGCTTCGGGGAGAAGACGGCTTGGTAGGCGACCGTCGATTCGGCTTCGGTTAACGTATTGACGACAGCAGCAAGCGGGAACTGTGGGGTGGCATTTTCACGAACGACCGGACGAAGGCGGGTTTGCCAGTCGTCCTGTCGATCGCCCCAGCCGTGGAGTTCCAGTGCTGCGGTCGGCTCCTCGATTTCGAATTCGGGTGGCAGTTCCGTCGTTTCAATTCGTGCGCTATCAGGGAATAGTCCCCGGAGCGTATGTTCGACTGTATTGCGATATTCGGAGTCGGCGAACGCATAATATTCGATCCGGTCGGCCTGAGTGAGGAGACAGAATCCGAACCGAGAGGAGGTGTCCACACTGTGGAGGCGTTCGAACACATCCCGGAGTGCGTCAGCATCAAGATGCTCTTCGCTCGGAATTATCCGGTAGACGGTGTATCTCGCGTTATCGACAGACGAGATTGACGTCGTCATTTTGCGCTCAAATTCATCATACTAATAATTTGAATTAAGATTATCGCTGGGTATGACTTTTGACGATAGCTGATGCAGGACAGGTACTTCTTGGAGTTCTACGCGCTCATACCGACAGCTATCGAATCAACTGTTGGTGGGCAGAAACGCCGGTACCCCTACCAGTTGCCCACCGACGTACTGAGAGAGGTACTTCAGGTTGGGAATAGGTTTTGTGGCCTCTTCGACTGCATCACTCGGAAGGCAATCCGTGTTGGTTCGGATGAGCCCTCCAGTTTTGTATGAAATCTTCGGACCGTCTCTTGTAAGTTCGATTTATTCACACCGTGTGTGATTATTTGGGTAAACTATTAGAAAAATATAAACACAAAAGGATAGAAATATCTAGGTATGATTAGCGAGCAGCATCGGGAGCTCCATCAATTCGTCAAAGAACGAGCTGGTAGCTCATATCGGACGGCATTCTACTACGATGCGGACGATTGGGAGGCGATTCATGTCCGTCGCGATCTCCAACTGGATTCGCTCGGCGAGGAAGTTCCTGATGTCATGGAACGAGCGCGCAAGGATGAACCCTTAGTTCGTGAGGAAGACTACCCACCACTCGGAGAGAATTACGCACGGGCCGAGATCCACGAGAACGGTCTAGTCTTCCAGTTTCCGGAGGGCCCAGACGAGGGAATCATTGTTTCGCTGGATCCCGATGCCGCGCAGGTTTTAACCGGTTTCGTCACCCGATGTCTCTCCATTTTAGAGACACCAAACACCAGTAAATATCGATATCGGACGCCGTCTGAGTAGGATATCTCCTGTACCGAGGGACCCGTCAAGTGGACACTCGAAGTGAGGACACTGCGCTTGAAAAACTGCGCGTCGCGTACGCTCGAGGCGAACTGGCCGACGAGGAGTTCGAAACCCGGCGCGAGCGATTAAAACGGGAGGACTGAGCGGCATGGCCGATCGCCACGGCCACCACACAGAACAGGGACCATCGCATCAGAACCCGACGGACAGCGAGCGTCCCTGTTGTCGCGTTTGCAAGTTTACCAAGGTGAATCGGAAGTGGAAACGCTCGCTTGTGGGCTGCAGGTCAAGGTTGAATGCGGTCTCAACGGACCGAACACCATCTATGATGGTATCTGCTGCATCGGCAACTAATGGGGTGACGCTACCGGGTGAAAGACCGAAATCCGCGGCAGCGAAAGCCACATTACGTCGTTTGTTCGAATCCCGTGTTATAACGCAGGGGCCTGCTACATCGTTTCGATGGTGAAAAGCGACTCATCGCTGAGGACGACCTGTACGCGGCGGTGCCAGGCGTCAGCGAAGGCCTCCCGTTGCTGCTCGCTCGCCGTCCCGTCGAGAATCTGCTGGAGATTCCCAATTGCGGGCCCACCGTCGGGAACGTCGGTGACGTGGTAGGTTACCTGCACTGTCTCGTCCGTGTCGGTTCGCCGGAACCGGAATGTCGGGTCCGTCGTGTCCGTGTCAAACGCATCGAAGTGCAGGAGGTCGCGGCGCCCGCCGTAGCCGCCGGCAAGTCCGCTGAACCCGTCGTCTTCGGTCGCGCCGGTGACGTACGAGATGATGCGGCTCATCACGCCGTATGTCGCGTCGTCTCGCGAGCCGGGTGCTTGCACTTCGACCTCGCTTCGGACCGGATAGCTATCGGGATACAGGGTATCGAGTCCGAGTTGGACAATCCGGTAGGCGCCCGAGGCAGTCGGACAGGAGTGTCCTGCTTCTTTCACCGCGTCCGTGTAGGTGATGACGAACGGCTCGCCCGGTTCCAGGACGCCGAGGGCCTCCGCAACGGGGTCGCGAATTTCGATCGGGTCGACATCGTAGTTGACCTGCCAGTCGGTTCCATTGTGAGTCACGTCAGTCGGAGCTGAATTCGATGTCATGGTGTCGGTGATCGTCTTTGATGTTCAGTAGCGGAGCAGTCGCATCCCGTTGAGGATGACCGCGAGGACGCTGGCCTCGTGTACGAGCATCCCCGACGCAAGGGTAATGTAGCTGGTAAGCACGCCCGCGAGGAGGACGGTCACGGTCAGCACCGCGAGCCCGACGTTCTCGAGGACGTTCCAGCGCGTCGCTTTGCTTAGCGTGACCGCGTAGGGGATGCGTTCGAGATCGTCGGCCATCAGCGCCATGTCCGCCGTTTCGATGGCGGTGTCCGTTCCCGCGGCACCCATCGCGATGCCGACGTCGGCGGTCGCCAGCGAGGGGGCATCGTTGATGCCGTCGCCGACCATTGCGACGACGTGTCCGTCCGCCTGGCAGGCCTCGATGACGGACTGTTTGTCCTCGGGGAGGAGTTCGGCGCGGTACTCGTCGATGCCGACCTCCTCGGCAACGGCGGCGGCCGTCCGTTCGTTGTCGCCGGTGAGCATCATCGTCTTGATCCCGGCGTCCCGGAGTGCCGCGACGACGTCAGGGGCGGCCTCTCGGAGTTCGTCCCGCATCGCGATTGTGCCGATGACGTCCCCATCCCGGATGACGTGGACGACCGTTTCGCCGCGCTCCTCACGCTCGCGGACGTAGTCGGCGACCCGACTGGGGATGTCGATACCGCGGTCGTCCAGCAGTGCGCGGTTACCAACGACTATCTCGTGGCCGTCGTAGCGAGCGACGACGCCCTTGCCGGCGACCACGTCGAAATCGTCAGGGTCCGGAATCGACCGGGGGTTCCGGTCGGCTTCGACCGCGTTCGCGACCGTCGCACCGCCATCCGTCGCAGCGGTCGGGCGCTCGCGAGCTGCGTCAACGATGGCGTCGGCGAGGTGGTGTTCACTCTTCTTTTCGGTAGTCGCCGCGAGCGATAGGACCTCGTCATCAGCGATGCCAAATCCCTCGACGTCGGCGACTGTGGTTTCGCCCTTCGTGAGAGTGCCGGTCTTATCGAAAGCGACGAGGTCGATCTTGCCGGCGCGTTCGAGGTGTTCACCGCCCTTCATCAGGACGCCCGACCGGGCGGCGTTCCCGATTGCGGAGACGATGCTGACCGGCGGCCCGATGACCAGCGCCCCGGGACAGCCGATGACCAGCAGCGTCAGCGACAGGATCGCATTCTGCGTGACTGCATACGCGCCGATAGCCAGGGCGATGACGGCAGGCGTGTAGTACTTCGCGAACCTGTCGATGAGGCTCTCCGTGGGCGACTGGGCCTCCTGGGCCTCCTCGACGCGGCGGATGATGCGTTCGAGCGTCGTGTCCGAACCCGCACCCGTCGTTCGGATTTCTAACGCACCTTCTTGGTTGACCGTCCCGGCGTAGACCCCGTCGCCGTCGGCCTTGTGGACGGGCGCGCTCTCGCCGGTGACCGGTGCTTGATTGACCGCGCTTTCGCCGTCGATGACGGTCCCGTCGACCGGAATCTTCCCACCCGGCTTCACGACGACGACTTCGCCCTCTTCGACTTCGCGGGCGGGTACCTCCTGGAGTTCCCCGTCCCGACGGACGGTCGCCGTGTCGGGCGTCATCTCCAGCAGCTCCTGGAGGGCCGTCCGGGTCTTCCGCATCGTCCGGCCCTCGAGATAGCTGCCGAGGCTGAACAGGAAGACCACAGCGGCGGCCTCCCAGTACTCGCCGATGATGATGGCACCGATGGCGGCCAGCGTCACCAGCGTCTTGATGCCGAGCGTCCGGTTAGAAACCTCGTGGTAGGCGGTTTGGGCGATGTCGTAGCCTCCCACGACCGTCGCGAAGACGAGGATGACGGCGCTTGCCATATCGAAACTCGTGAGGTGGCCAAGGCTCCAGCCACCGCCGTAGAGGAGGCCACTGGTCGCCGTGACGATGGCCTTCCGATGTTTCCGGTAGTACTGCGTGATCGATCGTTCGTTCATGGTGTTAGGCGGGCTGGGGCGTGTATCCCTGGTTTTCGATGGTCTGTGCGAAGACATCGGGGTCAGCGACGCTGTCGTCGTACTCGATCTCGACGCGACCGGTCGCGTAGTGGACCTCAACGTGCTGGACGCCGTTGACGTTCGAGAGGGCGCGTTCGACCGTGCTCGCACAGGTCGGGCAGTCGAAGTCCATGACGCGGAACTGGGTTGTGTCGCTCATTACAGTTCGAGATAGTGCCTATATCCAAATAAGTATTTTTTAGATGATATGTTTGAATTTCTATATTGGTCGTTGGAACGGTCAAATTGGTCGTCTAGAGCTTTCGCTACCGCGGGTCCATTCGGGCCGTTCGCTAACGACGCCACCCTCGCTCGTGTCCCGCTACCTTTTCCCGCGTGCTCGCGTTCAGTTCTCGTATGAGTGACTCCGATACCGACCACCGTCTCGAGGACATCGCGGTGCGAGACACCCGGGTTTCGGATGCCATTGACGAGCCGATGCGGGCGATGATTCTCGATATTCTGGCCGAGGAGGCCCTGACCGCGACCGAGGTCCACGAACGCCTCGAAGATCGCGGCGTCGACCGGACGGAGAATACGGTTCGCCACCACATCAACGAGCTCCGGGACGCGGGCCTCGTTGACGTTGTTCGCTTCGAGGAGGGCCGCGGTGGGACCACGAAGTACTACCACGCAAACACGATCGTTCTCTCGTACTCACTACCGGATTCGGCCGACGCCGCCGTTGAGGAGATGATCGACGCTGTCCAGCCGCAGATTACGGACGCACTCACCACGCTCACGGACGAGTACGACGACGCGATCGAGGAGATCGTCGCGGACATGCAGCCCTGCGAACACTGTCGGACCCAGAAATACGAGACGTACGTCCTTCTGACCGTCCTGCGGCGTGCGTTCGTTCGCGCCCACAGAGATTCCTGAGGGACAAACTTCGGGATTGTTGGGAATTCATTAGATACGACACGGCACGAAACAACTGGTCGCTGAAAATTGCGAATCTACCGACACACTCTGTTAGCAACAGTCACTTTGGGTAGTGTCGAATGATCCCGGGGTTACCTAAGGAATCGAAAGTAAGAACATACAAAGAGTTGGGGTATCGAGGCGAAAATTCATTGAAATATGCCCACGTTGTTTGATGTGTGCATCAGTTGAACCCGCCCTTAAAACTGTACGGCCAGAGTACAATCAGACACAGCGTAGAGGGGGTGATTGAAGACGATGAGTGAGAAAATCTCCAAGCATCGGTCCGGAGTCCTGTTCGCCCTCATTTTTGCCGCATCTCACGCCGCGTGGATCTGGTTTGTCGTCTCTGACGTCTCCAGATCCGCAGTTGACATTGTGGCGCGGACAAACTTTGTCGAGCCGGAGGATACAGTGGATTTTGATTTGTCGCTGACAGTTGGGGGGCTCACGATCGCTTCAGTTGCCGGCTATTTGATGGGAGGCTTGTTCGCAGTCCTTTGGAACCGAAACTCGTGAGGAGAGGGTAGTTGCGTCCCAGTCGGATTAGTAGTCTTGCGTCTCGCTATCGTAATTCAGCAACTAGTATCGGCGACACGCTTCGTATATCGCAGGAAGCCCAAGGGAGAGCTAAAACACCGAACGCGACGAACCCGAACGTGGACCACGTCGATTCCCGAACCGCAAAGACAGTAGCGACCACACCGAGTAGCGCGACACCGTACGCCAGATTACTCCACAGTGATCGTACGAGGAACAGTAGAGCCAGCAGACGAAAGTGTACGACGGCGCGTTCCATGTCGCCGGATAGAGCTTCGGCCAGAAGAACCGACAGTACGTTGTCAAACCAAGCATCGCAGTAGTTGGTAGTGCAACGAGCCAGGCCGTCGGTCGATTCTGGAACCGTCGATAGCCTGCGAGGAACACTGCCGGCGCGCCGAGGACCCACAGCCAGATACCGATCGTGTGCGAGACGGGCCAGTGTTCGATACGGGGCTGCGTGACTGGTACTCGAAGCGATGTGGGCAACGTTGCCCACGGGAAGGAAGGGTCAGGGACGGGGTTCGTGAACAGCGCAAATAGACATAGCACTGTCCCAGCGACGAGTCCGTAAAGTGCGGCGTCGGTATATCGGTCGAGCCAGGATGGGAGGACCTACCTATTTCGGCCATCTTCACCGGGTTCGGACTTCCAATCTATCATTTGGAACCTCCGTAGAATTATCGGTTAGCCTGCATGCATCTCGTGGTCGTCCGATTCCTCGTCGCCTCCTGCCGTCCAGTAGCCCACGTAAACCTGTCCGAGGAACAGTAGCGTGAAGAGGGCGTTGAGATACGTCGTATAGCCGGCGGGGGCAGTCCCTCCGGCTTCTCCCTGAGGCGGAATGAGGCCGACTCCACTCCACAGGTAATGAATTACGACGCCCGAGATGACGGCGGTGATGAAAATCGAGACGAACAGTACCGTAGCCATCCGGAGGCCGTAATATCGACGGTACGCGTCGTCGATGGTCGGGACAATCAAGTCCGCGAAAATGAAGCTCATGACGCCACCGAAGGCGATGCCGTTGTTCCAGAGGATGACCGCAAACGGGACGTTTCCGACCGAGCAGACGAACGTAACGACACCGATGACGACGCCGATGATTGCGCTGGTGAGTATCCACACGAACGTCCCTTCAGCCCCGATACCGAACAGCGTCGTCCACCACTCGCGGGGGACGAAGGCTCCGATGAGACCAGCGATAAGGAAGCCAGCGACGATATCCTCCCAGAGCATCCCCCACTCGCCGAGGGCGTTCTTCGAGGCGAGTCGCCAGCCATCCCGGGTCAACAGCCGGTCGCGCCACGTCGCGTCCTGTTGACGCTGTTCCTCAAGGTACGCCTGCTTGCACGATTCCGAGCAGAAGTATTCGGTCCCGCCATCGGTCTCCAGCGTGAGGACGTCATCGCTCGTGGGGTCGACCTCCATACCACAGGACGGATCACGCACGCCTTCCGAGGAGCGGAGGTATTCGCGCGATGCGTCGAACCACTTCTGGGGAACGATGTACTTGTAAGCCACCGCGAGAAGCGCGATGAGGATGAGGCCCGCCACGTAGTCGGCCAACACGAACTGCCACCCGAGCAGAATCCACATAACGAGGCCGAGTTCGATGACGAGGTTCGTGGAAGCGAACTGGAACGCCGCGAGGCTAGCCACCGGCGACGCGCCCTTCTTGAACAGCGACTTCGTCGTCGCGACTGCCCCGAACGAACACGACGATGACGCAGCACCGAACACCGTCCCGAGTCCGAGTTCTTTCCAGCCGTTGCCGCCGAGAACGGCAGACATCTTCTCTTCGCTGACGAACGTCTCGACGGCGCCGGCGATCGTAAATCCGAGCACGAGCGCCCACCACGTCTCCCAGAACATCTCACCAGCGAGCCGCAGTCCTTCGACGAGGGTCTCAACTACCATGATACCCACACCCCCTGGCAGATTGCTTAATCGTATATTGCAACCCCTGGAGGGAGAACCCTGACGTCGACATCATATGTGGAAATAATGTAGCCAGATATAACGTGATTTTGCTTAAGAAGCACTGCCTTTTAATCGTGTATTACTTTCAAATCAAAAATATATTAGTGTTAATTTTTGTAATTGAAAACGACAGGTGATACTGAAGGATGTGCTATCCTGATTGCCCCAGCGCAGTCGGAACTACTAACTCCGGTCTGTTGTGTCCACGTATCGGTCGATGTATGCTGCATACCGAGTATCTTCAGATAGCGAAGACACAAGACGCATTTATCTCTCCGAGGGAGAAGGTTACCATAAGGGGAAAACTGGGACATGGGGAGCATACATCACCAAGCATTTCGAGAGGCTGTCGAAGCCGCTGGGCATTCGATCTACTTCACTAATGAACACGGCGTTATAGAATACGTCAATCCGGCATTCGAGAGCATTACTGGCTACTCCAAAGCGGAAGCCGTCGGACAAACACCACGTATTCTGAAATCCGGGGAACACGACGAACAGTTCTATGAGGAGCTGTGGGAAACCATCACATCGGGGGAGGTCTGGCGGAGCGAACTCATCAATACCCGGAAATCAGGTGAACAGTACGTCGTCGACCAGACCATCGCACCAGTCACCGGTGAAACAGGGGCCATCACAGGCTTTGTTTCCGTCAACGTCGACATCACCGACCAGAAGGAATGGGAACAGGAACTCAAACGGGAACGTGACCGACTGGATGAGTTCGCAAACATCGTCAGCCACGACCTTCAAACCCCCTTGGCAGTCATCCAAGGCCGGGCCGAAATTGCACAACAAGAGGGAGACAGCGAGCACGTAGATGCAATCCAGACTGCGGCTGACCGGATGGAACGGATCATCGATGACGTACTCTGGCTGGCGCGTGAAGGACGAGACATCGGGTCTGTGGAATCTGTGCGGCTTCAGGATGTCATCGACTCCGCGTGGACACTCGTAGGCGATGGCATAGACCAAGCAGAGTTGCGCTACGAGAATGATCCACAGTCGCTACCGACGATTGAAGCCGATCACGATCGACTCCGCCAGCTCCTCGAAAACCTGTTCCGGAACGCCATCGAACACGGTGGTGATGACGTAACGGTCACTATCGGAGTCATAGGTGATGGCTTCTACGTCGAAGATGACGGGCCCGGTATCCCTGACAGTCGACGTGATGAGGTGTTTACTGCTGGGTACTCAACTGGTGACAAGGGAACTGGCTTCGGGTTGAGTATCGTCAAGCAGGTCGCCGAGGGACACGGCTGGTCGGTTCGCGTGACCGATGGCTCGAACGGCGGGGCCCGACTCGAAATCACCGGCATACACTCTATCGAAGAAGAGCGATCTCAGTCGACCGATTAGTATGCCGCCTGTACTGCACGATTCGGCTTCATTAATGATTTCATCGTAAAGTGACGAGATCGACCGAAAGAACCGGTCTGTGAGCCGCCCAGTACTCCCGGTGGTCGGGACACTGGTTCAGAAAACCCATTACGCGGTAATAGGTTCAACTGGTATGGAAACCGCCCCTCTATCGTCTAACGACGAAGCCCTCATTGAGCAAATCATGGAGACGAACGAGCGTACGTTCGATCCGGAGTTCTTCGACGGCGCACACATCGTCGCCGCTGGAGTCCGGACGACTGACGGCTCAGTATACGAAGGCGTGAGTTTACCGGCGAGTGTCGGTCGAGCGTCAATGTGCGGGGAACCAGTCGCAGTCGGCTCGGCCATTTCCGACGGATACAATCATGACGACATCGACACCAGCGTCGCTGTCGCATACCCGATGCCGTCTCACGATGAGAACGAAACACGAGTTATTCCACCGTGTGGGAGCTGCCGAGAACTATTAGCAGACTATAATGAAGAGATGCGCGTCATTGTCCCCCTCGACGGAGAAAATCGGGTTGTGAGTGCTATCGACCTTCTCCCAACCCGGACGTGGTAACTGAAGGTACTAGAGCCAGCGTCCTTGGTCACGCTATCGACAACGCACGCAGAATCTACTGGACACAACGAGTAGGTGATATAGCAGAGTCGTGCTCACGAGCAGGCGAATCCAACTCGTCGTGGTTGAGTTCGGGATACACTAACTGGAGTTCACCATCAAGCGTGTAGTCAGTCCCGAGCGCACCACGCTCCGTGAGTTCGATCGTTGCGTGGATATTGAGCTTCGTCGCTGTCTCTGCTCCCGGGTTGACAAGGAGATTTAGTGTGCTGATTGTTTCATCTGCGAGATCGTCCAAATCGGTGATCTCTATAACCGTTCCGAGGGCTCGATCAGGTGTATAGAGCGTTACCGCTGGTGGCGGAGAGCTGTCTCCTTCCACCGGCGAGACCACAGCAACCTCTGCGGCGGATTCTGTTGCTGTTTCTGGCATCCAGACTCGCAGTTTAATCGATTGGACGTTCGTTCCCTCTTGGTGCCAGATCTCAGTTGAGAGCGAAATCTGAGTAGCCTCAACATTCCCATCAACGCCGAAATTCCCCACCTCCACACCATCTGCCGTAAAAATGAGAGCTTTCCTTCCGTCTGACTCCGTGTGCACGCTTGGCTCAGAAAGCGTTTGGTGGCCTGCTGCTGAGCTACACCCTGCTGTTGTGATGACCCCAGCACTGCATACTGCTGTGAGGTACTCTCGTCGGTTCATAAACGTTCTATCCATGCGTATATCAAAAACGACGGTGATGAGTCAAGCCGCTATTTGTGTGACAATCCCCCACATGCGCTTCCGTAGGAGTGTAGGCGAATTAGAACTTGACTGTATCGACCCATATCGATGGTCAACGTCTTAGTCACACCCTCGACGCCTTGACATCGGAGTGGTTCAGGCTAGTCTCAGCGAAATCAAGGTACGAACTAGGTCACCAACTGGCTCAGGTTGATGTGGGCGATATCCGCGATAAAGTCGAAGGTCACCGCTGAAGAGCGCACAGCGGTACCTCTTCGTCTCAGGCTCTACTGAAACAGTCGTGAGATTGAGCGAGCGGATCAATCAAGAAATCAACGGAGAGCCCCGATCATCAGTATCACGAACACTCCAGAACAGATCGCCATAAGAATAGATGAGTACGCTGTTTACCGTGGTGGTCATCGTCTCGGGCGGCTATCTCATCGCTATCCCACTACTCGGTGCTGTTGTTCTTCCGCGAGTTGGCGTCGATTGTAATTCGACCGGCTATGGTATCTCGACATAGGTGCTTCTTCTGGCAGGTGCTGTCTGGTACACAACGCTCTTTGCTGTGCCACTTACGATAATCTCGATTATCTTTTCATTACTATTACACTATATTCAGTACCAACTACAGAATCTGTATCGACCGATGTCTACTGTGAATCCGGCGTTCCACAGGGAGTTTCCATGTACGTCGGGCCGATTCCAATCGCGGGGTTCTCGGTATCGGAGAGACTTCCAATTTTGACGACGGCACCGATACATCCCGGGTCTTCGTGGCTGTCCTCGTAGTAGGCGTCGTAGTCGGCCCGTGTGAAGGTGTACTCCCACGACCCGGTTTCTCGGTTGTCGGACGTGTCGTAATGGAGCGCACTAACCGTATATGGACCTTTTTTCTCCGACCACAGCGGGTCGATGACTGTCGCCGGCGTCCCGTTTTCAGCGTCGATAGCGGGCAGCGTGATTTGTCGATCGACGAGTATCTCGTCGTCGCGGTTTACCATGAGACGAATCCGATTCGCCACGAACGACGAGTTGATGACCTCGATTCTCCCAAGGACGATTCCATCAGAGCCCAGAACGGACGAACAGCCGGCAAGCGAAACAGTACCAGCGACCGCCAAACTTGAGAGGGCCTGCCGACGGTTCATTCGTGACGAGTTTCCCAGTTGAGGTTTGGTGGTTCCATGGCTGCTACGTTCACCTCTCCTCTCCGACAAATCTCACGTTAACCTCGTTCTGTTTGATATGGACATTATGCTCTGGGCTAATCCCTTTATCGTCCTTCGGTTCTGCATCCCACGCGCTCTGTGGCACGTCAAAGGTTTTCTGAAGATTCACGTCGTCTCCGCTTACCTCAAGGTTGTTGATGTACGTCGCAGGAGGGGAAATAGCAATTACCATGTATTCGTCAATTGAAATCGTTCCCTCACCCTCAAATACCAGCGTTCGTTCATCCTCCTCTCTGTTGACCGTTAGCGAAACCTCAACCGGGTTCTCATAATCGTTATAGATTTCTACTCCATGCAAATTGTCGGAAGTTTTTGGCCTTTCACCGAAAACGACCTCGGCAAAGGGCTCTTGGCCGGGGTACGAGCGAGCGAACTCGCTTGTGCGGTTTTCAACTGGTATTTCCCCCGTCCGTGTGACCGTAAACTCTGAGTCCTCCTCTATGTCTCCTATCGAAGCACAGCCACCAAGTGAGACAGATAGTGTAAGACCACTAAGTTGGAGTAACTGACGGCGTTTCACACTTCACGATTTGTGCTGGATAACAAAAGCCCGTGGGAGGGTCAAAAACCTGTTTTAGGCTTCTTCGTTCGACAGATACAGGAGATTCACCCATCAATCGATACAGAGGAGGCATAGCCAATATAGACTCGCCTGTTTCGGGGACTCAAGACCGAAACCAAGATATAATCGTTTCGGTGACTCACAGCTGCAGTGGATTATCCCCTCTATATTACAATTTGACCATTTTAGTACGTCTTGCATGAACTCCCCTCCTCCGACACGACGAACCTTCCTTAAGCAAGCCGGCCTCGTCACCGCCGCTAGCATCTCCCTGACCGGCTGTACAGAATCTCTCCCGCCACTCGGCAACCGCGTACAGTATGGTCGCATCGACACACCGCCAGTAAATACCAACCCAACGTACCGACAATGGCTCCCCGCCGCATCGACCCTCCCGAGCGGCGATATCAACCCTGGATACGTGAACTACGTCCAGCCTCAAAACCTCGGACAGCAAGAAACGGGAATCGTGAACAAGAACGCGCACTTCTTCCAGAAGCTATACCTCGATTCTTTCGGACTCGACTACGAATCTTACGACTCCGTCATCGGCCTCCACCGAACAACCAAATCCACCTACGTCCTCCAAGGCGACATCACCACCGAGACGGTCACTCAGACACTACTCGACAGCGGATACACCACTGCAGGCTCATACCAAGACTACGAACTCTTCGACCGTACTGACAGCCCTCGAACAGCCGCAGTCAGCCCCACAGCTATCGTCTGGGCACACCATGAACAAAGCACAGCGATCGTCGAAGCAGTAATCGACGCAAAACGCGGCGCAGTCCCACGCCATCACGAAACCGACGACGCATTCGCGTCGGCAACCGATGCGATTGGTGCTGGCTCGTGGACGATGATTGGCGGGCTCGGTATCGATCCGACCAGATCTGCGCTCATCCGTTCGATGACATATATGCCCGGTGACGATGGCATCTACTACATCCATAAACAGCTCTATCCCGAAAACGACGTCATTACGGAACAAACGCTTCGAGACGCACTTGAGGAGAACACTCGCGCACGCGATAGCCGCTCGGTCGATATCCAAATCGAGGGCCAAATTGCGACTATTGCAATGCACCTACCCCACGAATCGCTGCAAACAGATTACGCCGACGCTACTGTCCCTATAATCACGTGGGGCGTCGAGACTGACGGTGAGACGCTCACCATCCAACATGAGGCTGGCGACTCAACGCCAGCAGAATCAATCACCGTCTCGATACAGGAGGGGAGCGAGCGGACAGAGGTCGAATCGCAATTCTCCGATACCCTTGACCGTATTCAACCAGGAGATACACTCACTATCGATGCCCCAGACACTGACGCAGATCGAATTGTGGGGACGTACTCCCCGGTGGATGCCACGCGGTCTGCTAGCTTTGTTATCTATGAACTACCGTGACCTTCCTTGATCCTCCAGCAACCACCGCGAACAGCTCACCAGTGGTCGCTTTCGAACCCCGACTCCGTCACGAACCGGGGGCAAGCATGGCAAGACGCCGAACCAGCCATGACCACCATCAGTACCGAGATTCCTGGGGGAGGCGGGTATGGGTTTCCCCCCGAACGTCTTGTTCAGGGGGTGGTGTCGTGAGTAGCGACCCCGACTTCACGACCATTGTTGAACTGCTCAGCGATACGCATGTTCGAACGATTCTGTCGGCAACAAGTGTTGAACCATACTCGGCGTCAGAACTTGCTGAGCGATGTGATGCGTCTGATCAGACGATTTATCGGCGCTTAGAACGACTGGAGGAGGCCGAACTTGTCTCAGACCAGATTCGTGCTCGGGGTGATGGGCACCACGATACGGTGTATACCGCGAAACTTGAACACGTCTCGATTACGCTACATGATGGCGAATTCGAATTCAGCCTTGAGCAGACTCAGTCCGACCCGGTTGATGAACTGACAGACCTATGGGGGAAGTTCTAAAATGACCGCTGTATTCGGATATACGCCGATTCAATTGGCTGTGTTGGCTTTCGCTTCAGCGTCTGCTGTGCTGGGGTTGTATATCGGGTATCTGGCCTACCGAGGGCTTCGACGCCACGACAGCAAGCAGATGCTAGTACTCTCGGTCGGAATGATTCTCCTGTTCGGCATTGCATATGGCATCTCAATTATTGGCACCTTATTGCTCGAATTTCGTCTCCTGGCACTTCCGACGCAGGACTTCTTCAGATTGGGAGTACGAGTCGTGCAGTTCATTGGACTCGTTTGTATCGCCTACTCCCTTTACATCGGGCGGGAAGCCCGAGAGTGAAGTATATATGTACACGATATTGATTGGTATCTGGTTCAGTTGCGCTACCCTGAAACCATTTGCGACGGGGAACCACTCGATGTAGGGGATTCACGTACCAATCTGCCTATTGAATTACTCGCCACCAGTCAAGACCGCCGTTACTGGTACAGAGGATACAATCAGTACGATTAACTCAGAAGTCACGTCTACTCCTCGCCTCAACCGGCACACTATATGGTGCTGATTAATTTCTGCTCAATCGGAAGATCGCCAAGCCGTAGCAGCTGCGTCAATCACTTCTAACGCATCTTGACTCCCATCCGCTTCCCCTTTTTCAAAATCGTCCTCAGTCTGGCCCATCTGGTTTGTCACATGCGCGAAGCAAACGACTGGTACCTCTCGAACCTCCGCGAACGTGTATAGTGCAGCCGCCTCCATTTCTACAGCGAGGATTTCTTCTGACTTAGCACGTTCAATTGCAGTCTCTGTTTCCCGAAACGGGGCGTCCGTCGTCCACGTTGCCCCGATATAAACGGATCGAGACACAGTTTTGCACGCCGCTTCGACTGAAGCACGAAGTTCGTTACTGAGGGTTGCATAGCGGCTGGTCGTACGGTAGTGATGACTCGTTCCCTCGTCGCGGAGCGCACGCTCGATGAGAACGAAGTAGGGAGGGTCGTCCTTCGGCACAATCTGCCCCGATGAGGTTACACTAATGAGAAATCGACAGCCCGCGGCGAACAGTTGCTCCGCAACAAGAACAGCGAAGGACGCCCCCACCGCACAGCCAACGATACCGAACTCCTCACCGTTTCGTTCGAATCGGTAGAGATCGGTGTGATAGCCGGGCCACGCTTCATCCTCCCGTGCCTCCCCGGTGGCTATCAACTGCCTCACAATATCGCCATCAGGGTCAAGAATACATATATCAGGAACCGATTGTTTCGGGAGACTCTTCTGCCGTCGGGCATTCTCCAGCAACGCTTCCGGCGTAAAAACGGACGATTCGTCGAATTCCTTTGCTTCGAGAAGTGGGGAGGTATCTGAATCGGAGGAGTCTGTCATGGAGTTCGTTAAACGAGGATATTCACAAAGCAGTTGATGGAACTAGTTGCCCGAGATGTCCCTGCCAGCCATTAGTCGGCAGCGTGTTCAGCCTGCCGCGTCTTTTCGACCTGCAACGGGTCGCTGGACGCGTTCGCAGTAACTAATCGGAGGAACTGCCCCGCGTTCGTGAGGAACTTGTTCTCCGCTTTCCGGAGGTGTTCCTCGTAGGTCGAACGCGCCACAGCAGTCTGATCGGCCAGTTCTCGGAGCGACGTCTTCCGCGGCTGCTCGTAGTAGCCGCTCTCCAGCGCCAGTCGAAGTGCCGCCAACTGCCGGTCGGTGAGGTCTTCGAACAACTGGTCAACCGGGGCCAGCATACTATGGGGAATCGTCTGTTCGGTAATCGCTGTCTTCGAGAGCACTTCGATGTCCCGATCAGCCTCTAAGTCCGCGTGTAACGCTTGAATGTCATCTTCGTCGAAGGCAATCACCGTGTAGTGTTCCCAGCCCTGTCGGTGTATCGTCGGCGGCTGATACAGGCAGTTGTACTCCTCAAACCGTTCGATGATGGAGTCCTCAAGCGAACACAGACAGGCCTGCGTCACAACGTGCAGTCCGGATTCATCAATCGACTTGTGCAGCACGGTTCCGATTTGCTCGATTTCTTCGAGTAGTTCGTCCGTCGGCGCTTCCGAGGACGTGATCTCGATTACCTGGCAGTCGCTCAGATACCACTCACGGATGGTGAGATCAGGGTAATACTCCGAAATTTCCCGATACGGGCACTCGTGTTTGACCCGAAACGATGCCTCGTAAAGGCTCATACGAAGACCAAAGGATTAGAGAAAATTAACGGTGCCGGTCATGTCCCGCAGTACTCATATGCGGATACTTCTCCTACGGCTATTCACAGATGCCGGAAATCAGCCCCGAGCGACTCAATCGACGACTACGGGTCGATGGAGAGGACGTTCTTGTTCTCGACATTCGCCACGAAGAGGAGTACGACGACTGGCATATCCCGGACAGCACTAACGTCGATGTATACGATGAACTGACAAACGACCCTGACGCAGCCAAGGAAGCGCTCTCTGACCTCCCCGACGACAGGGAAATCGTCACCGTCTGTACGGTTGGCGCCGTCTCACAGACCGCGACTGAAGTGCTTCAGGAACTGGGCTACGACGCCGAAACGCTCACCGACGGGATGAACGGCTGGAGCCGTGTCCATCGACACGCACCCGTTCCAGTCGACGTAGATGGCACGCTGATTCAGGTCGCACGACCTGGGAAAGGCTGCCTCTCTCACGTACTCGTTTCGGACGGGAAAGCCGCCGTCTTCGATCCGTCACATTACGTCGAAGAATATGAAGCGATTCTCGACGAATACGACACGGAACTCGTCGGCGTCTTCGACACCCACGCCCACGCCGACCACGTCTCCGGCGCTGCCAAACTGGCCGAACGCCACGGCGTTCCGTACTACCTCCACCCAAAGGATGCACTCGCCGTCGATGCGACGCCTATCGAGGATAGCCAGACCGTTTCGGTCGGCGCTCTCGATGTCGAAGTCATCCACACGCCGGGACACAGCGAGGGCAGCGTCTCCTTCGATGTCGAGGGGAAGGCGCTGCTAACGGGTGACACCCTCTTCCATGAGAGCGTGGGGCGGGTCGAACTCGGCGTTGAAGCCGGCATCGAGGACGCCGATGTCGAGGAGAACGCTGCAACGCTTTACGAAAGTCTCCACCGGCTGTTAGAGTATCCCGATGAGACTGTCATCTTGCCAGCACACGATCCGGGGTCACCTGATCCGCCGGTGACGGCGACGCTCGGTGACGTCACGGAACGAAACGAGGACTTAGGACGTGACCGCGAGGCGTTCATCGAGGAACTCGCCTCGGACATCCCGGAGCATCCGCCGAACTTCGAACGCGTCAAGCGTGCAAACGTGGGTGAGGAATCGGTTCCTGAAGACGAACTGGCCGAGTTGGAACTTGGCCCGAACAACTGCGCTGCCGAGTAAATGACTGAGACAACTGAGATTACACAGGGCATCCGCGAGCACCTCGGACAGTTCTCGCTGCATGTCCTGCTCGTCTTCGCCACCGGACTGACGATCGGGTCTGAACGTGCCGTCGTCCCCGTTCTGGGCCGTGACGTCCTCGGCGTCGAGTCGCTGTTCGTTATCGGCTCGTTCGTCGTCTCGTTCGGTTTCGTCAAGGCACTCCTCAACCTCTATGCCGGGAAGTGGGGCGAAGAGTACGGTCGGAAGCCGGTTCTCATCCTTGGGTGGGCAACTGCGCTCCCACTGCCAATTATCCTCATCTTCGCGCCTAGCTGGAACTGGATTACCTTTGGGAACATCCTGCTCGGCATCAACCAGGCACTAACCTGGAGTATGGCGATTAACGCCAAAATTGACCTTGCAGGACCCGAGCAGCGCGGTCTCGCTGTCGGTATCGACGAGTCGTTCGGCTACACCGGCGTCGCGGTCGGCGCTTGGCTCACAGGTCTTATTGCCGGCCAATGGAGTCTCCGCCCTGAACCGTTCTACTTCCTGGCTATCGTCGTTGTGCTGGCGTTCCTCATCTCGATTTTCCTGATCAAGGAGACCGTCCAGTACGCGCAGGCCGAGGGTGACGATGACCACCACGATGCGAACCTACCGTTCAACGAGGTGCTGAAGCGGGCCACCTATGGTGACAGGACGCTGTTCGCTGCCGCACAGGCAGGTCACATCGAGAACTTCGTTGACACGCTGTTCTGGATTGCCGTCCCGCTGTACCTGACCAGTCAGGGACTCGGTATCGCGGCGGTTGGCGTCGTCGTCGGCGTGCATAGCGCGATGTATTTCCTCCAGATTGGTACGGGGGGCCTCGCGGATCGTATTGGTCGGCGTCCGCCCGTCGTCTGGGGAATGTTCCTCGCCGGGGGCGGCGTCCTCGGGATGGTACTCGTAGATAGATACCTTCCGTGGGCCGTATTGGCTGCCGCCTCCGGACTGGGGATGGCATTGCTGTATCCGAACCTGATGACGGTGCCGAGCGACGCCGCCCATCCGACGTGGCGGTCGGCTGGGATGGGTGTCTACCGGATGTGGCGCGATTCGGGCTACGGTGTCGGTGCGATCCTCATCGGTCTCTCGATGGAGTTCGTGAATATCGAGGCTGCCTTCTACATGACGGCTGTCCTGATGTTCATCTCCGGTGCTGTCGTGTATGTCTGGATGGAAGAGACGCATCCCGAGTTTGGGACGCACGAACCGCCGGCTCCTGCTCCGGAGCCGGAACCACAGGCTGTGCCTGAAGATTGAGGCTCTAATTATTTCGATAAGCAGACAGTCGGTGTAGGATCTTCACCAATCGGTCGGTACAGGTGAGATATAGAGCAATCCGTGGTTGACCTCTTACTTCAGGAATTTCCCCGAACTCCTCGAAATGCCGTACGCGTCAGTGAGTGCGGGAAATCACTCAGTATGTCGCTGGGTCTCTCGGGGAGTACGAGGCACAACTCTGGCCGTTTATCGTTGAATTCGTACAGTCGAAGGAAGCGGCGTCGACATACACCTCTCCTTCGACGGTGGCATCCTGAAGCTTGACACTATCATCCGAGACGACAGAACCAGCAACCTCACTGTTGAGGACTTTCACCTGCTTGTCACTGGTAGCGTTGCCGCCGACCGAACTCCCATGAACGACTTCGAGTACTTTGACCGCGGATACCGATTCGGTGACAGTTCCGTTATCGAGCTTTATATCCGCTGTGTGCGACTGGATCGATCCCGTCACGAGGCCGTCTTGGAGGTTGAACACCGTCTCCACCTCGACATCGCCGTAGAAGGTGGCGTCGTCGGCGTCGATGTCCTTCGCGCCGCTCGTCGTCTCGCCGATGATGACACCGCCGTCTTGCACCTCGATGCCCTCACTCGTCTCGACATCGCAGGCAACGACCTCGCCTATGACTTTCACGTTGTCCGTACCGCTATCTGATTCAGTTTCCACCCACGAGCAACCCTTGTCCGGGGTGGGCGCTGTCGCCTCTTGGGAGACTGACTCCTCCCAGATGACGTAACTTGTATCTTGGCTGCCGAACCAGACGACTTCGACAGTCGTCGCTGTCGGTACGATCCGGTGTTGATCGCCGGCCGCGAGTTCTTGGGAAGCGAGATCAGCCAGTTCAACCCCACCACGAATCTCGATGTTTTCCCCCTCTAGGGTTGAGCCCTGCTCCACACTCAACGTCTGGACGGCACCGACATCCGTTGGTTCGAGCGACATCGTGACGGCCGGTGCAGGATCTCTCTCTTGGTTAAGCGAGTAGAACATTCCAGCAGATACAGCTGATAGCCCCACGACAACCGCCACCAGCAATACGATACCAATCACTGGCGAGATTCCCCGATTTTGGTTGGCTAAATCGGTCACTCAAGGGATTGGTAAGTCTGCGGCGTATTAAGCTGGTTCTATGGCTTTCAGAGTGTGAAGACGCTGTACCGAGCAAATTACTGTCGCTACTAACATTTCGAGCTTTAACGGCTACACCTCCTCATAACCTCTCCTTCAACAGATTCGAACGACCCGCAGACTCGTTCTAACGGCTGCTTCTGTCTCGTCGCGCTAGAACAAAACCCCGAATCGGTCGATACGGTCTCTGATTCGTTTGCTATAGGAAACCATGCCAGTCAGAAGACGGGTCCAATTGTGTTATCTAGCTAAGGTTTTTCAGGGGAGGGGGAACAAAGCAGTATCATGAGCGCCGACTTGCCGGATACGTTGGGTGGATTCATCGACGAAGTCGGGTCGGCCGAAAAGACCCTGCTTTTGGTAAACCGCACAGGGCCCGAACCCCTCGTTAATCTGCTCGACAACGCGTTCCAAAACCAAACAGTTGCTGTAGCCGAACGGCAGATTCCGGAGGGGGTTGACGACTTGGTGTGCCTGGTCGACGACGGCGAGATGATTGCGACAACGCCGTTTTGGAGGCTTAAGGAGGCGTTTCTGTTGGTGAATGTCGATCGGTATCGCACGGGGACGCGGCAGTCCGAACAGAGCGAATTTCCGGCAGTATTGACCGGGTTGGGAGAAATCGAGTTCACCGTCCGTGGCTTCCCGGTGTCGAACAAGGAGAAACTCCTGCTAGTTCTCATCTCCCGGTTTATCGAGAATCGGGCATTGACACGCGGTGATGGGGAATTACACAGTACGTTCCAGCGGCTGTCACGGTTGGACGATGAATACGGGACGCGGTCGATGTACGAGCGACTCGCCAGTAGTACTGTCGAGACGCATGTGTACGGTATTCGAGATGACCCGGAGATGGTTGACGCGCTTGCGATGAATGTCCATAGTGATAGGACGGACGAGTACCGTCGCTCATGGGTCGTTGCCTTCTCGGCGGATGGAGAGACAGTCACAAAGGAGTCGGGAGAAGGCCACGCGGCACTCGTTGCGATTGAAACCGGCCCGAACGTGTGGCGAGCCATGTGGACATACGATGCGAATCGTGTCGACCGTATCCAAGCATACCTTCGCCAGTTCTTCTGAAGGGGTTCCGAGGGTGTCTGTTGGACGTTCGTTGCTTCGGTTGATACAGGGTGTTTATTTAGCAGACAGAGCACTCGCAGACCGGAGTCTCGAAGCGTCACTTCGGAACGCTCAACCCTAGATATATGTTACCATGACTCTTAATCTCTTTGTCCAAGCTATCAGAAAGAGCGGGCCGCTACGTGGCTCATTCAATGACACATAGTATCTGCACAACGGAAGCGGGCGAGGAGTTGCCCTACTTTCAGCGCCTGTGGCGGACGTTGTTGGCCCCCAATATCGACCCAAAAACCAGACTCGAACGACTGCTCGACCACGAAACCACCGAATTCGACCTAGACTACGCGTTTCTGTCGCATATCGACCTCGAAACCGAGACGGAACGCTTCGACATCGTCCATGGCACCCACGAACGTCTAAATCCGGGAACCACCGTCCCACTCTCCAAGACCTACTGCCGGAAAACCATCGCAGATCCGGAGGGAACGATGGCCGTCAGTGATGCCCTCGCTGAAGGGTGGGCAGACGATCCAGCATACGAAACATTCGAGTTCGGGAGTTACCTCGGGACGACCATCTCGATCGACGACGAACTCTATGGAACGCTCTGTTTTGCGAACACCGCCGCCCGTGAGGAACCGATCAGGGACGAAGAGAAAACCCTCATCGAGATGCACGGCCAGTGGGTCGCGTACACGTTGGCCCTCTGGGATGGGCCGCCGATTCGGGAGACTGGTATCGATACGATCGAGGGCCGCACCATCTCTTCGGAAGCGATCGACTCGATGATGGACGCACTCAGAAAACCCACAAGGCGCGTTGTTCTCATGACGCTGTTAGGGGACACCACCGAGACCAGTATCGCCACCCTCGAACAACGAATAAATGACAAGAACGCCCGAGTGCGACTGCTCCACAGTGATTTACCCAAATTAGCTAACACCGGATACATCGAGTGGGATGATGATTCAGATACCATCTCTAAGGGGCCGAGGTTCTCCGAGGTGGAACCACTCGTTCAACTACTGAAGGAGTATAACACGGCATTCCCCGAGTAAACGTCATGTGTTGACCGTTCTCTCGGTGCTGACAGAGCGTTTGTCGCTCGATACGCAGACGCGCTTGCACGCCTGATTCAGTAATGTTGTGCTGTAACCATCACGAAAAATCAGTCACAGAGCGTGTTTCTCTATGACACACAAACGCCGATTTGAGTATTGAGTATCTATTTTTAAGTGCCATGATTTGATTCTGTATGGATCGCCGTTCCCTCGTCGCCGTCCTTATCGTCCTCGTTGTCGTAGTCACCGCCTCCATCGCCTTCACCATCTGGTCACCTACGTCGGGTCTATCTGATCCCGATCGAACATATCCTGCGGGGGCAGGAGCCGACCACATAAACTTCTCAACCCTCGAATCGGATGACTCCAACGTCTCGCACACACCTCGTGAATACTGGGACTCGTACGCTATTCTATATACTGCACCCCCCGAACGTCCTATCGTGGAAGGGGACTATTACATCAATTCCTCTACTGGCGAGATAATCGCCGACCGCTGGCACGACGCTACTGTCTATCGTAATGGGAAGACATACGCATTCGCCCAACCTGCCGAAAGCATCCCGAACGAACACCAAAGAGAGGAATTCGAGTCAGACGACGCCTTCGTCTACGATAACGCCACCGAGACGTACTATCGGTACGACCCCCACTACGGACAACTCGCGCCCACGAACATCGGTCGGCATACCGCCCTCCTCGACGCGTACACATGGGAGGCCACGAACACAACGACTCATCATGGCGTCCCCGTCATAACCTACCGAGTGACCGGAATGCGGACGAACAACTCTCGCGTCACACCAGCCAGCAATGGGACGCTCCAACTCGGAGCCGAAGATGGAATCATCTACGCCTACGACATCACTCTCGATGCGGACGAGCGTACCTATCGCTACACGTACAACGTGCGACCAGCCCCGTTTCCAGAGCACGAGTGGGTGGACACAGCACGAGAGGTCGCTGGCGGAGACACCACCAACAGTAGCACCGAATAACCGCGGCACACGCCCTGGTGATGCTGCACCCCGTGTGTTCAGTCGTACTAAACGAACCTGACACTCTTCAAGAGATTTAATGGAGTCGTTGTAGGCGAACCGTAAATAAAGAAAAACTATTTATCAGGCACTTAACCCCTACGAGATGCCTCATATCGTCCATGCACTCCCCCAATCGGACTGGGAGTCGTTCCAAAAGCACGGGGAATATCGTCCGAGTTCGCTAGACACACAAGGATTCGTTCACTGTTCGAAACCAGGACAGATAGTTGTTGTCGCAGATTACAAACACGCTGACAGCGATAAGATGGTACTCCTCCTTCTGAACGAACCTAGTCTTGACTCACCCGTTCGATACGAAACGAGTGGAGACGGAGCAAGTGCATACCCGCACGTCTACGGGCCGCTGACGCTGGATGCAGTCGTCGAATCCTTTTCATTCGTCCAGGATGAAACTGGCTTCCGCCTCCCCGATAAACTGCTGCGCTACTAACCTCCTTGAGGCCAATTGTTTCAGGTGCGCAGCCGCGTTCTCACGCCTACTTCAGTCCATCTCCGCTGAAACCACCAGCAAAGCCGATTCGGTCGATATAGGACATTTATGAAGCGGTCAATACCGGGGTGGGGACGCAGTAATACCAGATACTACTGTTTACTTCTGTCACTACGATTGTATGACTCCAACCCGCTTTTTAGAGCATCGAGACTCTGTTCAACCTCTTTTTTGGTATCGGAATCGTCTATTTCTTCGAGGGCAAGCTGAGTCTGTTTGATAGCTTCAGCGAGTCGGTCAGAAGGTCCCATGATTATTCTATGAATTCAGGACATAAATAGTTCGATATATTATGAACGGTGAGAATTATAGAATGCTTTTCAAAAACAGGTTGTAAGCAGGCTCGTTCTCTTGACTGTCGCAGGCCCGTTGGGCTGGAATCATCCTGCTCTCGAATCCGTCGATGGAGATGACGAAAGAACCGGCCCACAACAGAGACGCCGGAGGTAGGTGAGTCACCAGAACTTATCTTCTATCGTTGTTTCTGTTACGGGGGCCTCTTCCGGTAGTGCGATGACGAGTTCCTGTAGGACAGTGCGAGTGTCAACCTCCCCATCTCCATCCCGGTGCTTACTCACAATCTTCTGATGATATTCATCAATTTGGTCTTCCCACCGGCCGTCATAGTGGAGAGTCAACTCTCGTGTTATTATGCCTTCACGACCCTCCACATCCACGAAGGATAGCGTCACGTTTGTCCCTGACATACCATGCTTGGAAAAGAGTAGTGATAAGCCTAACCGCAGTCGGATTAAAAAGAAATCACCAACGGTCGGTACTGAAAATTACTCAGTCGCTGGAGTATCATCCTGCGGATTCGTGACTTTGGTGAAGTAGAACGCGATACCGCCGTTGGGTTTTGGATAGGCCTCAATATCGAACCACCCATTGAGTTGGGGGAAGTATTCGACGAATGAGGTGGGTTCTCGGTTCTCCATAACCTGCCGATACTCCTCTTCGAATTGTGTGTCGAGCGCCTCGCTGAAAACATTCCAGAAGTCCCGACCGAGGAGGTACTCCTCGTCCATCTCGTAGAGGTCCTCGGCCTGTTGATTGATGAGGGTGAACCGCCACTCCGCACACACCTCAACAATTGCATCCGTTACGCGGTCAAGGACGTTCTGAAGGTGTTGGTCGCATTGGCCGACCTCTTCGATGGACCGATAATGTTCGATGGCGTTCGAAACGGTATTGGCCAGCACGGTATATTGGTCCGTCGCCGCTTGCTTCTGAAGGTAATCGGTAACACCGGCTGAAATCGCGTCACTCGCAATTTCCTCGGTGCCTTTCCCGGTAAAGAGTATAAACGGGAGTTTGGGAAACTCCCCGCGCATCGCTTCAAGAAACTCGATGCCATTACAGCCGGGCATATCGTAATCGGAGATAATGCAGTCGAACTCATGTTCAGCAAGTTGGTCCAATCCATCGCTGGCGCTGGTCGCCTGTTCGATAGTGAATCGATGGTCTTCACGCTCAAGAAAAATGCGGACCATCTCTGAGAACTCAGACTCGTCATCGACGTGAAGAACACGAAACGGTCCCTCTTCGGTTCGTAGGGATGACGAGTTTATTATCATCTTGCTAATATTAACGTATCCGGACGGATACGGCTGTTGGCCTCACTTATCCCATATATTCTCCGTTCAGTATTTCTGATTTATTTATTAAATGGGATGTTCACCTCTGAGATAACGGTCTCCTGCGTACAGGGGATAAGCAGAACCAGACCACGGACAGGAAATGAGAAGGCACTTGTAAGACTGCAAAATCGTTGAGTTATGGTTGAGACTTCCCTCCAGTATCAGCTACGTCGAATACAATTTCTCCTGATTCTGGCTGTAAGCCTTCTTAGTGGGCTTGTTCTCGGTCGTGAGTTCGGGCATGGAACCTTCTACGCGATTAGTAGCTTTGTCGGTCTTGGGCTGATAATGCTCCTGATTAGTAACATTCAGTCCTCCTCCTCAGAATAGCTCTCCATTCAATTCGCACGCTCATTCTTACGACCGGTTCAGTCTCGCCGCGCTGTAATAGTCCACACCCAATTTGGTCGATCTACGCTATCTAAGCCTCGCTATGTTCAACATTCGCCAAACGTGTTGAACCATAGATATATATCTTGTTACATACATGGTGAACCATGGCTGATTCGATTCGTGTCCTCCATGTTGACGACAAGCCAAGTTTCGGGGGCTTGGTATCGGATTTTCTTGAGCGAAAGAACGGTCGGATGGATGTAGTGTCTAAAACGAGTGCCGCTGATGGGCTCGCCTTCCTTGAGGAGCAGCGACTGGATTGTATCGTCAGCGACTACGATATGCCCGAAACAAACGGCATCGAGTTCCTCGAAGCCGTTCGGGCGAACCATCCGGCCATCCCGTTTATTCTGTTCACCGGAAAAGGGAGTGAACAAGTGGCTGGCAAAGCAATCGCAGCGGGAGCAACCGACTATCTCCAGAAGGGCGGCGGCACCGAACAATACGATATCCTTGCCAATCGCGTCCAGAACGCCGTCGAGCAACACCGATCGACACGTCGAGCCGAAAATCTTGAGCGCCTCCGGCGTCTCACTGCCGAAATCAATCACGGACTGGTCAAAGCTGCCTCCCGTGATGAAATCGAGCAACGAGTTTGTGAAACGTTCAGCAAGGCCGACCCCTACCAATTCGCGTGGATCGGTGACATCAACCCAGAGACACACCACGTAGAGCCTCGCACTATATCCGAAGGAGGTGATGGGTATCTCGATGAGGTATCCGTTCCGGCAGACGAACGTGCCGATGGTTCCGGGCCTGCCGCTGTCGCCGTCGAAAATCGGACTGTTACCGTTTCACAGAATATCGAGACAGATCCGTCGTTCGCTGCGTGGCGCGAGCAGGCGCTCAAACGTGATTTTCGCTCGGCTGCGGTGATGCCCCTCGCCTACGAGGATACCCTGTACGGGCTTCTAGTAGTGTATGCGAATGAGGTTAACCTGTTCGACGCGGAAGAACAAGAACTACTGGCGGAGCTTGCCGATGACATCGGTCATGCCATTCACGCTCGGGAAATCCGGAACGAACTCGAAGTTCGGAACAGAGCGATACGCGAGGCACCAGTCGGCATCACGATCACCGACCCCGACCAAGCGGACAATCCGATCATCTATGTGAATGATGAGTTTGCCGACGTGTCCGGATACTCGCTGGGGGATGTGTTGGGACGGAATCACCGGTTCTTGCAAGGGTCAGAAACCGAGGAGGCCCCCGTCGCGGAGATGCGAAACGCGGTCGCTAACAGGGAGTCGATAAGCGTCGAACTCCAAAATTATCGAAACAATGGCACGAAGTTCTGGAATCGAGTCTCGATCGCGCCGGTTTACGACGAACGGAGAGAGGTGACCAATTTCATCGGCTTCCAGGAGGATATCACCGACCGGAAAGAACGCGAGCGGAAACTGCAGCGTACCGAACGTCGGTTCAAGGCCATGTTCAACGACCCGAATATTCTGGTCGGCTTGATCGATACCGATGGAACGGTTCTGGACATCAACGACACGGCGATGCAATATATCGAGGCCAGTCTGGATGAGGTAATCGACACGCCGTTCTGGCAGACGCCGTGGTTCAAAGGCGATGACGTAGCCCAACGAGAGGTTCGAGAGTGGATCGAACGGGCCGTCGAAGGGGAGTACGTCGAGTTCGAAATCGACCTGTCGGAGGCCGTCGGCAGGCCACTCGTCGTCACCGGCGTCTTCAGACCCGTCACGAACGAGGATGGTGACGTCGTCTCGCTCCTAATCTCCGACCGCGATGTCACAGAGCGAAAAGAACGGGAGTTGCGGTTCAAGTCGATGGTCAACGACCCGAATATCTTGGTTGGGATATTGAATACCGACGGGACGATTCAGAGCGTCAACGATACCGCGTTAGACTACGTCGATGCAACCCGTGCTGAAACTCTGGGGAAGCCGTTCTGGGAGACGCCGTGGTGGACGCCCGATACCGAAGGCAATCTGAAAGATTGGATCGACAAGGCGGCTGCCGGCGAATACGTCGAATATGAAGCCGATCACCTGACTGCAGATGGTGACGTCCGTACTGTCGAAGGCGTCGTCAGGCCGGTACTCAACGATCGGGGCACGGTCGTGTCGCTCATCGTCTCCGCTCGGGACGTCACCGAGCGCAAAGAACGGGCGGGCCGTCTCAGAGACCTCAACGAGAGAACGAACCACCTGGTGACCGCCGACACGCGTGAGCAAATCAGCGAACTCGGCGTTAAGGCAGCATCCGAGGTTTTAGGGCTCGATGCGAACGCGATTCACCTGTACGACGAACAGGCAGGACTTGTTCCAGTCGCCGGAACTGACGACATCTATAATCTCGTGGGCGACCTTCCGGTGTTTACCGAGGGAAACAGTATCGCGTGGCGTGTCTACGAGGACGGGGAAGCGCTCGCGCTTGACGATGTCCACGAGGATTCGGATCTCTACAATCCCGAGACCCCCATCAGAAGCGAACTCTACGTTCCGCTCGGCGACCACGGCATCCTGATTGCCGGCTCGGAGACGCCTGCCACATTTGATCAGCAGGATGTCGTGTTCGGCGAAATCCTGGCCGATATTATCATCGCGGCGCTAAGCCGGCTCAATCGAGAACAAGCGCTCAAACAAAGTGAGGCCCGCTACCGCTCGCTCACCGATGATGTTCTGGACACCTCCGATGTTGGAACGTTCATCCTCAATGCCGATTTCGAGGTCGTCTGGATCAACAAGGCTACCGAGGAGTACTTCGGTATCGACCGTGAGGCGGTGGTTGGCGCGGACAAACGCCAGTTGATTCACGACCACATCAAACACTCCGTCGAGGATTCGGAGGGTTTTGCCACGACAGTCTTGGCGACCTACGACGATAACACATATGTCGAGGAGTTCGACTGTCACGTTCTCCCAGCCGACGGACGGGACGAGCGGTGGCTCAAACATTGGAGTCAACCAATCGAGTCCGGCCTGTATGAGGGTGGCCGAATCGAACACTATACCGATATTACCGAGCGCAAGCGCCGCGAGCGGGAACTGACTCGCCAGAACGAACGCTTGGATAAGTTCGCCAGCATCGTCTCTCACGACCTTCGAAATCCCTTGCGGGTGGCGAAAGGGCAGTTAGAACTGGCCCGTAACGAGTGCGACAGCGAGCGTCTCGACGATATAGGCCACGCGAACGAACGTATGGACGACCTCATTGATAATCTCCTGACGCTGGCACGGGAAGGCGAACCAGTCGGTGACACCGAACCGGTTGACCTGGTGACCCTTACTGAGAATTGCTGGCGGAACGTGGCCACCGTTGAGGCGACACTCACGACCGATGTCGAACGGACGATTAACGCCGACCAAAGTCGTCTCCAGCAACTCCTTGAAAACCTCATGCGGAACGCGGTCGAACACGGTAGTGAGGACGTGACAGTCACTATCGGCGAGTTAGAGGACGGTTTCTACGTCGAAGACGACGGCCCTGGTATCTCAGAAGACGAGCGTGATGACGTGTTCGAGGCGGGCTACTCCACCGCTGCGGAGGGGACGGGCTTCGGGCTATGCATCGTCAAGCAGGTGGTGCAAGCCCACGGCTGGGCTGTCCGTGTGACCGACGGCCCCGATAGCGGCGCACGGTTCGAGATTACTGGGCTTCAAGGGGGTGATAAATGAGTCAAAGCGGTAGCGGTGCCGGACGAGGACAGTTACTGGTCATTACCGCATTAGTTTTGGCCATAGTACTCGTCAGCCTTGCGCTTGTTCTTAATTCTGCTATTTACACGGAAAACCTCTCATCACGGTCTTCCGGCAATAGTGATGATGCTCTTTCTGTCGTCTCAATAACATTCGAAACTATTGATATCCATCTGGAGAGGGTCAACGCGCGTCACAATAATTCACACGAGGATTTGACGCAAAACTACACACAACTGACCAACGAATTTCAGAATGCTCAATCGAATGGATATGCTAACCGAGGGATTTCATTCGACGCAACGACAATCGGTCAGACGAACGGAACGCAGCTTCGACAGACGAACCAGTCTCGGGCCTTCACTAACGCGAGTGGGGATGCAAGCGATTGGCAAGTCGCAGGGGGTGTCAGCGGTATCAGCGACTATACGATGGTGGTCAATCGAGACGGCCTCTACACCGACGGGGGCGGTGATATTCTGGCGAACTCCTCGACCGTGTATATCACCAACGAAAGCGGAACGGTCTGGCAGTTACATATCTACGAAAACACGAACAACAATGTGACCGTAAAGCCGGTCGTAGATGGGACTGAGGAGCCGACCTGCGAGGTTGACGCCGCCGAAGTTGAGATTGATTTCGTTGCTGGGGCAGTTGGTGGGAGGCCGTGTTCGACGCTTGTGTTTGCAGAGGGGCTTGAGGGAACGCTTGACATCGAGTACCACAACCCTGACGAAATCGCTGGCACCTATTCGTTGCGAGTCGATGTGACTATCGACCCAGCCACGAACGACCACTACGTCGCGTTTGGTACAGGGTCGCCAACAGCGACACTAAACATCTATGCAACGACCACTCGAATAACGTACGATAGTTCTGAGGTCTCATACGCCTCAACCCAACGGATCGTCGCTGGCGAACAAGCGTACACGGAATGAGCCCACCCAACACTCGCTCTTCCCCGAAAATGTTCGCTTCACCCGGTGTCCGCCTCCGTACCAGATACTAAGCGGTAGATCGGTGGAAAAAGTACGTTTCTTCAATGGATAACGAGCCTGAAGATACATCAAATCGTCAAAAACGCTCAGATAGGGTACTTCTCATTTTGAAGCCACCAAGGCTGATTTATATCCATATACTGCATGCTATATCTCAATGGGCCAAGATATATCTGAAGAAGCGCCTCTCTATGAGAGCTGCAAGTTTCTACAGGAGTTAGTCAGGAACATCTCCGAGGGACTATTGACCATCGATACTGGCGGTAACATCCTCTATGCTAATCCCGTGTTGGAAGACATTCTCGGATACAGTGCTAACAACCTGATTGGGAGTCCTCTGACGAAAATCATCCCCGACCATTTAGTCTCAGCGCACGAAGCAGGACTGGCACGATACCTCGATACCGGAGAGAAAACGCTCGATTGGACAGGGATCGAACTTCTGGCGCTCCACAAAGGCGGTCACGAAGTTCCCGTAAAGATTAGCTTTCGGGCACACGACTACGAAGGGCAACGTCTCTTTACGGGCGTTCTCACCGAGATAGCTGACCGGAAAGAGCGTGAAGAACGTCTCGAAGCACAGAACAACAAACTCGAAGAACAAAATCAGCAACTCGAAGAGTTCGCACACATTCTCTCCCACGACCTTCAAAACCCGCTCACGATTGCACAGGGATATATCGATCTAATCCAGAGGGAACACGAGATTGAGGAGTTAGAAGAGGTCGAACAGGCCATCTCCCGGATCGGTAATATCATCGAGGATACGGAGAATGCGATAGTCAATGAAGGCGCCAACAACTCATTGGTGGTACGGACACTCCAAGAGATGGCGCAGACGGCGTGGGGCTCGGTTCCAACGGGGGACGCCGAACTCGTCGTAGCCGATCCAGTATGGAATATCAGGGCGACCGAGGGCTGTTTTCTCCAGTTGCTGGAGAACGTGTTTCGCAACGCGGTCGAACACGGCGGTTCATCCGTCACCGTCGAGGTAGGGGTCCTCGGTGATGGAGAGGGATTTTACGTCGAGGATGATGGTGACGGTATTTCAGACGAGATGAAGGTGGAGCTCCAATCATCCGACGAATCCAAGGCAACACATAGTGATGGATACGGGCTTCAGATGGTCGAACAGGTGGCCGAGGAACACGACTGGCGGATGGAGATTACGGACGCAGAGAACGGTGGGGCGCGGTTCGAGCTCACCGAGGTCGAAGTCTTCGTATAACAGAGATGCACGAGAGATTCACGCCAGTAGAAGTTCACGAACTTCCACCACTCTATAAAGGAGACGTAACGACCGATCGATGTCGTTAGACTATAAAGCGGTCAACACTCGCTTCCAGCAAATTCCATCCCGGTCTCGCTCTCAGTGGGAGCCCCTCGTGAGCGGATTCGGAAGAAGAAGTTGTTCTCAGCGTTCTCGCTCTGGTTACACGTGATCTCGTGGGTTTGCTCATACGTCTCACCGTCGACCGTGACCTGGGCTTCGATTTCGTCGCCATTGGTGACGTGGACGAGATTGGGGAAGTCCAGAACGGTGTACTCCTCCTCGGGTGGCCGAGACGCGAGGTCAACAGCGCCGTCAATGATGACCTCGTCGTTATCCCCCCAGAGTGTGAACTCAACGTGGAACGATTGCTCGCGTCGATTCACGAGAGCGAACGTGAACGCTCCCGGATTTTCCCCAAAAACAGTGCAGCCAGCCGTGAGGAGGGCACCTCCACCGAGGAGGTGCTGGAGGACTCGGCGGCGATTCATATGCTGTGGTTGCCTCTTGGATGGAAAACTCTTCAACACCCGGGATAGTGACGATCGCGGAAGGCATAACCGGAAGTATCCCTCTCATAGGAAACAGTCCATTCGCAAGCTCGTTCTTGCAGTTGATTCACCAGTTCAGCCCAGAAAATAGCTTCATAGCTGCGATCCTCTGTCTACACCCATTTGCGAACCTCAATCTACACATTACGCCGATTTGGACAGTTCATGCGGAGGTTTACACCCATCGCTGTCTCCGCAATACTACGCGTGTACTCATATCAAGCGACGCTAGTACCCCGGCCAGCCGAAACACGACCACGGATATCCTCCTTCAAGTTCAGCCGATACATCTGTCGTACACCGTCGAATTCAGTCAATCCGATATTAACAGAGAAATAGAGACAGCTTAGACGTCCGCTCCTAAAATTCGAAATTCAGCGATACACCCCCAGTTTCTGGGGGTGTATCGGGTAGTACAGTATTCCGGAAACGGTTCGAAGGGCCGGAGAGACAGCCTTGGTCACCCCACATATAGACGGAACGCTGAACGATCGCCGATAGGAGAGAGACCCCCTGTGGCTATCCGGACAGTACGGTTTCGTGTGGTCTCAGTATTAGGCCACCATCGTCGGCCCGTTATGCGGCGCCGAGGTGTCCATCTGATGGCTCGTCGACTCGGTCCAATCGAGAGGTCGTGAGACGATGATACCCCGGTTCGTCAAGCATCGCAGTGTACGCCCGGTCGATATCCCGGCCCGACAGGTGGACGTACCGACCGGGAACGCGGGAACCACGCGCCCACCCGAACCACTCGCACATCTGGGCTTCCGTCAGGTAGTTCGCCAGATACGTCGCCCGGCTATGGCGGAAGTGGTGTGGGTTCACCGGTTTCTCGATGCCGGCCTGCTCGCGAGCCCGCTCCAGAACCCGCAGGCGGAGATACTGATAGCTGACCTGCTCTTCGGGCGTGCCCTGTTTCGTGTCGACCTTACACCACAGGAACGAATCGGCCCTCGGTCGCGGATGTGCTTGTAGCCACTCGTCGATGTACGGCGTGGATTCCAGCAGCAACAGTCGACGGGCGCCCGTCTTCCCGGCTACGACGACGTACTTGCTCGCGAGACCGTCCTCGATGTCGCCGACCCGGAGGTCGATCAACTCGCCGATACGCGCGCCCGTCTCCCAGAGGAGCGCGATGAACGCCCGGTCGCGTGGATTCGTGCCGGTCTCGATCAGCGCCTCGACGTCCTCGGGTGTGAGCAGGCTCTGTGGGAGGAGGCGTCGAGCCGATTGGCGGCTGCGTTGGATCCATTTCGTCTCCGGCGGCTCCTTACCGTCGTGCATCCACTTCCAGAACTGCTTGATCGCCTGTTTGTAATCGGTGACCGTCGATTCGGTCGTCCCGCGAGTGTACAGCCACGCGACCAGGTCTTCGATGTCGTCTTTGTCGAGGTCGTGAACCGACGTGTCCTCGAGGTGGTCGATGATAATCTTGATGTGGGCCATCACTTTCTGGCGCTGGGCGGCGCTGACACCCGATAGCAGCATGTGACGGTAGTAGCGGCTGATGAGGGCCTTGTTGTCCGGATGGAGCGTCTCCGAGCTCACGATGTGGTCCAACGATCGCTGCGCCTGTTTTTCGTAATCCATCGTCGGCATGGTCGGGACTCGTAGGGCGGGTGAGGAGATAACCAGCGCGGCAGGCACCTCGAAAGCCCTCGGCGCGGCGGCGGTCGCTACACAGGATACCCTCGCTTCGGACGGGTAGCGCCTGTGTAGCGACTACATGAACGCCGCCGCGCCTCGCCCTTTCAGTCCGCCAGGGGCGATGGTCACCTAGCCCAAAGCGCTTCTGGACGTCTGGCCAGTGTGTGGCGACGTACGTTCGGGGGTGACTCCTCGGGTTGTGCGCGCTCCGGCCGGCAGGGACCGTTCCTGCCGGGCCCGGGCTTTCGCGCTTCCGTTGCGTCTGTCGACGGACGGGGCACGGTCACGGGACCGGGTCGGGCCGGGTGCAGTCGCCCGATACCGGTCGCACCCGAAAGCGGGCCTGCGAGCCCTCGGCCCGCAACCGGGTTTGACCGGCGCCGGGACGACTGCATCTTCACCGCTCGTTGCGTCGGCGCTCCCTGAATGCGGTCGCGCCGACGGACGGCGGTTCAGACGTGGCCTCCTGCGCGGTCCGGGGCGGGCTGCTCGCCGCTCGGGCGTTCGCCCTCGTCCCGAGTTGCCTCCGGGCTGCGATGGCTAACGGGGGTTCGCCGTGCTCACCCCCGTTATGCCACGGTCCGGGAGTTCCTCGGGAATGGCTGCGCGGCCTGCCGGGCGTGCGCTCGAACTCAGTCCGCGACGGGCTGTGCTTCCGCGGGCGTGCCGTGCGCGGCCGGCCTGCCGCGCGAGGCGTTTCCGTTGCGTCTACGACGGACGGGACAGGCTCGCGCGGGTCCGGCCCCGCACGGGTCCGGCGGTACTCGCCCTCTGCGTCCCTCGATGCGGCCGTATCCGGGGCCGTCCACCACCGTATACCCACCGGCCGTGCCGCCTCGGCGCCGCCCGCTGCTTCCGTTGCGTCTGCGACGGACGGCTGTCGGCGGGCGGCGCCGACCCGCGGTGTCCGGCTGGGTATACGGCGGTGAGCGCGCGCTCACCTCGAGCTTCACCCCCTCACTCGTCTGTGTGGGATGGCCGTCGGCGCCGCGCCGCGCCGGACGGGGTCCGGCGTGAAGGCGCGGCGCGGGCGCCTCGGGTGACGGCGTCAGTCGTTTTGACGTCGTCGCCGTGGCTGGTCGGTTCGATTCTGTGGAAAATCCGCGATGCAGGGACATCGCGGATGTTGGACGCTCGAAGAGCGCCTTCAGGCTCTGTAAGCCGATGCAACGTAAGAACTCGATCCGTGATAAGGTCTCGGTCGAACAGCAAGACAAACAGGAAGCAGTCGAGGAAACGCCGGAGCTGCGTCCCACGGTGGAGATGCAGACGCAAGCGAAGATCGACTCGGATGTCCGCGAGCGGGTCGCGGCAGCCGACGAGCAGGAGCGGCCGCATGGGATGACGCTGGAAGCACAGGAGAAGTGGGAAGCCAGACAAGCGGAGAAACGACGGACGCGTGAACGCGCGGATCGGTCGCAGGCGAGTCGGCGCGAGGAACTGTGTCGAGCAATGACGGACGCGAAACACGGTGGGCTGTCGAGTCAGGCTGATCCCCGTGAGAAACTGGATGCGGAGACGCGTCCGGAGGTCCACAAGCAGGCCCATCGGCTGGAAGGCAAGTGTCGCGGTGGACTCGGCTTCGAGGCCATCGAACGAGAGCTGGCCGCGCGGGTCGCGGATGGCCGGTCGATGCAGGACGCGGTGCTGGACATGGTTGACGACGTGCAGGCGGCGCCGGGCGCGATCGTGGCGCTTGGGAAATTGGAGCAGGTAGGTCGCAAGTGGGTCGACGTCGAAGCAGAAGTGGCTGAGTTGTGGGAACCGAGCAGTCCCTCGATGCAACAGGTCGGGCTGCTGGAAGACGAGACGGGACGAACGAAGCTGACCGTGTGGAAGCGGTCGCACCAACCCATCATCGCCGAAGGACAGACAGTGCGCATTAGGGATGCGGCGGTCAGCTGGTACAAGGGCCGACCATCACTCGCGTTGACCGGCCGGTCGATAGTCACCTTCCCCGAGCGGGACGCTTGGTAGTGAGCGCGTAGGCGGCCTATTTCTTTTCGTGTGTCCATCCACCCGCCAACCGCCGCCCCGCCCTCCGCTCCGTGCTCGCTTCGCTGCGCGCGCAGCCACAACCTAAGACTCGAAGACGTCATTGGTAAGGACGAGAGCCCGGGTTCAAATCCTGTTCTAGTATTCTGGCGTTAGACGGCTTCTATCAGATATTTTCGGCCTTCTCAGGAAAGGCCAATGTCATCCAATAACGTTCGAAAACGCTACAACCCGATACCCGCGCAGTCTTGCGATTCGAGAAAATGTCATGATACTATAATGAATAGAGGTGCCCACGGGTGACCAACCAGCCCAATCCGCTGGACAACCTCCCCGCCGGTGATGGCAAGCAGATAGTCAGAGTAGAACGGTGGTTCGATAGCAGGAAGATTTAGACCGTGCCGAAGAGTAGCATACTAAATATGGGTGAGTTTGGATCGCTTTCTTTTAGCGACCGGATCTGAAATCTAATAAAGATAAACCAGAGTTTCTCTCCACACCTGGCACCGAATTTAAATACCTATACTAAGCATTTCATTCTACGTGTCGAATTCCCCTATAACAAGTAGAGACGATTACCCAGATGACTGGGATACCCGTCGGAAACGGGTTTATAAACGTGATAACTACAGATGTCAAAATTGTCAGGCTGGAGGCGGCCCTAACGGAGATACGGAGCTACACGCCCACCATATTGTCCCAGTCGATCGTGGCGGCACCCACGGAATAGACAATTTAGTCACCCTATGTGATGAATGCCACAGTTTAGTACATGGACGTCCGCTCGGTTCACTTCAAACATATCCGACGGAGAAAAGGGGTAACGTCCCCGAAATAATGTCTAATTCTATTTCCGGGAATACAACACCGAGTATTCAGGATTACCAAGAGGTGTTAATCTCTATCGCTATAGGGAGCGTAAAAGCATTAGATAATTTATTATTAGTGAACAGGGATGAAGGAGACAGTTCGGTCGTCGACAAAGATAGGGGGATAAGCGAATATATAGATATTTTTGAGGAGTCTATGGAATTAAAAGGAGATTTCATGGATAGCCGCAAAATGTTTGCGGCATGCAAATCTAATGCTGGCCTCGCAGCTTCGATAGATGGACGGCTAAAAATCTATGCTAAACTGGATGAACAGTTAGCTAACTTTTTCAATTCATTCACCTCTTTCATAAAAGGAGCCAGTATTTATGCTGGCATCTGTCCTGAGTGCTCGTTGAATATTCCACCTTCGAATAAGTGTACCAACTGTGGAGAACAATACGGGTCATCAGATGGCCTCATCTGCGATGAATGTGGCATCGAGATACAGCCACAGTATGACTTTTGTCCCTCTTGTGAAGCAGAGCTACCGGACGTCAAGGATGTTGACGAACAAGCAACCACAGCGAGGACCGACTATGCCGACCAACAGATGAGGGAAGCATTAGACCAGATTACGGACCAGCTTGATGACCTCCTTCTATCGATTAGCAGAGTCATTCAAAAAGCACGATCAGAGATGAATCTGTTCGGCTGGCAATTCTGTCCACATTGCGGTGGCGAGTATACTGTTTGGGAGAAATATCTTGACGAGGATAGCCCGCCCCGTTGTATACTATGTGACTGTACCTGGGAGAAAGCCGGATTGATTTGGAAGAAGTGGAAGATACGGAGCCCATATGAAGAGAATCATACAAAGATGAGTAAAAAGGAGTGGAGTAAGCGAGGTAAAGAGCTACATAACAAGAACGAGTTCCAGAAATACTACGATTATGACAAGAGAGAGGAGTTAGTTAGCGTGATCGAATATATAAATAAATTTGTTATGTAACAGAGAACGCTCGCCACTCAGATCAGTCTCCGACTCGTGCGGCAACCCGAACTTATCTATAGCGCCTCGGGGGATACTCTGCATAGTGATTACTCGTGAAGGTGTGCAGCACGATAGACGTCTTACTGACTCAATACGCCTCACCGTTACCGCTGTAAACACACAGCCCAACCACCCTCGCAGTACCGAATTGAAAGCAATCGATGAGGATGGGGACCAACTCCACGTCATCACTTGGAAGACACACAATGTCAGCCAGCAGTGGGTAGAAGGACGAGAGTACGAGCTCGAAGGCGCACGTGGGAAACGGTACTCCACCCAATCAGGGGACCGAGTCGAGATACATAGCACTACGGCGTTCCAAGCCCGGGAAGTTAGCCAGACAGCGGCTACTCGAATCTGCGTCGTCGGCGATACCCACGTTGGATACCGACACCGTCCACGGAGCAATAAGGCGTCCTGGAGTTACGATGTCGATAACCGCGAGACCTTCACGAAAGTACTCCGCCGAGCCCGAAACCAGAATGTCGATGCGGTAATCCACGCTGGCGATATCTTCGATCACGAGACAACACAGTCCGATTTAGACACGGTTCATGAGGAAGTGACGCGCACATGCGAGCAGGGAATCGCCTTCTATTTTGTCCAAGGAAACCACGACAAGGAAGCTGGTCGGCGACTCCTGAAACGGCTAACGGCGGAACAATCGGAGTGCATCCGGCTCACGACCGAGGAGACGTCCATCTCGGGGAAGGGTGAATCTCTGAATGCGTATGGTTATGACCACTCAGGAGCAGAGCTCCCATCATTATCTCCCGACCATCGGTTCCACACTCTCGGAGTTCCAGAGGTACTGGTTATCCACGATACACCGTTCCCCGTCGTAGACGAACAGAACGTGAATATCTACTCACCCGAGCAACTCGACCTTCGGGATTTCCTCACAGAATCGACAGTCACACCGGACCTCATCATCGCGGGCCACCTGCACGTAGGGAGCGAAGGGACGGTTCGTGACCACGATGTACCCGTCCTGACTACGGGCCCAACAGCACCGATTAGTGATTCGACAGAGGACAACGACCCCTCGACTTGGCTACTAACAGTTACAGGGGACTCACCGGAGATTAGCCGCCAGCCATTATGATTCCAGATACGGACATGCCACAACAATCGTTAGCAACGTCTAACGGCATATCCAGTCCGTAGACCTGTATGCGGCTGAAAAATGAATCCGCTGAGTCAGCAGTCAGATAACCCGGCTACAGCTTCCGCTGAGTCATCTGGCTCCGCCGAGCGCGTTCTTCCTCTTTCTCCGGAGTACTCCGCAGCTTCCCGCTTGCGGGCGAGTTCCGGACCTCATGCGAGTAAGAACTGTTCCGGCTGGGGTCGAGAAGGTCTTTCCCGACATCGTCCGTATCCGGACCGTTATCGATGCTCGGCTGACGAGGCTGGACTTCCTTCGTCCGGTCAACAACGTCAGCGACGAGGTAATCGCCCCTGTCGATGAGCCGAACTTCATAGGTTGCCCCAATCTCCCCAGCGGGCACGTGGATGGTCTTCCCGGCGTGCGTCTGGTCTGCAATGAGATTACCGCTGTTGTCAGTCTGACCGACAGTAACCGTCTGTGTGGTTGTACCTACCATCCGCCTTTACCCACATAGAGAAGCTATAAGAACTTTCGTATACCCCACATATCATTTAACGAAAATAGAAATCTGATTTAAGAGGCGATTATCCCGATTACCATCTTAGCTCCGGAATCACCGACCGAGTTTACCCTACCTATAGAGGTTCTCCCGATGGAGAGACTCATCAACGATAATTTTGCCTGCTGATTCATCGATATCCGCGAAAACACGGTGAGACCCCCAGTTGAACTTCCCGGTCGACTGGCCGCCCCACGATTTGTAGCTCCAGTCTGCAGGCGACCGCCACTCGTCAGTCGCGACACGCTCAAGCTTCTTCTGAATCTGGGCTGCAGCCTCGCTGTCGAGGGTTTCAAAAGCCGCTTCGAGTCCACGCCGGAAGGAAATTTCGTAGGCCATAGTTGTCACGCATAGCCGGACTCCCGACTATGCTTGAACTCCCATCCGGTGTTCGCAGGTCACGTTCAACGCGACCCGGGATGGGTACGGCCTATTCGGTATTTGATACAGACACAGCTGCGTCAGATAAGTCTATCTGTGAGCCAGGTTGTCAGTAGGAGGTCATATCAACGGAAGTGTGATGCAGCGGTAAGGCGACTCAAGAAGGTCGCGATGGTTACGTTCCATCTCGAACAGAGGACCAGCAATCTGGACAGTAGCGGTCTTGTAACCCCCCTGACAACGGGGCTGTGACCTCAGTTACCGAGACTTCTGACCCGCATTCACTACACGTAACAGGAGAAGGGATGTCGTCAGGCACAGGAAACCAGTCCGGGAGCTCCGTGAGTTCGGTCGAGAGCGTCCAGCCAGGAATCTCATCTCGATCGTCAAGGAAGGTCTGTTTCAGTTCGTTAACGCCATCATGGGTGATCCACAGTCTCCCGGTCATATATCCCCAATACTCAACCCGGAATCGGTCGTTAGATTCATAGGAGATTTCTATACTGTCGACCCCATCTACAATCCAATTCGGATCGGTCTGATTTCGAGTGATTCTGACCTGTGGTTGATCTTCATTGATGAATTGGTCTCCAGCCTCTCCCTGCTCGAGGATATTTGGCTCCGAAATACCGAACATATCCATATCCTATCCGGTCGTCTACAAGTATCTACTTGGGCGATCTTTCTGGGCGGAGTACCGGACTACAAGACAATGCAGACATGCCACAACAATCGGTAGAGGACGCTACGGCCACCACCGATGAAGACGTCGATGACGTGTAGAACTGCGTTTAGTAACAGTAACTGCATCTCCGCAAGTTAGATGATTCCATGTTTGTCAAGCCATTCTCGAACAGTACCGGTTGAAGCCCCTCCTGCAGCCTCCCCTATCTCAGCTGGCTTCAATAATTCGTCTTCCCATTTCGCTCGAAGCCATTCCTCATCTCGTAACTTCGGATACGCTGGCTGACTTTGAATCCCGAATTTCTTCCGGGCTTTCCGTACAGAAGAGAGGGAGATATCAATCATCGAGCCGATTTCTCGATCAGTTAAATCTTCATAAACGTATTTTCGTCGTATCCATGATTCATTCTGTAATTCGGATGGGCGATGGTCTTGTTTACGAATCCCGTGCTTACTGAGCGCTTGTCTCACTGAGTTCGAAACACAGCCTAAACGGTCAGCAATCTCTTTAGAAGTCAAACCCACATCGATATACTTGGTTTTCAGCCACTTCTCGTTGTGGAGATCTGGATACTCTGGATCGGGACCATGCGACTCCTGCGTAGATGTCTCATCAGGTAGTTCGAAAATTTCGAGCTTCTTCAAACGAGACTTGAGGCGGCCTTCTGGACAACCAATTTCCTTACTCAGATTCTCAAGACTCACTTTCTCCTCTTGCCGCTTCTGCCGAAGCCAACGTTGATCGTCTAACCTTCTATACTGAACATTGTCTCGTGTCTCGATGTAGAATGTCAACAGCGCGTTTGCCAACCCTGCTTGGAACAAATCCGCTTTAGGGCGTTGAGCGTAGATACCAGTAACGTTGTATCTCAGTCTCAGCCCTATGCTTCTCGTCGATAGGTCAGGTCGGCTGTTCCTAACAGCATAACCACGACTACACCCATCGAACTGCTTGTTCCGGTGGGCGTTGGGGTAGACGTAGGGGTCGATGTTTGAGTTGGCGTCGAAGTAGGAGTGGCCGTGGCTGTCGATGAGGGTGTTGCTGTAGCAGTCGAGGTTGGCGTAGCGGTCGGGGTCAATGTGGATGTAGTCGTCTCGGAGGGCGTCGCAGTCGCCGTCGGAGTCGACGTGGCAGTCGCAGTTGACGTCTGTGTCGCTGTCGGGGTGGCTGTTGGAGTCGGCGTTTGCGTTGCTGTCGACGTAGTTGTCGAGGTCGGTGTTCGTGTTTGGGTCGGTGCTGGCGTCGCGGTAGCGGGCGAAGTTGGTGTCGCGGTCGGCGTCGGGGTGGATGTCGGTGTTGGTGTGGTTTCGACTCGCTGGTCCAGTTGTTGCTCGACACCGCCGTTCGCCCATGCCTCACGGAGTTTGTGTGTGGTGATGTATCGGATTGCGAACGACATCTCAGCCATGTGTTTGTAGTCGTTGAACGGTGGCCCGTTCGAGAAGGTGACTGCATCGTGATCCTGATTACCGTAGGCGTAGTTCATGATGCTCTCGTAGCCGGGATAACGTTCGTCCGTATCGACCCCTTCGTACGAGTCGCCGAATACACCGAGGCCGTGCCCGATCTCGTGTGCCGCAGTTTGCTGCTTGCCATACAGATCGCTTCGAATGACCATCCAACTCGCTCCGGCGGTCGACATTCTCGCACGCCCGGAATCCTCGATGGAGCCGTTGGTAATCAGGAAATATCGGACGCCGTACCCCAAGCCGTCGTGATGTTCGGCCTGGCGTTCGTCGACTTCGTCATAGTTATTGGCGCGCTCGAGATTCCGGTCGCTCCGAATGAAGTGGATATGAATCGGACCGACTGCATCGCCCGGTTCCTGGCGGAAAGTACTCTTTATCGTTTGCCGTTGGCTTTCAGTCAAGAACTCGGAGTCTTCGGTCTTGTCGACCTCAATATACACGTCGATTCGTGTGGGGTCAGCATCCATCCCAAGGTCTTGCATCGGGCCCCATTTGAGATGATCCTCGAAGCCGTCGCCGCTCGTATCCGCCTGCTCCGGGTCGGTCCCGATGTGTTCCTCTTTGGCGTTTATCAGTTCATCGCTGTCGTTGTTCTGTATACCCCAGTGTTCCGTCTTCGAGATTTCCCCATCCGAAGCGGCGTCCTGAAGCAGTTCGTGGTCTTTCGCCTGCTGCCAGCCACCGTATTGATTGTCCCGGTCCGACGAGAATTCGATGACCTGGTTCAGGTACGATAGTTCACGCTGGGTATAGCCATCCGATTGCAGCGGCTTGACGATGGACTCAATTTCAGTATCTCGCCTGTCCGGATTCAGCCCCAGAGCTTGCTCTTCGCCGTCCAGTATCCCGTTGTCGTTGGTATCCTGAATTCCATCCCTGAAGGCCGTCGATTGGAACCGTTCAGGAGACGCCAGAATCCGGTCGATAGTCTGCAGCATCCCGTCGGTAATCGTTGTCCGTCTGATGACTGACTCGGCGACGCGGTCGCGCTGGGCGTAGCCTAGGTCCTCGATTTCCCGCAGGCGCTCTAAGAACGCTTCGCCGTCGTTCGTCACCGAGTCGGACTTGTTTGTCACGATAAGATACAGAATCTTTCCTTCGTTCTCCCCCAATGAGCTCTGGACTCGTTCGATAATTGGTGGATACGACTCCGGTGTGTCGGTCGGTGGCGTCAGCGGTTCCGGAGTCGGCGTCGGTTCGTCGCCGGATTCGGTCGCAGTCTGCGTCGCTGTAGGCGTAACCTGTTGGCCCTCGACGACCGGGTCCTCGTTCGGCGCTGTATCATCGACTGCCGAGCAGCCTGCAACAGCGAGACACACTACGAGCCCCAATACGACTAGTACTCTTCGTCGGGAACGAACCCCCCACCTCATGCGAATCTAACCGAACGCTCGTTCTAAAAGGATTATGACAACCCTCTCAAAACGTCGTGGTTGGCTCTATACCAAGAGCCCTGACGCGACGTAGCCCCGGCCGCCGTGGTGCCAGACGTTCCGACTCGTCTCGAATCATCGCTATTGGACGCTAAGGCCAAGTCCTATTCCACTACAGAATGGAGCGACTGTTCTTGCTTGCCATTGCAGGGGTTTCGGGATTTCGTGATACCGGTGTAGAGAGTACAGTTTTTCTGCCCCTGAACGGGCGAGGGACGCTCGAAGTCGTCTCTCGTGAGAACCGATGAAAGCTCCAAAGACATCTACCGTGTTCGCGGGCGTAGACACAAGAACAGACGCAACACTTCCTGCGTGGTATGAAGCCAACCAGAATGTCGAGGAAGTAACGACGTTCGCCGAAGCGATTCGGTCGCTCCCGCAGGCAACGGAAACTACGGTCGGCTACGAAAACCCCTACACCGGCGAGTGGGTCGAGACGGACCGATTCAACGCGGTCGTCGAGCCGACCCGACTCATCGAACAGGCAAGCGGTGATGGCGAAGCCGACGAAGATCCGCTCTTCCACGTTCCAACCTCCAATTACGCCATCATCAACCCGACAGACGTCTACGGGGAACTGGAGGAGATTCTCCGTGCCGAAACGTACGAGGAGACCCCGTTGTCGGAACTTGTCTTCGGCGAAATCAGACAGTACCGAGGCGGCGGCGAAGTCCACATGGACATCATGTTCGACGGGCTGTCGGTTACCCTCCCCGGTCGGAATGACCCGATAACGATGGGCGTCACAACGGGCTACGATTTCTTCGGCAACAACGCGGTGTACGTCGAGGGGTTTGCACGAGATAGCTACTGTGCGAACTCGATCCGGTCGCTCACCGACCGTGAAGTCGTCAAGCACGTCGGCGATATCGACGGCTTCGGGCCGTGGTGGGAATCGGTGCTCTCCCAGTTGGAACTCGTCGCGGATGATTTGCTGGGCTTCATCACGGATGCCCAGGACATCACCGTCTCGTTCCCCGACGTCCCGTTCGACCTCGAAGAGTTCTACACCCTGCTGGATTTTCCGGAGTATCTAGCGCAACAAGCCGCAAGCGACGCCCGATCGAACGCGGCGGACCCCTTCGAAATCGATATGTGGACGTTACACTCAGGGGCGACCTACGCGCTGACCCACTTCTTCCGCGGCAAGGAAGGCGACGCCCTCGACGGCTACATCCGGACGGCCAATGACATCCTGTTCAATCCGGACGGAACGCTCGAACGCGTCGAACAGGCCTACGAACGACAGGCCCAAGCCGAGACCGATGCGGACGGCCAGACCGGGCTCGAAAGCCAGGTTGCGCTGGCGCAAATCGAACAGGTCAGCGACGGTGTCCGTGAGAAAGCCGAGACGTTCGAAGAACGAGAAGAGTTACTGCGGGAGCGGTTTGCAACGGCTGATTAGCGTCTCGAAGCCGTTTTTTGGCCCCTGAACGGGCGAGGGGAGCACAATAGCGTGCCTCGTGACGTGAGGTGGCTTCGAGAAACATCTACGAGCAGACGTTCGACGAGGCTGTACAGAAAATAGTATCTTTTGATATTTTCAGAGCTTTCACTCCTAACGCTCTTTACGATAGAGTACATATCTCCATCCAACGATGTCCATTGATCGAGACACCTTCGAGAACACGAGCGAGGAGGAACTCGCGGGGCTTTCAGTCCCTGATCAAGTACTCGGATTCCTCGTTGCAAACGACAATCGTGCGTTCAAGGCACGCGAAATCGCGTCCCAGATAGGCGTTGATGAGGGGGCGGTCAGCACCGCACTCTCGCGGTTGAAGGACCGTAGTTTAGTTGAGCACAAGGCGACATACTGGGCGGTAACCGACGACACCGACCGACTCGAAGGATATAGTGGCTACGAGCGGGCGACAGCCCTGTTCAACGAGCAATTAGGAGAAGAGGACAAGGAATCGTGGCGAGAGCATGCTCCCAGCGAGCCGCATCCGAGTATGGAGGACGAATAGTGAACGATGAGGATGCGACTGTGGTTTTCGAGAGAGGGGACGTCGTCTATGGGAACGATCCGTTCAAGGGTGAAGAGAACGCTCGGCCGTGGCTCATCCTCTCGAATCACGAAGGGCGTCCGTTCCACGGCGAGCAGTACATCGTGGTGACGTTAACGTCGACATCGTGGCTGGATGGTCTCATTGAGATTCCAGATGAGAGTTGGCTCCGTGGTGGAACACCAGACGAGAGCCGAATCGTTCCATGGGGAGTCCAATCGATCGACCACGAAGACATCGATTTCTGGCAGGGGCGTTTAGAGAGCGAACTCGTCGACGAGGCTGCTGTTTCTCTAATTGAGGAACTACAGTAGCCGCGTGCCCTAGTCAAGTAGTCCCGGTGTAGCGGAGGATTACCTTGTACTGCGCTCAGTTCTTCGATATGGCTACACGGTTTTCAGAGAGTAGTTGCTGAAGACTGGTTTCTCAGCAAATTCGCTGGGATCCCTCCCGGGAGTGAACGATGTCAGGTACTCGTCTCGATGGGTCCGTTTTTGTGCCCCGGAACGGGCGAGGGGCGCACAGTAGCGTGCCTCGTGACGTGACATGGCTTCGAGAAACATCTACGAGCAGACGTTCGACGAGGACGTACAGCAAAACGAACACAACACCTGCCCGGAGTGCAGTAGCCGAGTAACATCGAATACCCACGAGACGGTCTGTGACGACTGCGGACTTGTCGTCGAGGACCAGGAGATGGATCGTGGCCCGGAGTGGCGGGAGTTCCACAACGACGAAGGCGGCCGGCGCGTCGGTGCGCCGAACACCGTCGCCCGACACGACCGCGGTATCGGGACGGACATCGGCCGGAAGCAGGACTCCAGTGGACGGGAACTCAAGGGGCGAAAACGACGCCAACTGCATCGGCTGCGTCGCGAGCACACCCGAGCGAAGGTCAGCTCGAAGGCCGACCGAAACCGCATCACTGGGTTCACCGAGATTCGGCGGATGACGGCCGCGCTCGGCTTACCGACGAGCGTTCGTGATCAGGCGTGTCAACTCTTCCGAACGGCCCAAGATTCGGATCTCCTGCGAGGCCGATCCATCGAGGCAATCGCATCAGGGTGTCTCTACGCGGTCTGCCGTCTCAACGAACATCCTCGGTCGTTCGAGGCGATTGCACGGGTCTCGAAGATCGACGAAGAGCGCATTCGCACCGGATACACCGCGTTGAATCGGGAACTCGATCTGCCCGTGCCGCCAGCAGATCCGTCGCAGTACGTCCCACAGGTAGCGTCGGCGGTCGACGCTTCACAGGAAACTCGGCGGCGAGCGCAGACACTTCTCGATACCGCGGACAACGACCAGATCGCGAACGGTCGGAATCCACTCGGTTCGGCTGCTGGAGCGCTGTATCTCGCCGGACAGGAGACCGGCGAGTATCTGAAACAGAACGCACTCGCGGATGCTGCCGACGTCTCAGCAGTGACCGTTCGGGAGCGCTATCGGGATCTCGAGGGCGCGCGGCGATAAGCAGCCGCGGTTTTTTGTTGGCCCGACGGGTGCGGGCCGGCCTGAGTTGGTCCGCGAGAAACGATGAAGATGAGACAACGGCACGCACTCGTATTGTACGAAGGATCGGACGGCAGCTATACAGCGCATCGGTCGACGTATATCGGGCGGAACCTGCAGTTGGCGACACGCATCAGTTCGGAAACGCCGTACGGACACGGCGATGGCGACTATGAGCCCGCACTCGTGGAGGAAACGCCGATCGAGGAAGGTCGGTCGCTCCAAGAGGTAATCGACAGGCTCGATTTTAGCCGATTCGGGGCCGTCGTCATCGTCACCGACCGGTTCAAGGTCAGACCGTATCGAACCGTCTGGTTCGGTCTCTCGGAATGGAGCGACAAAATCTACGAGGATGATGCGTTCGGCGAGGGTGCGATCGTTGCCTTGTCACACGTCGATGGCGAAGCGGTCGCTGATGGGGCCTTTTGCACCAGCATCGAGGCGGCGAAAGCGACGCTCGGTGGACTGGTTGATGCGGGCGATTTACCTCCGGAGACGGCTCGGGATCGCCTTCGGGGACTCGTCGCTGGCTACGCTTCGGGTGGCCACGAGGTGATCTTCGCCTCGGGGTTGGACCCTCGAGAGAGCGGAGTGACGCTCGCCGACCAGGTACTCACCTCCGGACGGCAGCTGCTCGGACTCAAATAGACCGGCCCAGAGTACGGTAATCTCTTGACGGTTTTTTGTTGTATTCGGCCACCACCCGCCAGCCACCGCCCCACCCTCCGCTCCGTGCTCGATCACTCCGTTCGCTGCGCGCGCAGCCACGACCTATATCCGGGAGGACAGGCCCTAGAACGCTCCAGTATAATGTTTACCGCTTGCATATATAAGCGTTTGAGGTTACGTACGTCATGTTAACAGCCCCTTGAAATTCCAGATATATTGTATTGACATAGTACCGAGATTTGGCAGACCATAATCTCGTTCCCGAGTAAAACGACATGAATAACATCATTAACTCTGTTATTTTAGTAGACGCAGCTCAGAAGAGCAATCATTCCCCCTATCCAAGGGTGGAACCAGAGATACTACGTGGAGATTCGACATCATCGAAAGTGGGAGAAATCAGATAGTCAGTAATTCTCCGTGGATCAAGTATACCGCATTTTAGTACCTATCTGTACGAAATAACAGTTCAATCTCGTTTGCGACGCCTTTGAGCTTCTGGGACAAATCACCCGACATTCGATCCTGGCTCATCCGATTTGCGGGTGCACTAATACTAATTGCGCCCATCACTTTATCCTCCTCGTCATGGATAGAAACGCCGATGGCGTGAAGCCCAATAACAGACTCTCCGAGGTTGTATGCCACTCCCTCTTCGCGAATCTGGTCAATCTCTTCTAACAATTCCTCTTTTTGAGTAATCGTGTTCTCCGTTTTTGACGGAAGACCGTGTTTATCAATAATATCTTCCACCCGCTCGGGAGAGAGGGATGCGAGAATTGCCTTACCGGCGGCGAGATGGTGAAGTTTCGTATGTTGACCTTCACGAGCATGTGTTTTAACAGATCGGTCACCAGATGCACCATTCAGATACACGGCTTGACCATTTTCTTCGACGATACACCAGACCTTCTCTTGTGTACTTTGGGCTAGCTCTTCGATTGTCTCAGCTGTGGGTGCGTATAACGGATGTTCCCTTCGCGCTACTTCACCGTAATCAAGGAATTGTAGCCCGAGTCGATATTCTGTACCAGTCTTTCGGACGAGACCATAGGAATGGAGGGTGGAGAGATGCCCGTGCACGGTACTATTTGCTATATCGAGGGTGTCCGCGATCTCGGAAACATGTATCTTATTTCCCTCTTTCAATAGATTTATGATTGAAATAAGAGTTTCATCCGATTTGATTTTCCGACTTTCTTCTATTCCCATGCATCTTGGTTGTGAGCATGGACCAAAATGATTTCGATGCTATCGAATTTTTACTCGCATCCGGATGGTTCATAGTGACTTGTCTACTGGGAACAATAAGATCTAATCTACCAAGCCGAATCCAATATTCCCTCAATTTCAGCCGTAGTGGGTGTGAGTCCAGAAGGACCGAACTGAATGCCAATATCGTTTCTGATGGCCTCCGCAAGTTCGGGGAAATCATTTCGTTCTATTGCGTCAAGCGTTCGCAGTTCTGAAGGGAGAGAGAGAGCGTTCCGAAGCTCTCTGACACGATTCACGATTGCTGTTTGTGAATCTTTCTTAGTCGCACACCCGAGGGCCTCTGCCAGTTGTGCTTGGTTGGTTTCGATATTATCGAAAATATAGTCGAGAACGGTTGGAGCCACAATACCATGCACTTGGCCTTGATGGACATCATATCGTTGTGCTAACTGATGGCCGAATGCGTGGATAACCGAGTACTTCGCTCCCGTAGTTGGGTCGATTAATCCAAGTGTCGAAAGAGCGACTCCGGTCATCGCCCGCTCGAGTGTATCAATATTTTGGCTATCGCCGAGCAGATTCGGGATCGACTCGTTGAATAGTCGGATGCCTTGAGTCGCCGTCGCATCGGTGAAAGCTGAACCATTTCTAGAGTATAGCATCTCGATACCATGGTCGAGACCATTCATCGCAGACGGACCGAGCACAGAATCTGGCGTTCTTGCTGCGATCTTTGGATCATAAAAGATCGCCTCAGGCCAGAGATCAGGACTAATCATAGGTGCGTTTCGAACTCTTCTGGAGCCTTGATCGGGGTCACCAATATTCATGCCTGCCGCGCAGGTTACTTCTGCGCCGGAGAGTGTGGTCGGAATCGCAATCACCGGAAGTGATGCCGACGGAATATCCGAGAATTCGATCTCCCCGTCATCTCCAACGTCCGCGAAGAGCGTTGTCGGATCATCGTCGGTTACCGCGACCGCACTGACGGCTCTTGCTACGTCGACGGTGCTTCCACCCCCTACACTAACGATTCCATCGATACTGGACGATTCGATGAGGTCTACAGCTGCCAACACGGTTTCAAGCTCCTTTTTGATACTTACCTCATCAAATACAGTGACGTCAAGGCTACCTAGTCCGTCAATAATGGGGTTGATGATTTCGGAATCGGCCGCTACCGATTGGCTGGTGATTAACAGGACATGTGATATCTCAGCATCTTTCGCTATCGGTTCAAGTTCACCGACACATCCTGCGCCAATAACGAATCGCGATGGCCCGTACCAATGATGTAAAGTATCGGTTTGCATTCAAACTGATACACGGAAACCATCCTCTTGGGTGTTTCCCCGTCGTCTGGTCTTTGAAGTGGGGGGAAATTTTATTACTATACCCGCAAGATGGCAACTGTGCCGACAAAGAAAAATTACGGCGTGTTGCCGCAGCAACAGCCACACAAAATTTCAGTAGATGAATCTCCAGTCCTCGCTGAAGCAGCCAGTGTCGGCGAAGACGAGATGCCGATGGAGATACGATCAACAGTCCTTACGAACGATGTCATTACCACATGGACAGAGGGCGATCCGGGTGCAGTGGTTCCGTGGCACTCGCATAGTCCCGAAATGTACCAAATACTCGTTAATCTCGAAGGAAGATGCGTCTGGGAATATCGGGATAACAATGGAGAAGTCCAATCAATAGAAGGCGGACCGGGTGAAATCATCTATTTACCGGCAGGTGCGGAAAACCGGGTTGAAGTAGTTGGTGACGAACATCACACTCATATCGGGATACTCAAACGGCCACGAGTCCCGCGAATCGAACATCTCATCGGTGACACAGACGAGCTCTATGACCCGACGGAATTCCCTGCAGCCCTCGTTATGGATGACATGAACGACCGCGTCGTCCGCACAGGAGATGGTATTTCGCTCTAAGGGAGCTCGGATTCATAGCAGAGTATAGTCGCGTGTTCTACCATTAGGTTCAGCCCAAATTCATTTCAACGGCTGTTAGTAATTGTAAACAAGAGTATCTGTTCTAATCTCAAAAGCTGTTTGTCGGCGTTATCTATTCGATACCCAACCCGGTTGACGTTACCGGTACCCAAATACTATTTATCCAGTTGGAATGACCTACTTGTGCCGTGATAGAAATAACCGAAGACACAGAAACAGAGACGGGAATCACCAAGCCATGGGGAGTGATCCACTGCCCAGTGACGCCGATGACCAACGATGGTGAGATAGCATATGATAAGTTGCCAGAATTCGTCTCTTATGGTGTTGATGCCGGCGTAGACGGTGTCATGTCCTGTGCAACGACGGCCGAGTTCGCAAGCATGACTTACGATGAGTGGCAACGAGTGACGAAGATTACGATTGAGGAGAGTGGAGATCTCCCCGTATTCTGCAACGTAACAGCTGAGAGTCTAAAGAAGACTAAGCGGATGGCACACTTCGCCGAAGAGAACGGCGCTGACGGCGTCATCTGTTCGAATCCTTACTACTGGCTCTATAACGACCACCAAGAAAACCTGCGCCGGTTCTATAAGGAACTTGCACAAGACATCGAGACTGGTCTTTCCATCTACAATTATCCAATCAGAACCAAGAACAACACGACGCCGTCCACACTCATCAAACTCGTCGCCGACGAAGAACTTGACAACGTAGTCGGCATCAAGGAAAGCAATCCGGATCTGCATGAACTCCTCGCAAAGCTACGACTTACAGATGAATATTCTCAGTTTAACGTCGGAATCGGAGCGAATACATTCTTCCCGTTTTCATTAGCGGGACTCAATACTGCTTGGTGCGTAACGACGAATATTGACCCCGACCTGATTGTCGATCTCTGGGCCGCCTGTCGAGCAGGTGAGTGGGAACGAGCGAAAGAGTTGCAGTTCAAAGCCTCACGCCTACTCGGAATTCTCTTCGGCCAAGACTACCCAGCCAATATCAAGTGTGCCCTTGATCTACTCGGGCGCTCTGCTGGCCCACCGCGTAGTCCAATTTACATGCCGGGGGACAAACGGCGGGAACGGCTTGCGCGTAAACTCGACGAACTCGGATACGACGTACAGACAGCTTGAGGAAAAGCAACGACTCATCAAAAATAACCCCTGACGGTTCAGGAGTGGTTTCTGTGGACGTCAGCGAGAGTCGTACCGTTCTCGAAACTGCGACTCGACGACGCTCCGTTTGATCTTGCCACTCCCTGTTCGGGGCGCTTCTTCCCGTATCTCAACGATACGTGGATGCTTGTACGGTGCGAGTTCGTCAAGGACATAGGATGTAATCTCGTCCTCATCGAGGATCTTGCCCTCTTTCGGGGTGACGAGCGTCGCAACCACTTCGCCCTTCCGCTCATCGGGGATGCCGACGACAACAGCATCTCGAACATCTGGGTGGCTACAAATCGTGTCCTCGACCTCAGCTGGATAGACGTTGAAGCCACCGGTGATGATGGTGTTCTTCTTTCGACCTTTGATTGTGACATAGTTGTCGGCGTCGCGTGAGGCAAGATCGCCTGTTTTGAGATATCCATCCTCCGTGAACGCCTCTTCGGTCGCTTCCCCATCTTCGTAGTAACCGGCCATCACTTGGGGGCCCTTTACAAGAAGCTCACCAGCCTCACCGTCGGGGAGTTCAGTACCATCCTCATCAACGATCTTCACCCGGGTGTGCCCTGTTGGTTGCCCTGCTGCTCCCCTCCGGTTGCCGAGGGATGCATCAATGCTACTCAATACGGCGGCAGTAGTCTCGGTCATCCCGTATCCTTCCATAATTTCGACGTTGAAAGTCTCCTCAAAGGATGCCTGCAGTTCTGGTGGTATCTTCGTTCCACCCTGTTGAGTGGCCTGAAGCGAACTAACATCATGGCGCGTCTCGTCGTACTCATCAAGCAAGTCGGTGAACATCGTCGCCACACCGACGAACTCCTCAATTGGCTCCTCGGTCACAAGTTCAAGGACAGTTTCGGGATCCCACTGGTCCGGCCGACAGAGATTGAGCGTCTGGCCAGCGGCAAGGGCTGACACTGCCAACAGGAATCCGGTGATATGGTAGGTTGGTAGAATGACAAGTGCATCACCAAGCTCATCTTGTCGAAGACGGCGTGCAACCGTCTGAAGAATTTGCACCCGGAAGTTGCGGTTAGTCAAGAGAACTCCTTTGGGATCGCCGGTTGTTCCGGATGTATATGGTTGGAACACTACGTCAGACGGCGAGCGTTCGACAGTACAATGATCTCCCGCTTCGATTAGTTCGTCAATCGTTGCGTCAACCCCATCGTCTTGTTCCGTCGAAAATAGTGCGACATCTCGATCTACATCGTCAATCGCATCCCGTGCGTGATCAACGCTATCGGGACTAATGATAATAGCAGCTGCATCGGCGTGATCAAGTTGGTACGCGATTTCACGACGTTGATACGAAGGGTTGATAGGTGACGCAACAATGCCACCGGAGGCACAGGCCCACGCAGCTTCGATAAACGGGATACCGTTCGGAAGGCAGAGACAGCAACGGTCGTCCTCGTCTAACCCGTACTCATGCAAGCCATCCGCAAGGCTAGTGGCTCTGTTGTGGAGAGTTCCGTATGTAACTGTCTTGCCCTCACATCGGACGGCGCTGGCCGAGGGAGTCGTTTCTGCACTCCGTTCGAGGAGAGATACGAGGGTATCACCATGTGTTCGAAGTTCCTGAATTGTCGGTGGTTGTGTGGGCACACTCATCGGAGACACCCCGCCAACATATAATTTCGTTTGAACCAGCGGTGTTGAGTGGGAATGATACGATGAGTCATCCGTCTAGTTCCTCCGTTCGATCCCAATGATCGACCTCACCACGTTGCTCACGTTCACGAAGTTTGGACTTTTGAATCTTTTCCGTCGGTGTGTAGGGGAAGGTATCGACGAATTCGACATAGCGAGGCACTTTGAACGATGCAAGTTCTGCTTCGGCGGCCTCAATAATATCTTCTGGATCCAGAGACGCACCTGGTTCAAGTTTGACGAGGGCCTTGACCTCTTCGCCTCTAAACTCGTCTGGGGAAGGAATGATTGCCACTTCCTCAACCTCGGCCATGGCCTTGATCACCCCCTCCACCTCGTACGAAGAGATATTCTCCCCGGAACGGCGAACGACGTCCTTCTTTCGGTCAACGAAGTAGAGGAATCCGTCCTCATCCATCCTCCCATAATCTCCCGTGTACAACCACCCGTCCCTGATGGTTTCATCGGTCTTCTCAGGTTGATCGTGGTAGCCAGCCATCGTTGACGGACAATCCATGATAATCTCACCTTTCTCACCACGAGGGACTTGGTTTCCGTCGTCATCGACTATCTGTACGCGCTTTTCTGCCGGCGGCAATCCAATACTACCCACCCGTCGTCGTGAGGGTTCGGTGGGGTTCAGGATTAATAGAACATCTTCGGTAAGTGAGTACCCTTCGACAACCCTGATTCCAAAACGTTCTTCGAACGGTTCGATCAGTTCTGGTGGTGTCCCGGCAGAAAACACCTTCTCTACCGGATTATCGGGATTGACAGTCGATGGGTCAACATTGTCGAGCATCTTTAACATCGACCCCATCGCGTTGAACTCGGTGACGTTATGCTCGCGCATCCATTCCCACCAGCTTGAGGTCGAAAACTGATCGAATAGAACGAGCGATGCACCAACAGCACAGGCACCGAGCGTCGAATAGACCTGCGAGTTCGCGTGAAAGAGAGGGAGACACGTACCGAGTCGGTCTGATGGGGCTAGACCCATCCTCTTAGCGAAGTCAGCGGCAGCGTGTGTGTAATTGAAATGCGTGATTTCGACAGCTTTCGGTGGTCCCGTCGTACCACTGGTATACATGTGCAACGCGATGTTTGAATCGGGATACGTTGGCGCATCGTATGACCTCGGTTGGTCCTCGATCAGCGTGGAGAGTGATCGGTTCGAGTCATTTTTTTCGATAGTGAGGACTTCCTCGACACTGCTCTCTTCCGCGGCTACAGACGCTGTCTCGATTAATTCATCTTCCGTGATTAATATAGAAGGGTTCGAAAGATCGATGCTGTGTGATAGCTCCCGGTCCGTGTACTCAGGGTTGGCAGGTGCCAAGACTGCTCCAAGCTTCGATGTCGCGAAGAATAGCGCAAGGAACGTCGGGCAGTTTGGGAGGAATACGCTTACACGATCACCTTTCGAGACTCCGATCGATTCTAGCGCATGTGCGGTCTGTGCTATCCGTTCAGCAAATGCTTCGTATGTGTATGAACTGTGATTTGGGAACGTAACGAACTCTTTCCCTGGATTTCGCTCTAGTCCCGACTGATAAAGCTCGTGTATACGCATCGAGTAATCTGTCTCTATCAAATTGTATTAAACGTTCCGCCGCCCCCGAAGAATTCTACAAATAGATGGACTATATTAAGTAAAATAGAACTGGTATAGCGACCTAGTTCTACCAACTACAGGGATTCCGTATATCAAACAGCCCTGCTACCCTATGTAGATATATAGATTATAACGAACCCGGTGTCCATGGAAAATATCGATAGGCGGTAGCATTAGCTAGCTTAAAACCATGATATGTAGATAGTCTAAGGATATAAGAGGATTCTAAGCTCGAAGCCGTACAGCAACACTAACCCAATTAAGTTCTGTGCTTAACAATGAGGCTAATTAGGGGAAGATTTAATACCTATTTGTTAGAATGGGTGGTTGATGACGTTTAACAACGGTGTTAGCAGGCGACAAGTACTGCAAGCCGGTGGAGTTGGCGCAGGATTCAGCCTTGCGGGATGTCTCGGTAGCCTCGGGTCAGATTCGGGGACCGAATTGACGTTCGCAAGCACATTTGAAAAGGGGACACTCGAAAACATCGCCATCGCCAAACTCAAAGAGAAGGTCGAAGCAGAAACGGACGGAGAGCTCGCCATTAACCACGTTCCTGGTGGAGCATACGGGGGAGAGGAAGAGATGACCCAAACACTCAGCAACGGTGGTCTCGAAGGGATGGGTGCAGGCCCACTTCCGATTGCAATGTGGGCTCCAGAAGTATGGTTCCACTCTAGTCCTTTCATTATGGATGACTTCGAACATCTCCTACGAGTCAACAACAGCGAACTAATCCAATCTTCCTATGAAAATATCCGACAAGAGCATGATGTCCGCGTGCTCGGTGACCCACTCTATGTCGGTTGGCGTTCGATGACGTCAAATGAGCCTGTAAAGACTGTAGAAGATTTCCAAGGATTCGAGCTCCGTGAGACACCTATCGGGACTTGGATCGATAGTTGGGAAGAGATTGGTGTCAACACCACAACTACCCCGTCGGACGAGGTTTACAGTTCCCTTGAATCGGGTGTCGCTGAAGCGACCACCTCCGACGCGAACCAAGCACTTTCAATGAGTCTCTATGAGGTACAGGATTACTTTATCGAAGTCGAGTACCTCGTCGGCAACCGGAATCTGTGGATGAACGAAAACTCCTTCCAAAATTTGGACGAGACTCATCAGGAACTCATCCTAGAAAAATCCCAAGAAGCCTCTGAGGAGACGACTCAGCAGGGGAAAGAGGCGGAACAAGAGACTCTTGACGAGTTGGAATCAAATGGAATGGAGATCATTAGCGATGTCGATAGAGAAGGACTTCGGGAAGCGGCTCGTCCTTATATCGAAGAACAATTTGATACGAACTGGAAAGGGACTTGGGAAGAAGTGAAAAGCATCTAACAGATGGATTCGACAGATAGCGGTTTCAAATCAAACACGATATTGGACCGCGTGCTTCTGTACAGTCTCTCTGCATTGTTTTCAGCGCTCGTTGGGATTACAATCATTCAAGTACTGGTGCGTACGTTCAATCTTGGATTCCTCGGGCTACCGACGTATCTTGTTGAACCGGTCGCAACTGTCCTGTTGATTGTCGGAACCTATCTTGGTGCTGCCGTCGCCTCACGAAACAGCGAACATATTAAAATGTCTACCTTTGAAAAGCGACTAACAGGACGAAAACGTCTTGCTCTCAAGGCCACTGCATCGACGATTACAATCACCGTACTCCTAATTTACACTCGTGGAGTATTCGGATCGATGTTTAGCGAGTGGAACAGTGCATTCGCCGAAGTGACCTTCATGCGGCTTGGAGCTATTTATGCCCTCATCTTGGCCTCATTGGTCCTGATGATGGTTTTCGAAGGATGGAACGCAATCGATGCCGCTCGGGATGTGACCGACGATGATTGAGGTACTGGTTCTCACCTTTTTGTTTTTGGGTGTTCTGTTACTATTGTACGCGATGGGTGTTCCAGTCGCGATCGCAATGGCTGGAACGAGTATTGTTATCATGGTTTCACCGTTTGGACGAGGCCTCAACTACTCGCTCATCAGCACACAACTGGTTTACAGCCTCAATAGCTTCACACTACTCGCGCTCCCGTTCTACATTTTACTGGGTCGAATCATGAACCGGATCGGACTTACCGAAGTAATATTCGACTTCGCTAACGCACTGTTCGCCCAGTTCCGAGGTGGGTTAGCTTATGTGAACATCACAGCGAGTATGATTTTTTCGGGGATGTCCGGACTTGCGTTGGCTGACGCTGCTGGGCTAGGTCGTATCGAGTATGAATCGATGCGTGAGCGTGGCTACAATAAGAAGCTCGCGCTTGGGGTTACTGGATCTTCAACCGTTATCGGTCCGATTATCCCACCAAGCGTAACGCTCATAATTTACGGTGTCCTCGCAGGTGTCTCGATTGGTGACCTATTTATTGCAGGTGTGATTCCGGGTTTACTACTCGGCATAATACTCATGGTGTTCACGTTCATCATCATGCGAAGGGACGGTATCGACCTGCGTGAGGAGTTTGATTTATCAAAAGTGATTGCCAATCTCAAGTTAGCCCTCTTGCCGCTATTTCTCCCGGTATTGATTATCGGTGGTATCCTCTCAGGATTCTTTACTGCGACCGAAGCAGGTGCGGTTGCTGTTACATATGCACTCTTGCTCGGGGTTTTCTATGGAGACATGTCATTCAACGATCTCCATGAGGAGATCCAAGCGAGTGCCATCGAGACGTTCTCGTTGTTATTCTTGCTCGGTGCCGCGTCGCTGTACGGTACCGTCGCACTCCAACTTCAGTTACCGATGATGCTAGCGGACCTGATTACGTCCATCACCAGCAATCCTATTGGAATCATGCTCTTGATCATTCTCCTGTTGTTGTTCGTGGGAATGTTCATGGAGACGCTGGCAGCAATTACCATCCTTGTACCGATCCTCGTGCCAATTCTCGACAACGTAGGTATCGACCTAGTTCAATTTGGTATTATCATGATCCTCACCCTAATGATTGGACTCCTCACTCCGCCTTTCGGGGTAATCTTATTCGTTCTGGAAAAGGTTACAGACGCGAGCCTTGAAGAGATCACGAAGGCAGTCGCTCCGTTCTATGTCCCGATCATGATCGTGATTCTACTGCTTGTTGCTTTCCCAGCTCTGACCACTTGGCTTCCGTCGGTTTTCTAACCGACTTCTATATTTTGAACTGCTGAATCACCAAAGAGATTATTACTGAATAGACGCCTACCGATTGGTAGGGGTTCACAATCGACGCCGAGTCGAATTATTAGCAGCGTGGCAACCATTGGCCCATCGGGTGCTCGTCTAACCCCGCGAGCATCTTAGAGATTCTACGAAACAATCACACAACTCTTCGTATTATTGCAGACGCCTTCTGTAAATCCGAATTAAGGGCTGCTAACCCAGCAATCTACTACGGGGCACGTATTTATTTGCGTGACTAGAAATATGCCAACTTGGGACATCACCGAGTCGAATAAACAAATAGTGGCGAATATATCGCCTCGTCGATGATCAAAGACGTTCGATTTAGTATTCAAATTAGTATTTAGGCCTCAATTGGATATCTAACGACAGTCTGAAGACAGTTCCCCGACATTGGTTTGACATGGCACACTACTCAACGACAGTTGAGCCACGATATAGTGATCTAGACGGGATGAACCACGTAAATCATGCAGTATTCGTTACGTACATGGAAGTTGCACGCCTCGAATTCTTCGAAGAAGTTCTAGGGATGAACCTTGAGTCACCAGATATGGTCGTCGTTTCTCTCCAAGTTGACTACCAAGGCCCTATTAGTTGGGGCGACTCCGTTTCCGTAGACTTGAATCTGGGCGACATTAATGAGAAGAGTTTCACACTTAGTTACGAGATTAACACAGGCACAGACACGGTGGCGACTGCAGAAAGTACACAGGTAACGATTAAACCTGAAACGGGCGCGGCCTGTACTATTCCAGATCAATACACATCTGTATTCGAGTCACTTCAATAGCGGTTCCCACAGATTCAGTATACTTTCAGGCGTGATTAATGTTAGAGCGCGTAATCTTGGTACTGACAACTGTTATCTCTTATGTACATAAGACTATTAGCATGGGAACCGGGTGTAAAATCGAACATATAACACGAACATGGGAATTAACAAAACGCTATTTCCAGTGAAGGCGGATTAACCACTTGAGCTATATTCGTGTTGCTAAAACGCTTTGAGAGACTGCTAATCGGTCTTAATATTCCAAAATCCGATAATAATCAGAAGTACACATCTATTATGTTGGTATCGCGATTATCAACTCGGCAGGTGTCTTCCAATAGCGGGTGCCATCGACGAGAAACACAGAACCTTGCCTCGAACAAACCGGAATAGTGGCTTCTGAGACCTGCGTTACATCCCGGTAGAGATGACAACTAATCACCTTTGATAGCTCGTTTTTGCGCCCTGACGGGCGAGGGCGCGCGACGTAGTGCTCTCGCCCAACTATGGATCGACGAGAAGCTTTCACCCCAATACCGAACAGTATCGATGACCTCGAACCGAGGACACGACGTGCGTACACGGAATCGATGCAGGTCACGCTCGAACAGGCGGGCGGCAAATATACTGTCTACGCCGAGTCCGGAAACATCTACACCGTCGATGTCGTCGATGGAACCTGCACCTGCCCGGATTATCGTGAAAACACGCCCGAGAACGGCTGCAAACACCGACGCCGCGTCGAGATGGAGATCCGCGCGAAGCGCGTCCCGACACCTGATGGTCGGATTCCGAAGCGAGTCGCCTCTGACGGGGGTGCAACCGTCGAGTCTCAGGTCGAAGATAGAAACAATACCGGGCAGATTCGTGGGCCAATCCCTGAATTCGACGCCTACGGTGAGTGGACTGGCGAGGAGTACTACCGATGTCGGGGCTGTGGCGCCGAAGCGATGCGAAAGCGAGATTTGGACGACTGCTGCGAGGCAGCGGAGAAATGATCCCGAGGGCGATTCAAGTCGAAGCAGTCGGAACGCTAACGGGGCTGGCTATCGGTGACGCCTCAACGGCCCCTCAATGTACGACCTGTGGCGCGTATCTCTTCGCGGAGACGACAATAATCGGCTACGCATATCGCTTCACGGACGAACGAGAGCTTTCTCTGGCCCGCCTCTACTGCAACGAGTGTGATCAGAACCCGCTATCCTATCCCACGCTCGGCGCTCACGAAATCGTCGTCAAAGCAACGCTCCGACAGTGCCAAGGGACGCTCTTGCTCGGTGAACCAGCAGCTGTGGCGTACGTCGACCCATCCGAGCATTCAGAGTATTAAATAACTCGACGGACTATTACAATATTTAGTCTGAAATTTAGGTACTTTATCCCCTCCTGTAGAATGGCTAACTGAAGTAAGCATGAATACAACGTCGTCTTCCGAGCAACCGCCCACCCTATCGACGGATAGACGAATCGCGCTAATCGCGTTTAGTGTGATCGTAGTATTCAGTCTGCTGACCGCCCAACCGGCGACAGCAGCGGAAAGCAGTAACCCAGTCTGTAACGAGCAATCCGGTACGCTGACCGACATGATCGAAGGGTTCGTTCAGCTCACAACCGGGCTGGGAATCATGGGCCTGCTGGTGGTTTGGCAGGCCGACGAGCTGATGGAGATGTTCACCCTCAGCCGCGAGCAAAAGGCCTCTCTGAAGGAACACAAGCGAGGGGCGATGAAATCGGGTGTCGTCCTGACCGTTCTCGGACCCCTGTTCACGCTTGCAGGCAATTCGATGGACCTCCCGATTGCCGAGTGTGTGAACCTGATCCCGTTCTGAAGATATGCGCCAACTGGGAGCCATCATCGGCTGTATCTTTCTGTTGGTCAGCGGCGCTACGAGTGCCGCTGCAGGACCGCCGCGTCCCGGATCGACCGATAGTGGCCTGAACGAAAGCGAAGAAGCGACGCTGTGGGCGAAACAACCCGGCTCAACGTACATTTCGAACGAGGAGTATCGTTCAGCCTACGGTGAGAACCGAACGACGATTCACCAAGTCGCCAACGGCTCAGATTTGACGTTTGCCAGACCACCATCGACGGCGAAACGCTGGACGCGGTTCGCACACGACGAATACTCCCCAGGCGGGCGGAAGACGTCAGTATACCCGCCGCACGCAACGACGAAAAGTTCGACCTACATCAAGGATGCCCACGCGACGGTGTTCGCGGTTTCGCCGTCGACAAGGGCGTATCTCAATGCGTCCGAGACGCGATTCTATATCGCACCGGACGGCCTCGTGCTCGGAACCGTCGATTATCGAGTCACCGTGCCGCCTGACAGGTACCGCATAGACAGATCGGTCACTTGGCAGCTCACCAATCACACGATAAGTGAAGTGCGCCTCTACGCAGACGACAGACTACTCGTCGAATCCGACGGGAACCACCACCCGAAACTGCGGTACAACGTCGAGGGTGACGTCGAGACGCTGCGGCTGGAAGCCGATATCAATACGACCCTCCGGAAAAGCGTTGATGCCTCGCGAGAAGTCAACCGATCACTCGGCAACGGGACCGAGACGATCGACATCGACAAGACGGTACTCGTCAACGACTCCGTGACGGTCACCGACGAAATCCCCGTCGACGTCTATGATCTGCGTGCGACGGCGCATTTCTCGGAGTATCCGGATGGAAAGATGGGCGTCTCGATTTATCAGACCGAGCCATGGCAGGGCTATTCCCTAACCGAGAACGGGAGTCACCGAGTCAGAGGCGTTTGGCGATTCTTCAACGCCAGAGACACGCGCTGGGACGTCCTTATGCGTTCAACGGCGAAAGAATCCAAGCCGATCGAATCGGATGCGTTGCCCGTCTACGTTCACGCGTATCCGTCAGAACTCGGGCCACGGGCCAAGCCGGAGTACGGTGGTCCAACGATTATCGAAACGTGGGGCCGATCCTACGAATCGCCCGCCGAGTCGATCCCGGAGAACGTCTCGGTAGCGGTCATCAACTCGACGTACGAACCGACGTACGGCATGGCTGTTGAATCACGCCATGTCAACCCGGATGCGCTGACAGTTCACGGCATCGTCTACGGCACGCAAGCAACGATCCTCGAATCTCCAACTAGTCCGCGGAAGATTCGGGAGAGCAGCCTCTCGGCCTCCATCGTCAAGCGAAACGAATCCGGAGTTACGGTGCTGCTGAAATTGGAGGCCGCCAAAACTGGCAATCCGATTGTATTGCAGGATAACAATCGTCGGTCGCCAGTTGGCACACTTGAACAGGAAGGCTACATCCAGATCGCGGACCAGCGCGTGAAAACGAATGGAACAGGCAAAGCGACGGTTTTCATCACCCAACCCGGCACGTATACGGCTCGATACGAGCCGGAATCGTGGCTCAGCGCCTATCCACCGTATGCGAGCGATACCGATATCGTTCGATGGCATCCACTGACCACGATTTACGGCTGGACAAGGCTGTTGTGGCGGTTGGGAATGGTCCTGCTCCCCTTCGCGGTCGCACTGTACGCTGGTCGACAACTCGGAACGTTGCTCCACTGGAGGCGATTCTAATGAGAGAGCGAACTCGACGCAACGTGTTGTGTAGTATCGCCGGAGCAGCAGCGCTTGCTGGCTGCTCTGAGAGTACATCGACGGGAGGAGAATTATTCGAGAATGTCACTGTAGACAATACCGAACTTGTCGTCAAACTTGCCGACGATACCAGCGGCAATATCGCAATTACAAATCCGGACGGTGAGTTATTCGCTGAAGCAGACCGAACATCCGGGGAGACTCAGCTCACCTTCGAGTTGGGTGTAGATTACACTCCGGGCGAATACGAGATTGCCCTAGTCGAGAGCGGTGAACGAAGCGCGACGACATCTCTTGACATACATCCCAATCTGGAAATCGTCGATATCGGTATAGGGGAGAATCACCCAGATCGAATGCCAGACTCACTTGGAAAAACAGCAGATGTAGAATGTTTTGTCGAACTACGTAATACGGGTACTGGTCCTACAGCCATTCAGCAGTTAGAGTTCAGCGGCGATGTTCCGAATCCTACAGCGTTACATAACTCTGAAAGTGGTATTTTCGACGATACAACCGGACAAGGGGAACGCGACCGAATTATCCTAAACCCAGATTCTGCGGATACAATCTTCAGTAGTACACTTCCGTTTTCGTTCGAAGGTGAGGGAACGGATTGCAAAGAAGAGAGACAAGAGGGAGAGTGTCTCATCACTATAACTGGAACTAATTATCCCAATATCGAACAGCAGTTTCTGGTTGAATACCCAAGTGCGGATGAATACGACGCCTGTAGACCAGAAATCATCGAGAGGGGATGAAAATGGCCGAAACACCGTTCTCAGATTTTGGTCTGAAATGGTTCGAGGACATCGTCAAAAGAGTCACAGAATGGTTTTCAGAGGAATTAGTGGGGGGACTTCGCGATCTGGGTGCCTCGCTCTTCGCCACACCTCTCCCGGAGGGTGATGGCACTGCTAAAGTCTTCAGCAAGCCCCCAAAATCAGACGGTCTCTGGCACGGCATCTATGAGGCAACCGTGGCGGGAGAGATGATGATTTTCGGACTCGTTATTCTCTTTCTCTGTGTCCAAGGACGGCATTTTATCCGGATATTCAACATGGGAAGCGCCTACGAACAGCGAAAGGCTCGGCGGTCGTCGTGGACAGGTGCATTCCTCATTGTCACCTGGTATTGGCTCGCGGTGATGACGTTGTACTTCGTTCACGGGCTTACAATCGGGTTGCTCCCGAATATCACGCAGGTAGCGGAGGCACTCATCGCGATGCTTCCACACGCGGTTGATACACCCGTAGTCACGCTTCTCATGGCGATGGTTGGCGGCCTCTCGATGCTCGCTGTACAGGCGCTGTTTTTCATTCGAGACGTCCTACTGTACGTGTACCTCTACGGGATGCCAGTTGGGCTTGCGATTTCCTACGGAAACGTTCCTGTCCTTTCGGGAATCGCCCGACGAATCTGTGCCCAGTTTATCCCGCTCGCGATTCTCCCATTGCCGGCTGCGCTTCTGTTCCGCGGCTATGCGTTCCTGTTTACTGGCGAGTCAAAACTGGCCGTTTCAGGGTCGTTCTTCGAGTATCTCGTCGTAATCTCGCTACCGATTATCGCGTTATTCGTCACCTGGAAGACGTTCCAATATGCGAGCCCGCTGGCAGCCCGAGTGCTGGGAACAGCGAGTCGAGGAACAGTGCTGTTGGGAACCGTCGCTGGAGCGGCTGCGATCGGTGGTCCGAGAGCCGCTGCTGCTGCCGGCCGTTGGGGACCAACAGCCGGCGCAAGCGTGGCGGTATCGAACCGATACAGAGTCGCCCGACGAACGGGAGATCAACCTGCCTCGGATTCATCCGACGAGGCGGACTCTGGAGGTCGTTCGGAGTATCGGCGAAAAGAAAACGATCCGGCCTACTACTGATCAATGACTGACTACGACAGAGCACAACGGCGCATCATGAACCGTCTCGGTGAAGACAATCGCATCCCGGTCATCAACATTCGGGAAGGAGATGTCGGCGTCTTGCTTGGATTTCCGTTAGCTGGCCTACTCATCGGCAGTTTGCTGAACATCGGTATCGTTACCATCGGTCTCCTCTTCACAGGGCTGACCATCGGTACGGCACTGGTCTATGCAGCACCACCGCAACTCACCGCGTGGGACTGGTTGACCGACGTTCTACGCTATGTCACAAAGCGTCCACGGGTGACCCACAGCTATCGCACGGCGGATACCAACCCGACCACCGAGGGCGGTCTGGTTCAGTACACGCCGTTCAGCGTCGATGAATCCACACAGGACCTGACGAACGTCAGGCGGGCATGGCCGGGTGCGAACGCCATCGAGCGGACGGATGGGACGATGGAGGCGTTCATCGAACTCGAACCGGCGAACATGGATTTCGCCATGTCAGATGACTGGGCCGCCGTCCAGCGAGCGGGCGAGGAGTTCGCGAACAACGAGTTGGGCTTCCCACTGACGATGTATGCGACGACCCGCTCGTTTCCGGTCGAACGGCTCGTCAAACAACTCGATGATCGACTTGAAGACGAGGACGTCCAAGCCAATCCGGTCTTCGGCGAGTTGATCGAGGAATACCAAGACAAACGGCCCGACGACCTCGCAGACGCTCAAGAGTTGCACTACTATCTCGGCGTCGAGGTCGATCGCATTGAGGTCTACAAGCGATACGGAGCCGAGCAAACGCCGGGCGAGAAACTCACGAAGTTCCCGATTATCGGTTTTCTGTTCAACCCGTTCGTCACCCGGCGAGAGCAACTCGAAGAATCCGAGTTGCGGGCTGCAATGTTCGAAAAGCTCGATGATCGAATCGAGACGGTCCGCTCGGAGTTCATCGACAACGTCTCCGGGTGGACCGACCGACGCCTCACGACAGTCGAGATATTCCTTCTACTGACCGAATTCTGGAACGGTGAGGAACTCAGCGAAGACCACGCCGAGCAGCTCATCCGTACCGAACCGGCTGTGAGTCGGAGTCCGCGGGAGGACGACCGATGACACCAAGCGAGGTTATTACAGACGCGATCAGTCGACTCGATTCGCTACCGCCTGTCGTTTCGAGTGAGGGAATACTGGTATACGGTGTCAGCAGCGTGCTCGCACTCATCGTGATCGCGAATCTCGTTTCGTGGTGGCGCGAGCGAACTCGCGAAGAGACACCACTCTCCTCCCACCTCGACGAGGAAACGTTGGAAGCGGCCGATATCGAACGTGATCTGTTGGATTCGATCGCCGAACAGCATCAGGATACGGTAGCACCAGCGGCGGTTCAGTGGGATACCAGAGCCGCGAAGGTCGGTGAACAATGGACGACCACTCTGTACGTCGCAGAATATCCCGACGCTCCGAAGGATGGCTATCTGAGCAAGCTCTTCGAGTTGACCGATATCGAGTTCGACGTGACGTCTCGCATCGTGCCAAAAAACCAAGGCCGTGCTCGCGACGAACTGCAACGGGTGGCCGACGACTTACAGGCTGATGCCGACCTCGAAAAATCGGTCAGGGGTGCCTATCTACAGGAGAAAGCCAACGACGCCGTCGCGACCTACAAGGCCGTCGAGAACGGCCAGCAGGTCTTCGACCAGGAACTCGTCATTACGGTGCGGGCGGACACACGGGACGAACTCCAGCAGGCCGTCAAGAAAGTCAGAGCGACGCTCCGTGAGCAACCGGCTGGACTGGAACCGAAGACGGCGATTTGTACGCAGGACAAGGCGCTCCGGTCGGCCGCTCCGGTCGGTCCGAGCGGGCTGGAACGGGATGCCGTTGCGCTCGGCGGCGCCGTCGGTGCGTTGCTTGCGTCACCGCATAACGCAACGATTCTCGAGGACGGTGGCGTCGAATTCGGTATCCACAAGGACACCCGAAGCCCCGTCGTTATCGACCCCTTCGAGCGCGAGGACGGCTATGCGATGTTCACGGTTGGGGATCCTGGTTCGGGGAAGTCCTTCGGTTCGAAACAGAACTTCATCCGTACGCTAGAGCGTGATCCGGATCGGATTGGGGTCGTTCTCGAGCCGCTCAACAACTGGAATGGGGTCGTCGATGCGCTCGGCGGCCGACAGTTGACCGTCGGCGGAACGCTGGGTCTCAACCCGTTAGAAATCAAACCGACCCCGGAACACCGCCGTGCCGAACGTGGCGATGATGCGAGCCCTCTAAAAGAAAAGCGAAACCGGGCGGTGAGTTTCTTCACGAACTACTTCGCGCTCCGCGATGTGGACCTCGGCGATCGACGCACAACGCTAGAACTCGCCATCGACGAAGCCTACGACCGGAAGGGAATCACGGAAGACGTCTCGACGCACAGCCGCGAGAGTCCGACGGTACAGGAGATGCTGGATATTCTCGAAGAAATGAGCGAAGACCCCGATGAGTATGTCGTGCGAGTAGAGGCCGAAGGCGAGAAGATCCGATCGGATGCCGTCTGGCTGCTCGATCAGTTGCGTCCCTTCGCTGAAGGCGGGCAGTTCGAGAACCTCGGTCGAGAGAGCGAATTCGACATCCGAGACGAGAAGGTGTTGTATCTGGACCTGACTCAGCAGGGTGGGTCTATCGGTGGACACACGAGCCTGTTGATGGAGTTGCTCATTTCACTGGTCTATGAGCGTGCCAAGGAGACAGAAAAGGAGGTCGTGTTTATTATCGACGAGGCGCGGTACCTCATGAAAGACGCCGAGACCCTGGAGTATCTAGAGACCATCTTCAGACACCATCGCCACCACGACTTGTCGATTCGACTGGTCACACAGACTGTCGATGAGTTCCTCGCACACGATATCTCAAAAATCATCCTTGACCAGTGTGCCATCAAGCAGTTCCACAAACTCGACGGGATGGACCCGGATATCGCGGAGATCTTCGATTTGAATCACGCCCAAATGCGGTTCGTTCAGAACGCGGTTCCGGGTGACAAGGAGAAAGGCTACTCGCAAGCACTCCTCGGCGTCGACGGGGAATGGCGTGGAATCAAAATCAGAGCACTCCCCCGAGAGATGGCTGTCATCGAAAACGAAACGCCACCAGATCTCGCTACTGGTACAGAAGCAGATTCATCCGCTATCGCGGATGACGATTAATCCAGGCCCTCTGCCGGTTTGGTTTTTCAACGGGTCAACGGGTGACCCGTATGCAAGAAAATTCTACAGCTCAGTCAGTTGGAGGACGAACACCCAAGGGACCGCCGCCTCCATACGGGGTATGGTCGTCGAGGAACTCCCCGACATCGGCATCGGAACCTACGAGAACACCGACCCGGAGGTCTGTGCGGAAAGCGTCGCGACGGCGCTGGACTGCGGCTACCGGCACGTCGATACCGCCGAAGGCTACGAGAACGAACGGGCCGTCGGCGAAGGCATCCGGCGGTCCGACGTCGACCGCGAGGACGTCTTTCTGGCCACGAAAATCAGCCCGGACAACCTCTCGTACGACGACGTTATCGACCACGCCGAAGCCAGCCGGGAACGCCTGGGCGTAACGACGCTCGATTTGCTGTACGTCCATTGGCCGATTCGGGCCTACGACCGACGGGAGACGCTGTCGGCGTTCGACGACCTCTACGAGCGTGGCCTGATTCGAAACGTCGGCCTGTCGAACTTCACGCCCGAACTGCTGGAGGCGGCTATCGAAACGCTCGATGCGCCGCTGTTCGCCCATCAGGTCGAGTGCCACCCCCTGCTCCAGCAGGGCCGACTCCGTGCACTGGCCCGCGAGCATGGCCACCAGCTGGTCGCCTACACGCCGATGGCGAAAGGCAACGTCACCGAGGTTCCGGAACTGGTCGACATCGCAGAGAGCCACGGCGCGACGCCCGCACAGGTCGCGTTGGCGTGGCTGCTCTCGAAGGACTCGGTCGCCGCGATTCCGAAATCCGCATCCGCCGACCACATCGAGGAGAACATCGGCGCCCTCGACGTGGACCTGACCGACGCCGACATCGAGCGAATCGACGCCATCGACCGCGAGAAACGGTACGTCGATTTCGAAGAAGCGCCGTGGAACCGGTAGGCGACCCGCGTCGGTAACCGGAACGGTACGACCAGTTCGGCCGCTCCTACAGCGACGGCTGCAGGAAAAGGGAGCGCCTATCGGTTATCGGTCGCATCGAGGAGCGCGACGACTTCGGCGACGTTGCCGCCGTGTTCTGCGGTCCGGCGGACGCGTTCGACGATGCGCCCGTAGAGATACGTCGATTCGGTGCGGCTGTCGTGGAGTTCGCGGTCGAAGGTATCCGCCGCATCGAGTACGTCGGCTCGCTGCCCCAGCGCCCGCGCGGCGTCGCCGTCGAGGGCGGTCGTAACGACCCGCCGTGCGTCCGCGCCGAACCCCGCCAGACGGTCGGCGACCTCCGTCGGCGGCCCCGCCGGCTGGCGGTCGGTTACCGCTGCGATGCGTTCGGCGTGGTCGGCGACGCGTTCGAGTTGGCGGGCGATACGGAACTGGGCGAACGCCCGCAGATGGCCGGGTTCGAGGTGCTCCATCTCCCGGACGTCGGTGAGGACGCGATGGAACTGCCGGCTGACGAGCGCGAACAGCCGGTCGACGTCGTCATCGCGGGCGGCGACCTGTGCGGCGAACTCCGCGTCGTCGGTCCGGACCGCCTCGATGGCGTCCCGATGCATCGGCAACGCGAGATTGCGGAGCTGTTCGATGGTGCGTTCCAGCGAAACTTCGGCGGCGTTCAGCAGGCTCCGAATGCGGAGTTCGGTCTCTGATTCCTCGGCGATTTCCATCCCGACGAGGTCGGTGACGATGCTCGATGCGAGGCGACGCTGGGCGGTCGACAGCCCCGTCTTCGAGCGCACCTCGATGGCGTCGGCACCCGAAACGTAGGCGGCTCGCATCCGCCACGCGAGTAGTTCCTCGTCGAGGCTGTCGGCGTCGATGACCGTCGTCCGGCCGCCGTCGTTGCGCTCGGCCGGCGCGACGACGAGGCGGTCGTCGAAGGGATAGATGAGCAGGCCCGTGCCGGGCGAGATATCACGCTGTGTCGCCCACTCCTTCGGGATGGAGAGGGTAAACGTCGAGCCGCCGGCCAACTGCACCTTCCGTTTCACCGGGTCGGAATCGGATATCGAGTTCATCGTCAGTAGAGCGACCCCGCGTCGTGGTCGGTCATGTAGACGATGCGCGCACAGCCGTCGACGGCGTGGTCGCTCATCTCGACGACGTCGGCGCGGAGGGCGTCGAGTTGTCGCTGGTAGTCTGCTCGGGACATGGTTAGCCGAACTTCCCGGTGATGTAATCCTCGACGCGGTCGCTGTTCGGGTTCTCGAAGATGCGGTCGGTGTCGCCGTACTCGACGAGTTCGCCGCCGGTGAGGAAGACGGCCGTCTGGTCGGAGATGCGGGCGGCCTGCTGCATGTTGTGGGTGACGACGACGACCGTGTACTCCTCGGATAGCTCCTCGATGAGGTCCTCGATTTTCGCAGTCGCGATGGGGTCCAGCGCCGACGCCGGTTCGTCCATCAGGATGACCTCGGGGTCGACCGCGAGACAGCGGGCGATACAGAGCCGCTGTTGTTGGCCGCCCGAGAGGCTGAGGGCGTTCTCGTCGAGGCGGTCGTTGACCTCGTCCCACAGCGCCGCCTTCCGGAGGGACTCCTCGACGATTCGGTCCCGCTGTTCGCGGTCGTCGCGGCCGGTCAGGCGGTCGAAGAAGCCGGTCCGGACCTCGCCGTGTTTGCGCGGCCCGTAGGAGACGTTCTCCCGAATCGACTTCGGGAAGGGGTTCGGCGCCTGAAACACCATCCCGACGCGCTTGCGGAGTTCGACGAGGTTGACGCCACCCTGATAGATGTCTTCGCCGTCGTAGGTCACCTCGCCGTCGACGTCGGCGGCGCGAATCCGGTCGTTCATCCGGTTCAGACACCGGAGGAACGTCGACTTCCCGCAGCCGGATGGCCCGATGAGCGCGGTGACGCTCTCCTCGGGAATCTCCATGCTGATGTCCTTCAGCGCGTGGTCGTCGCCGTAGTGGACGTCGAGGTTTCGAACCGACATCTTCGGGTCGCCCTCGAAGTCGTACTGGCGCCAGGCGGGCCGAATCGTTTCCTCGGACTCGCCGACCGTCGTTGCGCGCACAGCGTCGGGGTCGTCGCGTCCATCGGTCCGTTCCGTCTCCAATGGTGTGGTGTTACTCATAGTTGAGTCTCCGTCTGAAGTACATCCGCGTGGCGATGCCGACCGCGTAGAACGACAGCACGACCACCAGCAGCACGAAGGCGGTGCCCCAGCCGTACTCGACGGCGTTCTCCGCGGAGACGCCCGAGGTGATGGTCGCGTACAGTTGATACGGGAGGGCCGGTGAACTCTGCAACAGCGCGTCGTTGGCGACGAAGGGCGGCGCCGAGGTGAACTCGAAGGACCCGAGAACGTTCGGGGCGTCGTCGCGCAGGCCGCCGGACATCACCAGCAGGATGGGCGCCGTCTCGCCGGCGATGCGGCCGACGCCCAGAATAACGCCCGTGACGATGCCGGGCATCGCCGCGGGGACGACGACGCTTTTGACGGTCTCCCACTGGGAGACGCCGAGGGCGGCGCTGGCGTCGCGGTATTCGTCGGGAACGGCCTTGATGGCCTCCCGTGAGGTGATGAGACACAGCGGCATCAGCATGAACCCGAGAACGAGCATCCCCGACAGCAGCGAGGTGGTGCCGCCGAGTCGCGGCACGAGGAAGGCGTAGCCGAACAGGCCGTACACTACCGAGGGCGTACTCCAGAGGCCGTTCGTGGCGATTTCCACGGCGCCGACGAACGGCCCCTGTTCGGCGTATTCGGTGAGGAACACGGCGGCGGCGACGGCGACGGGGACGCCCGTTAGCGTCGCCCCGACCACGAGGTATATCGTGCCGACGATGGCCGGGAACACCCCGTTGACCACGTCCGGCCGGAACGAGTAGCCGTTCAGGACGAACGGCCAATCGAAGGGGGACAGCGAGAACCCCTCGAAGGCCGGGGCGACGCCCTTCGTGACGATAAAGAGGATGATGGCCAACAGCACGGCCAACATCCCGAGCGCGTTCAGCGCGACCAGCAGGTACGCGCCGGCCTGTCGGCCCTCGCTGCCGTAGCCGCCGTAGGCTTTCGCGCCGGCCCACGCCGTCAGGAGCGCGGCGACCGCAAGCAGCACCGGAATCGTCATCGACCCCGAAAAGCCCGCCGAGAGCCACTCGGGGTCCCACAGCCACGCGGGCGTGAGGAGGTTCGTCAGCACGGCCCCAGAGACCGCGACCGCAACCGCAACCGTCGGCAGCGTCGACCCGAGATCCTCCGGCAGCAACCCGAGGCCGACGAACGTGACGGCGCCCGCGAGGAGGCCAGCGGGGACGCCTCCAAGGGGGCCGAAAGCGCCGATTTGGGCGGTCGACAGCCAGACGACGGCGGCCGCGATAAGGCCGAATGCGCCCGCGGTGACCGTGCCCGGCGTCTCGTCGGGCGTCGTTGCGACCCGCCCGAGTGCCGACCCGACGCCGACGACGCCGACGCCGAGACCCATCGCCAGCAGGCCGCCAGCGAGGAAATCGTAGAGGCCGATACCGAGGACCGACGCCTCCTCGGTCACCACGCGAGCGACCGCCAGCACCGACAGCACGAACACGAGGAGGCCGAGGCCAATCGTCGTCGAGGCGACACGCTCGCCGAGCGTCGCCTCGTCGGTGACGAGCGTCGAGGCGTACTCACCGCTCATGGCTCACCCCCGAGTTTCCGCTCCATCCGAAGTTCGACGCGTCGGGCGCCGATGCTCAACACCAGCACGGTGACGAAGAGGACGACACCGGCCGCGAACAGCGCGCTCATGTGGCCACCGTCGGCGTTGCCGTACTGGCTGGCGATGAGGCTCGTCAGCGTCTCGGTGCTCGCGAAGACGTCGGCCAGCGGTTGCGGGAGTTGCTGGCTGTGGCCGATGATGACCGTCGCGGCCATCGTCTCGCCGATGGCCCGGCCGATGCCGAGCAGTACGGCGGCGGAAACGCCCGACAGCGCCGCCGGGAGCGTGATGCTCTTCGTCGTCTGCCACTCGGTTGCGCCCATCGCGGCCGACCCGTCACGCATGCTGGCCGGCACGCTCGTGAGCGCGTCGTCGGCGACCGAAACGACCGTCGGCAGCGCCATCAGCCCGATAACCAGGCCGACCAGAAAGAGGCTCCCGAGGTTCGACATCCGCAGGTGCTCGAAGAGGAAGGTGTTCAGCGTCACGAAGCCGAGATAGCCGTAGACGATGGAGGGAATGCCGGCCAGAATCTCCACGCCCGGCTTGACCACCTCCCGGACCATCGGCGGCGCGATTTCAGCGAGAAAGAGCGCCCCCGCGATACCGAGCGGCCCCGCGATGACCATCGCGATGGCGGTGGTCACGAGCGTGCCCCAGATCATCGGCACCAGCGAGTAGGTGTTCGACCCGGTGCTCCAGAACGTCTCGACGGCCGGCAGCGAGACGCCCAAGACCGTCACGGGGTCGGTGAAGCCGAACAGGCGGGCGCCCATCAGCCGGAAGGCGGGCACCGCCCGATAGAAGATGAACACCGTGATGAGGCCGAGAATCGCTATCGTCGAGGCGGTGGCGATAAGCGACAGCACGCGGGCGGTCACGTCCTGCTGGGTGACCCATCCGTAGCCGACCGCCGCGAGGAACGCGACGAGCGGCACCACGGCCAGCAGGTCGTTCAGCAGGAACAGGACGAACGTTCCGAGCAGACTGACCGACAGCACGGCGAGCATCGCCGCGGCCTCCCGGGAGAGGTCGGTCCGACGGTCGAGTCGCGGAATCGCTTCGAGGGATGAAGAGCCGAGCATGGAGTGAGTCTCGTAAAATATTCGCAGTCAGCGGCTCAGTTCGACGGCTCGGGCAGTTTGTCGATTTCCTCCTGCCGGCGGTCGTCGTTCAGCGGCAGGTAGTCGTTGGTTTCGACGAACATCTGCTGGCCGTAGTCGCTGAGAATCATCCGGATAAAGGCCGCCTCCTTGTCGGAGGTTCCTTCCCACGTATAGCAGTGCAGCGCCCGCGACAGCGGGTAATCGAGCGTCCCGAAGTCGTCGGGATACTCGTAGAGTTGGCCGTCGATTTCGAGGTCGATGGCGGGCGTCGCGTCGTCGACGAACGCCAGGGCGATGTAGGCGATAGCGTTGTCGGAGTTGTCGACGAGCGTCTTGACCTGCTGGTTTTGGCCCTTCCGGGTGTCGACGCCGGGCATCTCGGCGTCGGGGTCGCCGAGGACGTTCGCGCGGAACGAGGTGTCGGTCCCGGAGCCGACCGCGCGGCCGACGGCCTGAATCTCCTTGTCCGGCCCGCCGAGTTCCGACCAGTTTTCGACGTTGCCGCGATAGATGTCCTGAACGTCCGCGAGGGTCAGTTCGGTGACCCCCGCTTCGTACAGTTCGGAACTGACGATGATGGGCTGGGCGTCGATGGCGACGACGTGGTCCGTGAAGGGTTCGAGTTCGGATGCCGGCCGGTCGGGGAACTCCGCGCTGACCGGCGCGCTGGCGTCGCCGATGTCGACCTGTCCGCGTTCGAGTTTTTCGAGGCCGACGCCGGTGTGGTTGAGGCCGACGCTGACGAAGAACGGCGGCGTGCCCTCCTCGCCGCTGGGTTCGAAGCCGTAGAGGCCGGCCCAGTAGTCGGCCATGTTCTTGTCGGTGTCAATATCGTACTGTCCGGGGCCCCAGTACTCCTTGTCGTCCGCGGGCGCGTTACCGTTCCACAGCGAGCCCGCTCGACTCGTGATGGGATAGACCGTCGAGGAGCCGTCGGCGGTAAGCGGCTCTGAACCCCCCTCGTTGCTCCCGGTGACGTTGCCGAGACAGCCGGCCATCGAGGCCGCCCCGACCGCACCGGTACCGAGAATCACCTGTCGCCGCGATACCCCGTCGAGACGCGAGTTCTCCTGCGTCATCACCTGATTGGTCCCCGAGGGTTACTAAACCGGTTTATAATAGGGGTATCACACGGTACGTCGCCGGCTGTATCCCTCCGTCCGCGTCCCCACCTGAACGTACCGGGGTGATGGCCACAGAGGGCTATATACCGGTACGGAGAGAGACGAACGAACCACGCGGACGGAGACACGCCGGTCGGTCCTGAAGGCGGCGACCGGCCGCTACACGCTCGGGCCGCTGCAGGCCAGCGCCGTCGACGGCGAGGAGTGGCTGAGCGTCCCCGGGACCGAAAGCGAGGAGACGGTGGTCGGCGTCAGCACGTCGTTGTAGTCACCGGCTCGTTTTCAGCGGGCGACAGGTTTCACTCGTAGGTGAGCGTGTAGCCGCCGTCGAACAGCAGGTCGCCGCCGTTGAGGTGTTTCGCGTGCGACGAGAAGCCGAGCACGAAGAGGTTCGCAACCTCGACCGGCAACATCAACTCCTTCGTACGTGCCTGCCCGAGCATCACGTCCTCGATGACTTCGTCCTCGCTGATTCCCCGCTCCTCGGTGGTGTCTTCGATCTGGTTGGCCATCAACGGCGTCAACACGTAGCCGACGCTGACCGAATAGCCGCGGAGCGTGCCTTCGCCCTCGGCAGCAATCGACCGCGTCAGGCCGTTGAGACCGTGTTTCGCGGTGATGTAGGTCGCCTTGTCGCGGGTGGCATAGCGGCCGTGAATCGACGACATGTTGCCGATGGCGCCGACGCCGTCGTCGGTCGCCCGGATATGCGGCATCACGAGTTTCGACAGCAGGAACGGTGCCCGGAGCATCACGTCGGTCAACCGGTCGTAGGTGTCCATCGGGAAGTCGGGGATGGACGCGATATGCTGCATTCCGGCGATGTTGGCGAGATATCGAATCGACCCCTCCTCGGCAGCGGCCTCGATGGCCGCCTCGGTTTCCTCGTCGTCGGTCAGGTCGGCGGGCGCGGCGACCAGCCGGCCCTCGGCGTCAAGCGAGTCGACCGTCTCGATGGTTTCGTCGAGGCCGCTCTCGTCGATATCGAGGCCGACAACGGTCAGGCCATTGACCGCCAGCGCGATGGCCGTCGCCCGGCCGATACCCGAGGCCGCGCCGGTGACGACGGCGACGTTCTCCGTCGAAAATCGCGGGTCATCGAGCGTGAGAACCCGCTCTTTCGTGATGGGCGGCGGCGACAGGGAGTCGCTATCCGAGCCCGGTTGCGAACTCATACCACAGTATCGGCTAGCGACCGATATGGAAACCGAGGTTCATATTCTAACGTCGGCCCGCGTCGGCGGGGCCGAAACCGTCGGAACCCGAGGACTGAACGCCTGTCCCCGAAATCGACGTTCACCTAAAACGCGGTATGGCGTACCTCTACGGTAACGACGGGGTTGATATGTGAATCTCCGGTTTGATAGTGGGTGAGTAGCTGTGGTAGGGTATGACACGAGTTCTGTACAGTCGACGGCTGGCCGCCCCGCGCCAACGCCTCGGGGGACGGTCCGTCCAACCGAGGCTCGATATCCGAGCCGAAACGTGATGCTCGGAGGCCAGCCGGACGCGTCCCCGCATACCCACGACGACCGGCCCTACGAGTGGGTCGGCGCGTGGAGCCAGCGACGGGCGCGACTCACGCCGAACCGCGTCGCCGTCGAGGAACCCGCCGACAACGCGGCCTACACCTACGCTGACCTCGACGAGCGGGCGAACCGCACCGCACGCGCGCTCCGGGGGCTGGGTGTCGGGTCGGGCGACCGGGTGGCCGTCCTCTCGCGGAACCGGGTCGAACTGGTCGACCTCTTTTTCGCCACGGCCAAGACGGGGGGGTTGCTCGCGCCGCTGTCACACCGCCTCGCCGAGCGCGACCTCGCGGCCGTCGTCGCCGACATCGAGCCGTCGGTCGTCGTCGTCGAAACGCCCTTCGAAGCCGAACTCATCGACGCTCTCGACCTGAGCGACGCTGACCCCACCGTCCGGTCGCTGCCGACCGACGACGACCACCGCTACGACCCGCTTGGCATCGACCGGTACGACCCGACGTTCGACGCCGTCGAGACGGCGCTGTCGGACCCGCACCTCCTCTTGCATACCGGCGGGTCGACGGGAACGCCGAAGGAGACGGTCCTCACCCACGGCAGCATCTACTGGAACGCCTTCTCGACGATTACCTCGTGGGGGATTCGTCCCGACGACGTGACGCCGCTGGTTTTCCCGATGTTCCACACCGGCGGCTGGAACATCCTGACGCTGCCCTTCTTCGGCATGGGCGCGCGAGTGCTGCTCCGGCGGGAGGCCCATCCCGAGCGCGTGCTGGCGGATATCGAACGCGAGGCGGCGACGGTACTGGTCGGGACGCCGACCGCACTCGCCGAGATGGCCCGCCACGATGTGTGGGCGGCGACGGACCTCTCGTCGTTGCGGTTCGTCAAGAGCGGCGGCGGCCCATCTCGCGAGCCCGTCATCGAGGCGTGGCGCGAGCGGGGCGTCGACTTCTCGCAGGGGTACGGCCTCACCGAATTCGGACCGAACAACTTCGCGATGCCCGAGGATGCCCCGCCAGAAAAGGTCGGCAGCGTCGGCGTACCCGCGATGTGCGTCGATTTCCGGCTGGTCGGCGAAGCGGGCGACCCCGTCGCCCGCGACGAGGTGGGCGAACTCGAACTCGCGGGGCCCGCCGCCGCGGCCGGCTACTGGGGCGACGCCGACGAGCGGACCTTCAACGGCTGGGTCTCGACCGGCGACCTCGCTCGCGTCGATTCGGACGGCTACGTCCACATCGAGGGCCGCATCGACGACATGTTCGTCACGGCGGGCGAGAACGTCTACCCCCAGCGCGTCGAAAGCGCCATCGTCGAACACCCTGACGTCGAGGCGGCGGTCGTCTTCGGCATCCCCCACGACCGCCTCGGCGCGGTGCCGAAAGCCGTCGTCGTCGCCGACGACTCGCTGACGCTTGCCGACCTCGAATCGTTCCTCGAACCGCGGGTCGCCGACTTCGCCGTCCCCGTCGCGCTGACGGTGGTCGACAGCCTGCCCGACTCCGGAACCGGAAAAATCGACCGTGTGGCTGTCAAAGAACGGTTCGGACCGACTGGAGGTGGGTGAATCGTGGAGAACCGTTATATACGTGGCCTCGAAAGGACAAGACCATGTTAGACGTCACCATGGAGATGGAGCAGTACGACTGCCCATTCATCGACACGACCGTTGACCACGAGGTGACGTTCTCGACGATGCACTGGCAACTCGATGCGGCCGCCGAGGAACTGGAGACCAGACTCTTCGTCGAGGGGGCAGACAGGGGGGCACTCGACAACGGCCTGTCGGCGCTGCGCGCCCACGAGAACATGTCCGACTACCGGCTGTTCACTCGGAAAGGTGATACCGCCGTTATCCGGACGGTTATCGAGCAGACCGACGCCATGGAGACGATCCACGAGAAGGGCGGCTACATCACCGGGCCGTTCCATATCCGCGACGGCGAGGAGCTATGGCAGGTCGGCTTCGACGACGGCGGTACCGCCGACGAGACGCTGTACGCCCTCGACAAGAACAACGACTTTCAGGTCGAACAACGCCGCGACCTCGAACTCGACCAGTTGTTCGACGTGATGCACAACGCCGACGCGGCGACCGCCCTGCTGGATGCCGCCCGCTCGCTCTCGAAGGTCGAAGAGAAGACCGTCCGGCGTGCGGCCGACGCCGGCTACTTCGAGACGCCCCGGGACGCCACCCTCTCGACGCTGGCCGACGAGTTCGACGTCTCGACGACCGCCGTCTCCAAGAACATGCGCCGCGGCGAGAAGAAGGTCCTCCGGGGACTGGTCGAGGCACTCGAACACGTCGACGAGATGCCATAGCCGGGGCCCACCGAACAGCCACGACGACCGCCCACCGTTCATATGCCAACCCCTCGTTTTTGATGCCGGTATCACATATGTCGTGTCATGCTACCACGAAACACAGATAGGTTCGGCCATGTACCGTCCTCGCGGGGCTGCCGGCTCCTCGCCTACGGAGGCAGTCGATGACCGACCGCCACCCTGACCTCGACGAACAGGCGCGGGCGCTGCTGGAGGAACTCGAAGCCGGTGTCTCACCACCCTCCTCGACGCTGTCGGTTGCGACCGGCCGGCAGTTGCTCGACGACCTCTTTGCGTCCCAGACGCCCGACCCCGTCGGCGAAGTCACGAACCTCGAGATTCAAGGGCCGAACGGCCCGATACCGCTCCGCATCTACTCGCCCGACGGCGAGGGGCCGTTCCCCGTGTTGGTCTTCCTGCACGGCGGCGGGTGGGTCCGCGGATCGCTGGACGCCTACGACGGCCCCTGTCGTCTGCTGACGAACGAGGCCGATTGTGTCGTCGTCTCGGTGGGCTACCGCCGGGCGCCGGAACATCCCTTCCCCGCGGGGCTGGAGGACTGTTATGCCGCGACCGCGTGGGCGGCCGACCACGCCGCCGCCCTGCAGGGCGACCCCGACCGCGTCGCCGTCGGCGGCGACAGCGCGGGCGGCAACCTCACCGCCGCCGTCACCCTCGCCGCACGGGACCGCAGCGGGCCCGATATCGCCCACCAACTGCTCATCTACCCCTCGGTCAACCCGCCATCGGTCCACTGGTTCGACTCCTACGACGACTACGGGACCGGCTACTTTCTCGAGATGGACAGCGTCGAGTGGTATCTCGACCAGTACCTCACGGGGGCGGCCGACATCGGCAACGACTACGCGTTCCCCTTGCGTTCGCGTGACCTCTCGGGGCTGCCGCCAGCGACGGTTATCACGGCCGGCTTCGACCCGCTGGTCGACGAGGGAACCGCCTACGCCGAGCGGCTCGATGAAGCGGGCATCCCGGTCGAACATCGCAACTACGAGGGCCAGATTCACGGGTTTTTGAGCCTCTACGAACACATCGACGACGGACGCGAAGCTATCGACTACGCCGCCAGCCGCCTGCCGGACCCGCCCGGCGGGGAGTGAGCCGCGAGGCGGCCGGATTCGGCTGTAGTTGATATGTTAACCTCCCCCCTTTTGCTACATCATGTGTGAATAATTCTAACATGGCAAAGAAACAGACGCGGCGGCAGTGGCTGAAAACGACGGCCGCGGGAACGCTCGGCGCCTCGGCGTTAGCCGGGTGTACGGGGGACGGCAACGGTAACGGCAACGGCAACGGCAGCGCCAGCGGGACCGTCAAAATCGGGGTCATGCAGCCGCTTTCCGGCGACGTACAGTATTACGGCCAGCAGTCGCTGTGGGGTTTTCTCTCCGGATTGGCCCACAAACACGACAGCGACCCCATCGACACCTCGACCACCGGGACCCAAACGGTCGAAGGCGAGGACGTGACCTACGAGTTGGTCATCGAGGACTCGCAGTTCAGCCCCGACCAGGCCCAGACGGTCGCGACCGACCTCGTCCAGGACGAGGAGGTCGACATGCTGTTCGGCATCGGCTCTTCCGACGGCGCACGGCGCGTCATCGAGTCCGTCGTCCTGGAGGCGAACGTCCCCTACATGGCCGGACCCGCCGCGGCGGCGGACCTCTCCAGCGATAGCGAACTGTGTAACGAACTCGTCTTCCGCGCCAGCGAGAACACGGCGATGGACGCCCTCTCCGGCGGGAAATACGTCGCACAGGAGACCGACGTCGAGAAAGTGTTCATCATGGCCGCGGACTACTCCTTCGGCCGTGCGGTCGCCCGCAACTACCGGAACGTCCTCGAATCCGAGGGCATCGAAATCGTCGACGAGCGGTTCGTCCCCCGCGGCCACGACGAGTTCGCGGGCCTCTATCAGAACGCCGTCGACGCGGGCGCCGACGCGGTCATCGGCGGCTTCACCGTCGTGACGCTGCCGAACTTCCTCGACGAGGGGCTCTCCGGCGGCTACGGCCTTCGGATGTTCGGCGGTTTCGCAACTCAGATCTCGACCAACGCCATCGGCGGCGTCGCCCAGCGCGTCCTCGGCGAACCGCTGACCGAGGAGAAGATTCGCGACGCCAAACTCGGGCCGTTCACGACTCGCTACCACTGGAACCAGTACGACAACGACATCAACGACGCCTTCGTCGACGCGTACACCTCGACGTACGGCATCGTTCCCGACCTCTTTACCTCGGGCACCTTCACCGCCGCATCCGCCATCGTGCAGGCGGTCGACGAGAGCGGGTCAACGGACGGTGCGGACATCGCCGACGCGCTCACGGGGATGACCGTCGCCGACACGCCGAAAGGTGCCGACGCCTACACCTTCCAGGAATACAACAACCAGGCGCGCTCGGAGATGACCGTCGCCTACCCGGTTCCGAACACCGAGGACAACTGGGACGCACCCATCATGCCGGGCGAACCGCTGGCCCGCATCCCCGCCGACGAGACGACGCTGCCGGAAGACCACCCCGACATGGGGTGTTCGCTGTAAGCGATGGTCCTGCGAACGAGGAACCTCACGAAACGGTTCGGGGGCCTCGTCGCCGTCGACGGCGTCGATTTCGACCTCGGCGAGGAGTGCTGTTCCCTCATCGGGCCGAACGGCGCCGGGAAAACGACGTTTTTCAACCTGCTGACGGGCGTCCTCGAACCGACAGAGGGCACCGTCGAGTACCACGACGGCGACGACTGGACAGATATCACGGACCATGCACCCTACGAGACGGCGCTGTCGGGCATCCACCGGTCCTACCAGATAACGAACGTCTTCGAGACGTCGACGGTGCTGGAGAACGTCCGCATCGCCGCACAGGCCGCAGGCGGCGCGGACTCCTGGCGCGCGTGGCGCAACGTCGAGGCCTTCCCGGAATACGAGCGGGAGGCCCGCGACATCCTCGACCGGGTCGACCTCGGCGAGAAAGCCGACCGGCCCGCCGAGGCGCTCAGCCACGGCGAGAAACGGAACCTCGAGGTCGGTATCGCGCTGGCCGGCGACCCCGACGTCATCCTGCTTGACGAACCGACCGCGGGCGTCTCCAGCGACGGTATCGACGACCTCACCGACCTCGTCGACGATATCGCCGCCGACCACGCGGTCCTGCTGGTCGAACACAACATGGACGTCGTGATGGAGGTCAGCGACCGCATCGCCGTCCTCCATCAGGGCTCGCTCATCGCCGACGACGACCCGATGGCGATTCGCAACAGCGACCGCGTCCAGGAGGCCTATCTCGGCGGCTACGAGGCCGGCCGACCCACCGGAGGTGAACACGCATGAGCCTGCTGGACGTCGACGACATCCACAGTTATTACGGCGAGAGCCACATCCTGCAGGGCGTCTCCCTGGAGGTCGAGGACGGCGAATGCGTCGCCCTCATCGGCCGCAACGGCGTCGGCAAGACGACGACGCTCCGGTCGATTCTGCAGTTGACGCCGCCCCGCAAGGGGACCATCACCCTCCGCGGCGAGGACGTGACGGGGTTGCAAACCCACGACGTCGCCCGGAAGGGCGTCGGCTGGGTGCCCGAGGAACGCCGGATGTTCTCGCACCTGACCGTCGACGAGAACATCCGTATCGCGACGCCACCCGGCGAAAGCGTCGAGGCGGCCTTCGAAACTGCCTACGGCGCGTTCCCCGAAATCGAGGACCACCGCGGCCGGGAGGCCGGCGACCTCTCGGGCGGCCAACAGCAGATGGTCGCCATCGCCCGCGGACTGGTCGGCAACAACGACCTCCTGCTCGTCGACGAACCGAGCGAGGGACTGGCGCCGAAAATCGTCCAGCAGGTCGCCGACGCGCTCTCGCGGGTCGCCGAGGACGCGACCGTGCTGCTGGTCGAACAGAACTTCCCGCTGGCGATGGACCTCGCCGACCGGTTCTACCTGCTCGACCACGGGCGGGTCGTCGAATCCGGCTCGACCGAGGACGTCTCGCGGGACGACGAGAAGATACGGAGGTATCTCAGCGCATGACCGGTCTGTCGCTTCTCGCGGACGGCCTCCCGCTTTTCGCACCCATCGGCATCACGCTCGACGCGCTCTCGAAGGCCGCCCTCTACATCGTCATCGCCAGCGGCCTCAGCCTCATCTTCGGGCTGATGGGCGTGCTCAACTTCGCCCACGGGTCGCTGACGATGCTCGGCGCGTATCTCGGCGGCGCCGTGATGGTCGGCCTCGTCTCGGCGGGGACCGGCCAAATCGCGCGCCTGTTGCTGTTCTTCGTCGCCGTCGCCGCCGTCTTCGCGATACTGACCGGCTTCGGCGCTGCCATCGAGGTGACGCTCATCCGGCCGATTTACGACCGCGAACCGCTGTTCCAGATTCTGCTTACCTTCGGCCTCGTGTTGGTCCTCGACGAAGCCGCACGCATCGTCGTCGAGTTGGGCGGCCTCCGACCCCAGACCGAATGGCAGGCCGCCATCGGGACCGCGCCCGACTTCCTCGCGAACCGATACGATATCCTCGGTGCGAGCGCCCGTGGCCTGCTCTTCTTCGAGATGCTGGTCGGCCTGCTGGTCGTCACCGCCATCTTCCTGTTTCTCACCCGGACGCGGTACGGCCTCTACATCCGGGCCGGCAGCGAGGACCCCGAGATGACACAGGCGCTCGGCATCGACGTCCGGCGGGCCTTCACCGTCGTCTTTGGCGTCGGCGCCGGCCTTGCGGGCGTCGCGGGCGTCCTGCTCATGTGGGACCCGCGGTTCGGCGCGAGCGTCCCGCTCGGCGTCGAGACGCTGCTTATCGCCTTTATCGTCGTCATCATCGGCGGCCTCGGCTCCTTTAAGGGAACCGTCGTCGCCGGCCTGCTGGTCGGCCTCGTCGACGCCCTGATGACGTGGCTGTTCATCAACTACATCGACTTCCCGGGGCTGCCGGAACTGGTGTTGTTCCTCGTGTTGGTGGTCGTGCTTATCGCCCGCCCGAAGGGCCTCTTCGGCATCGCGGAGGTGGGCGGCCATTAGCGACGCTGCCCCCGACCCCGACGAGAAACCCGAGGCAGCCAGTCCCGAGTCCGACGACGGCGAGTCGACCGGTGACACGCTCCGCAGTTATCTCGGGAGTCACACGGCACACGTCGCCGTCGTCGCCGCGCTGGTCGTCTACCCGTTCATCTACGCCGGCCTGACCGGCATCACCCTCACCGTGGGCGGCGTCCAGATTGGGGCGCTCCTCGACGTCTTCCTGCCCCGAACCCGGACGATGGTCGTCGTGCTCTACGTCGGCCTCTTCGCGATGAGTTTCGACTTCGTCAGCGGCTACACCGGCTATCTCTCCTTCGGCCACGCGATGTTCTACGGCATCGGTGCCTACTTCGTCGCGCTGGCCGGCACGGGGAAGATACCGGGACTGGCCCCGGATGCGCCGTTCATGCTCATGCTGATCGGCGGCGCGCTGGTGGCCTTCCTCATCGCGGTCGCCGTGGGCGCGGTCTCCTTCCGGTTGACCGGCGTCTACTTCGCGATGGTGACGCTGGGCTTCGCGGAAGTGTCCCACGTCTTCATCCGCAACTGGGATTACGTCGGCTCCAACCCGCGTGACGGCGTCGGCGTCGTCGGCCGAGAGGGGTTCGCCATCGGAATCCCCGGTATCGACGCCCTGCAGTTCCGACTGGGGCGGTTGACCGGCGATAGCTTCGACAACGTCCTCGGGACCGGCCTCGACCTCGGCACCGTCGAGGTGTCCTACTACGCCGTCGGCGCCGTCGTCCTGCTGTCCTACTTCGCGATGCAGCGAATCATCCACTCGCCGTTCGGCCGGGTGATGGTCGCCATCCGCGAAAACGAGGAGCGTGCGAAGGCGGTCGGCTACAACACGTTCTGGTACAAACTGGGCGCCTTCGGTATCAGCGGCTTCTTCGCCGGCATCGCCGGCGCGCTCTTTACCGGCTACCGGCGGTCGGTCGCCCCCGAGAACACCTTCGACCTGTTCGTGACCGCCGACGCCCTGCTGGCGGCCATCATCGGCGGGTTCGGCACGCTCGCCGGCGCGCTCTACGGCCATCTCTTCCACGAGTTCGTCCGCGGCATCCTCTCGACGGAATCCCACGGATTGGCCCGCTTCCTCCGGGACGCGCTGCCCGAAAGCGTCCTGACGGCGGGCGCCGGTGACCTCACCGTCCTGCAGTTCATCAACGTCTTCGTCGACGGCCGCGCCGAACTCTACCTCGGCCTCATCTTCATCGCCTTCGTCCTCTTCGTGCCCCGCGGGATTCTAGGCGCGCTCCGGGACCGACTCGGCGGCACCGTCGCCGAGAAACTCCCCGAGCGCCTCGACCGCTATCGCCGATAACGACTCTCCTTTTTCAGTAGTGGTCGGTCGCGAACGGCCCGAGCGCCCCCGAGACGGCCGCCGCGAGCGCCGATTGGCGGTCGAGGCTGCCGCCGGTCAGCGCGCCCGCCGCACCCTGCCGTTTCGCGACGTCGGATTCGCCCAACACGTCGTCCATCACCGGCCCGAGTTCCTCGCCCGACTCGACGCGGGCGGCGATAGCGTCGGGCAACCGGAGGCTCGGCCCCGACCCGAGGCCCGACGTCTCGCCGTCGTCGACGGCGGCCCACATGACCAAGAAGAGGCCCGACGCGCCCTCGACGCGGGCGACGCCGCCCTCGATGCCGACCCCGAGGTCGTACTCGCCCGATTCGAGGACGTTCGCGGCGCGCGTCTCGGCGCCTCGAACCGTCTCGGCGTGGCCGACCGGCTGTTCGCTCACGCCGGAGTCGACCGGGACCGCCTCGACGGTCGCGTCGCTGTCGAACGCGTCAGTCGCTTCGAGGACCGATTCGACCGCTCGTCGCTTGACCGGGTTGCCGCTGCCGA